>NYYK01000056.1 GCA_002685895.1 Methanobacteriota archaeon
TCACCTTCAAGCAATCCGTTTGATTCGATGTTAGCCAAATCCTCATGAAATCCCCAACCCATATCAGCAGAGGCTTCAGCACCCCTCTCAAGGATATCTTGTAATTCCTGAGGTTGAAGATTGACGCCCCCTTTCCCTGAGGCGCCTGCAGGTATTCGATTAGAGAGTTTCTTGGCTAAACCCGGTAAATCTGGAATCTGGCTGATTTCAAGATTAGTAGCACATAAACGTACACCACAGTTGATGTCAAATCCAACCCCACCAGGAGAAATAACTCCGCCTTGTTCGCCCCACTCAAGGTCTGTAGCAACAACACCACCAATAGGAAAACCATAGCCATAATGCCAATCTGCCATAGCCCACGCTTCACCCACAATTCCGGGCAATGAAGCAGTATTGACTAACTGTGCGGGAGAGCGGTCATCACCATTTGTATCCAGATGTGCTTGATCTGCAACCAACATCGCATCTACTCTCATTGAGCCGTGTGCTCTGATTCGAAACTTGGCATCATCAACCTGCTCAAGATGTTGCTTCCACTCCAATGACATCGGGGCGCCTCCTTTGAAGAGGGGGCTAAGCCCCCTATTCAAGCCCTTTTCCCCCAGTTTGGATTAGTTGACTTAAGAGAGAACCCGCTTTCGGAGGCATATTGGAGGGGCATTAACATGGCATTTGGAGACATTGACATCCCCTTTTTCCATGAGTCCGGATTTGTGCGCAAAAAGTGTCACGTTAGTGATCTTTGGTTCTGGTCTAAAGATGAGAATAGAACTACTTGTGGCGATACTGTGGCAGACGAATATACCTTCATCGGCAATCCTTTGATCCCGAGTTTCCCCGAACGGGGCAAAGCACTCATGGATAGAATGAGGGAGACCTTCCTGAATTATTTTGAGGAACAGGCACATCAGCGAGTTGAGCCCTATCCAGTGATTGCTCGCTGGCGTGATGACATACACCTGACTATCGCTTCCATTGCTGATTTTCAACCAGATGTAACTGGAGGCATTATCCCACCGCCAGCAAATCCTTTGACGATTTCACAACCCTGNATNAGNCTTACTGATGNGGCCGCNGTAGGNCGTTCAGGTAGACATTTGACAACATTTGAGATGATGGCNCANCACTGCTTCAATAAACCGAAAGAGGGAGATATAGTNTACTGGATAGATGAGTGTGTTCGCTACTGTGACGAACTTTTTGTTGAACNCCTTGGCATCAATCCTACTGAAATCACCTATGTGGAAAATCCCTGGTCAGGAGGAGGTAATGCTGGACCAGCATTGGAAGTTATTGTTGGTGGGCTCGAATTAGCAACCTTGGTTTTCATGAACCTACANGAAGATCCTGACGGTGATTATGAGGTTAAAGGTGAGCGATACAGCGAAATGAATTTGCAAATAATCGATACCGGATATGGGCTTGAGAGATTTTGTTGGGCTGCNGCTGGAACTGCGACAATCTATGAGGCGATATATCCTGAAACGGTCTCATGGTTGCGTGAGTTGTCAGGTTTTGATGGCCGCATCGCCTCCATGAAGCATATCGATACAGAAGTCCTACTCTCGGAATTATCTGTACTTGCAGGCATTCTCAATATCGATGTTGGAACCGATGTATCCGCGTTATATGAGAAACTGGTTGAAAGATTACAATCAAGAGGTGTCGCAATCTCACTTGATGAACTCAAATCTATTACTGAACCACTTTCAGGAATATATGCAATTCCTGACCATTTGCATGGACTTTGCAATATGCTAGGTGATGGGTTAGTTCCTTCTAATGTGAAAGCAGGATATTTGGCACGTATGCTGGCCCGCAGGACTTTGAAATTAAGAGATGAATTGGGAATTGATATCTCGCTCTCAGATCTAGGCGCCCATCATCTAGATGTCAATCTAGGCGGACGTGAGTTCACGCAAACAAGAGAAGGCATTCTTACAATTCTTGAACTTGAAGAGAAGCGTTATCGCGAGATGTTGCGCGCAGGGGAAGCCGCTGTTCGCACCGCATTGAAATCTGTACCACAAGATGCTGTAGAAATACCCGATGAAATCTTCTTCCACCTTGCTGAGAGCAGGGGACTGCAACCAGATATGGTNGCAGAAATAGCAAAAAATGCGGGGTGGCCATCACTAGCAGTTAGAGTTGGCTTAGCCGCTGACATGGCTGCGCGTCACGCAAAACAAGCTAAGGAATCTGTCCGTGATAATAAATCGGAAGTTCTTCTACCTCAACAACACGATTTGCCAGCCACATCAAGAGATTACTACGAAGAANCCTCAAGAATCGAATTCTCGGCTAAAGTCTTGTCCTGTTTCGAACTCAATGACGAAGTCATTTCATCGCTGAATCTCTCAAGAGAAGTTAATGGCATCCCTTCACATGCAGTAGTGCTTGACAGGACTCTCTTTTATCCTGAAGGTGGTGGCCAATTAGGTGACTTTGGAACACTTACCAATGGCAAGATGGTTAATGTTCTCGATTCACGGATTGAAGGAGATGTGATTGTCCACCTGACTAACGGTGAATTGGGTCTAGGCCCTGTTACCGGTAAGCTCGACTCGGACCGACGCACTCAATTAATGGATCACCATACTTCAGTACACATTGTAGGTGGTTCTGCTAGAACTATTCTCGGCCCACATATTTGGCAGGCTGGTAGTAATAAAGGTGAAAAATATGCTCGCTTGGATGTAACTCATTATGAACGATTGACTCGTACACAACTAGACCAAATTGAAGACCATGCAAATGAGATAATTGAGAGTAATCTTTCAGTTGAAAAGATGGTGCTAGACAGAGTAGATGCGGATGCTCGCTTCGGATTTGAATTGTATCAAGGTGGACCCCCCAAACAACAACAAATTCGTGTCATCAAAATCGGGGAGCATGATACTCAGGCTTGTGGCGGCACGCATCATGACAAAATAGGTGAAATTGGTGAAGTTAGGATAATTCGTAGCAGTGCGGTTCAAGACGGGGTGGAGCGTCTGCAAATCGTGGCAGGGGAGACTGCGCGGGAACACGCCCGCACACAAGAGCGGTTGCTGAGCGAAGCATCAGATGTCCTAGGCGTCCAAGTTGAGGAGTTACCTGCTACCGTTCAGCGATTCTTCGATGAATGGAAATCTCAGAAAAAACACATTGAAAATCTAGAGGCAGAAATCATTAGATTACGCACTAGCGGAGGCGACTCAGACACCATCGAAAAAGATGGAATCAGATTTGTTGTGATGGAAGGTAGCGGGGATATGCGCCAACTACTCAGCATGGTGCAAGAATTGACCCGAGACCCAGAAAAACCAACTGTTGCTATCCTCGGAACCCGCGAGGATGGTGGCAAATTACTTGTTGCCATCACCGAAGAGAGCGCCGCTTCAGATTCGCACAACGCCATTGAGATACTCAATTCGATTTCAAGTCATATCTCTGGTGGAGGGGGCGGAAGGCCAACTTTTGCTCAAGGCGGTGGCTCAAATCCAGAAGGACTTGATGACGCTCTTTCGGCAGCTCGTGATTTGCTCGGCTTACATTGAGTCAACTGATGAGGTGGTGAGTAGTGCCAAACTTTCCTCCAATCCCCTTTCCCCCTATGGTGATACATACCGCTAGTGACCCTTTGGTGATAGTCGGAGTAGATGGTGATCTTTGCAGAGTAGATAAGAAAACCTTGGAGACTCTTGAAGAGCATGCCAAACCATTCCCATCTGAAATAACTAATTCGGCGATTTGTAACAGGTTATTTGTTGGCACTTGGGTTGAATCAGAACTTCAACAAGCACGGATGGCTGCATTATCCATTGATTCTGGATTTGTTTATGGAATTAACAAAAGTGAATTGAGATTCTCTGAAGATGATATTAGCATTGATTGTTCGGTAGCTGGCTCTGAGTGGAGTCATGTCTTGGATGCTGAGCCATTAGGTATAGCTGCTGAGAATGACCTCATCTGTTTTACAAATTACAAACGAGGAATCTATTGTATTGATTCCAACTCAAATGAGATTTGGAGGCGGGATTCATTGTATTGGCCAAATATTGATGGAATTCCCAACTCAGATGTAATTCATACCATCGCCATCGGCCCCCATCCACAAAATAAGGAAATGAGGTGCATTTGGGTATGGACTATTGCTAACTGTTGGGCAACTTTAGATTGGTCTGATGGTAGTATCATCACACAAGGTGCAATCACCACAAAGGGCGAGTTGGATCTAGTAAAGTGTGGAAATGAAGGTGGATGGATACTCGGATTATCAAGTGGAAAAATAGTCCGCTTGAGAGGTGACGGACTTTCGGAAGAAGCAATTTCTGGCGGTCCCTGCCATGATGCCCTCTTCTTGAACGGGGCGTGGCACATTGCAGGATGGAGAGAAGATATTCTTTGGGCCGAGGATTCAGTACAACGAACTGCCCGTAAAGAATTGGGAGTTGCCCTATACCAACACCCTATTGAGGGGATAATCGTACTAGATAATCAAGGCAATTGGTCTTCTTTTGCATCTGGCACTTAATCGTGCCAATGAACACGCTGAGATGTGAGCCAAAATCACTCTTCTTCAGTTGCTACTTCAGCAACTGGTTCTGCTGCTGGAGTTTCGGTAGCAACTGGTTCTGGAACAGACTGAGCGTTGCTTGCATCCCAACCACAGCGACCACATGTTGTTCGATTAGAATGCTTGGCCATGAATATTCCAGGACCACAACGAGGGCACGCCTCATTCTTTCGCACTAATTTGCCATCGTCAACAGTGTATAGGCTTGAACGGTTTGACATTATTCCTCACCTCCAGAGACATCATCTTCAGTTTTGATTTCAGCAGGAGGTTCGGTAACTGCTGCAGGTTCTTTTACTGGTTTTTCATCTACCTCAGCACCATGCCTAGCAAGAATATATTTTGGCTCAATCTGCATCGCTTCTTCTGAATCGTAAATGAATGCTAATCCAGTAGTCAAAGGTTGTCCAAAACGTGTATCAACATTTTTCACAACAACATTTGATGCTGATGTACCCGGCACCAAAGATGCAACTTTGCTNCGTAGATCCCCTCGATTTGGAGTGGGGTTTCCTTCATGACGAAGTTGGAATTGAATCTCAACTCTACTCAATAGTTGATTCTCTATTTTATCTATAATTTCCATTTGCACCCCTCCTTCAGCGAATATTCACCTTCAATGCATAATTGCCGGCTCTTGTGATTTCTAGTTTCTCAGCGATTTCAGAACGTTCAGGATTGAGGATAACAACATAACCTGCCCAATCAGAGGTACAGTGAGCTTCCGGGTGAGCATTACATGTCTCTTGATCATCGTCTAGAATTCTATGACACTCGCCACATGCCAAAGGGATTTTCTTTGCCACTTCACTCACCACCTACAATCCAGTCATGTGCGCCAAGACCTGGTTGCTTGCAAGTTAATCCAATCTTGCTTGAGCGTGGGTCGTGTGGGTTTAGTGATAATGTGACTACACGGGAGCGAACGGGGTTGGTTAATGACAATATAGAACCTGAGCGACTACCTGTAATCTTGCCTTCATTCTGATTGATGTTAACAGGTTCCTCAAGAATCTGTGACTTGTGCAGAAGGCCTTCTAGTGGGCCCATCTGAACGAAAGCACCGAANTCAAGAACTTCAGAAACGGCTCCATCGACTATCTCATTCGTATCTAGATGGAATAATACGGCCTTGAATCGTACATTCTGGTAAATTGCACCATCTCCATGAATTATCCGACCTCGNCCAATCATCTCATGATCAAATGTTACAATGACGAAATTATCGTCATCATCGAACTTTCCTTCAAATGCCTGATGAGCCAAACGATCAACGTGCTGACTCAACGATTGCCCCTCGCGGATATACTCCGCAGGAATCCTGATAGTATCCTCTCTAACTTCAAGCGTGTACATCTTTCTACCTTCCTTTTACCACGCCTCTAGGAGCGTGCAGAGGAACGGAAGGGTTCACAACCCTCCCGTCCCTCATTGGCACACGCCTCCGGAGGAGAGGTTTCCAGTGGCTCGCCGACCTGCCAGCCCCTATTAAACCCCACCTTGGAGCACTAATGGAATACTTTTCTGCATCATTATCGAGGCGACTCTTTGATGGAAGGTAATATTGCCCTTTCGACACATCTCACTTTGGACATATCTAGGCATCTAAAAGCCATCGAGTAATGATTGTACAATGGTAATGAATACGTGACCCCCGTAGGGGTCACGAGCCATGAAAATACACATTTCACATTAGCGAAGTTGGTGAAGGTTGAAGTAGCGGCCGAAGGCCAAAGGGAGTTGTGATTGTACCTAGCGGTAACCGAAGTGGCCGGA
>NYYK01000057.1 GCA_002685895.1 Methanobacteriota archaeon
CCTCCGAAAGAAGGGATATGGTATTTGGACCAGTTGAGTAACCCACACGATTATTTGAATGAGAGGGTACCCCCTGATTCAAACACTATAAAGGAACACTTTCATATTCACTTTCACATTGGCGCAGAACATTACGATTCCCCAAGTTGATTAGATTTTTTCTTTGCCTCCAGGCCGGATTCAGTTTTCGCGGCCGTAGGCGGCCAAAGCCGCTTGAAACAATCTTTGCCGCGGTACATCATGTTCCAAGAAACAGGTAAATGGGGCTAATTCCTTTACTAGTTCAATACTAGAAATATAAGCGCCATAAACGAACGCATCTACATTCTTAGATTCGGGGATTTCAAAGCCTAATTTTGCAAGTCCTTTTCGTGTGTCATCATCCCAGATTGTGTAGGTGTGCCGCGAATAATTCCGGCACACGTTCAAAGAACGGTCTCAACCTTTCCCGATTTACATTCAGCAGGGCGAATGCCTGCATCTCTTTCACCTCAGTCCTTCCACTCGCGGTATTGAATCCACTCTTCTTTGAAGTATTCATTGAGTTGTGCCACATCTTCATCGTTAGGCAACTGGTCGTGTAGATATTGCTCCCAAGCCGCGTCATCGCCCTCAAATGGTTCTCCGTGGACTGTGGTTCTAATGTCAACATACTTCCCAACACTGCGGTGGAACTTATCTGATGGAATGAATAATTCAGGTTGTCCTTCATGGCGGCTTTTGTTTATTCTTCCCATCTCTTTTGCGAGTTCATCAAAGTAATGCATCCTGCTTTCTTCGTTTAGGTGCTCACGGTCTGCAGGAATTTCTGCCTCACGTTCATCATATCTACCTTTGATTCCGTAAACATAAGCCCATTGTGCCGATGTTGATTCGTCAACCCCAAACAGGTCAAGTCCGGTTGAAACCCACTTATTCATGTATTTTTGAAGAAGAGAAATCGGTATTACTCCCTGCTTTACAATTCGGCGCAGACCATTTGCGCCGGTTCCAAGATGGAATGATTCTTCTTTTAGCATTGGACCCATGCTTGCAGCAAGTGGTTTGAAAGAAGAAGTACTCAACATATTGAGTTGATATTTTCCATCACGGTCAATGAAGTGAGTGAAGCAGAAGAAATCAAGCCAGTTGTCAATTGGTTCATTGAAAGAACCTAGTAGTCGAGGCCGATCTTCTTCACCACGAATTGGGTTTGCAGAAGAATTTCGCTCAAGCAATTTTTGTGCTTCACGAATACCATGTTCTCCAAAATAGTTGCAAAGGACATAAGCCATTTGCCAGCCATGCCGTTGTTCTTCGCACATGATTCTGAGGGCTGACTTTCTATCGTACTCAGTTGGTGCGCTGTCAAGCAAATGCCATTGTTGTTCAACACTGCCAAACTCGGTATCGCCTTGAACGCTGATCATACTGATGATAGCATCACATACGCTCTGTTGTGGAATTTGCATTCTACGCTCCCACTTTGGCATGCCTTCAAAATCTCCGAATTCAATTTCATCTCCAGCACTGTCCCAGTCAAATTTGATATCAAATCTGTAGTCACCAAGCCAAGTAGGGTCAAAACCGATTCTAGTTTGCCATTCACCGAACTGCTCAACCCAAGCCTGGAAATTTGGCTCGTACTTTTCAACAACTTCAGTACCGCTCATGTGTTTTTCGCCTCTGCTCATCCTTCTTTTTAATTAATCCGAATAAGATTTTGTCTTGAAATCGCTCTCAATCGCCCTCTTTGGGACTCTGATGCCGGATACTATCTGCAAATTGTTCAATAATTTGTTTTTCAATTAGGTGAGTCATCTCACATAATGTAGATTTTGAGATGCCTAATTTATCAGCGAGTTTCGTCAAGGTAATTCTCCTAGGTGTGTCATAATACCCTTCTGCAACAGTGAGGTCAAAAACCTCACGTTGGCGAACTGTTAACAGCCTTTTATTCGTTGTTTGTCCAAATCCAAGAATTCGGTGAGTAATTTCTTGGTCTTTCAATTGTTGGACTAATTTTTGTGCGTGTTCTTGGTCTACGATTAAATCCCACTCCACCCATCCATCACGTACTTCGAAAGGTGTTTTTGGAACTGCTTCTGCCTCCATTAGCGGTCGTAGGAATCCCCCTCCTCCTTTACCAATATGCAAAAGTGCTTCCACGGATGAATCAAATTCTTCCATGAAGGTGAATTCTTCAATTGAATCAATCGAGTTCAATGTACTCCTTATTGCGGGTGTATCAATTCCAATTATTTCGGCCATGACATTTCCTCTGCCTTTGGGTAATGGCATGTGTTCTACCACTCGTAAAATTAAGTGGGGGTGAGAACGTGTGATGATAGCAGCCCAGTGGGTTTCTGGTAGCCTAATTTGAATCAATAAACGTTGGGCTGACACAGTTCCTTGGTATTTTTCCTTCATTAATAACCTCTCCTATTTTGTTTAAAGTGAATCTGATCTTCTTGAAATGACAACAATGAGTATCAATACGATGAAGGCTGACAGAATGTAGGGTAAAGAATTGTGTGGTTCACCAGTATCAGTTCTAAATCCAACATTACTCTGTTCACCATCTGGTCCAGAAATAGTTAGCGAGTTTGAATTCCATAAGTCTTCAGAATTAGGGCTGCCATCTCCATCTACTGAATTCCCGTGGAATGAGAATGTGACGGCGCCTGATTGTGGTGCGACCCACTGGAAGGTCCAATTCCTTTGATCGTTGCCAGATGAAGTATGAGTCAGTTGACCATCTTCAATTTGAGTACTGCCATCTATTGATGTCAATTCTCCTGCGGATGCTTTCAGATTGAAACCACCTTGGTTTTGGCCATCTGAATCCGGTCCTCCAGAAATAGTAAGAGATAAATTGTAGATTTCTCCGGGTTCAAAATCGCCTTCAGGTAATCCTGTTAGTGATACGCTAATATCTTGGTTCGTACCACCACCACCGTGACAAACACATCCATTGTCGACAATTTGGCCACTAATTCCATCTGATTCAGCAATTACCGCTGAACCTGCAAAGAGCGAGATGGTCAGAATAATCAAGGTCGCAAATTTCGTCCCATTATGGTGAATGTGTAAACCTCCTGATTATCACGAGTGTGGCTTTACCCGCATCATTAATCCCGAACATGTTCGGGTGTATTTGGTGTTTAGATGTGTGAGATGTTATGTTCCATGACTTTCGACAATATGCAACAATCTTCTACAACCATCCAACCAAAATCATGTGCGTCCGAACGAACCTTATCTGATATATTAATTCCTGGCTCTATCCAAAGGGTTCGAATATCTGCACAGTGCTCAGTTCGCCAAGATAGATCAGAAATCACATCAAATATCCATTCAGGTTCAACATGCATGACTACGATTTGCACTTCATCCTCTACATCTGAAACTGTTTTTGAAACCTTTTTTCCGTTCAGGGTGATATTATTCTCAGCTAGGTCGGGGTTTATTGGATAAACCTCAAAACCTCTACTTATTAATCCCTTCATGTCACCTAGTGCTGGTGAATTTTGGTTGAAATCATGTGAAATAATTGCAATATTTGTGAATCCCAACGATTGTTGAATCGCCTCATCATTATCGAACTTCCTGAACGAGTGCATAATTAAATCGAAAAGCCCCTTCCATCATGCACACTTTCCCGAACATATTCTGTTTTTCCCTCAGGAATGCATTTTTGTCTCAACAAATTCAGATAGACAACCAATAATTAATAACGAATCATATTCAAACTGTAATTCTATAAGAAAACATGTTCGGGAATAAAACAACCTTAAAATCGGATATTAGCCAACTATGGGAGAATTACGCCTTCACGAAGTTGAAGAGAAATTGGCACAGAATACCGATACCCTTCATGGATGGAGAGATGCTCCCCTCAAAGAAGTTTTTTGGTTAGCCCGCGAAACTTTGGAACTAGAAGAATTGCCGACAGTCCAGGCTTGGCGAGATAGAGGGGGTAAGGTGCTTGGCCACTTCCAAGTTTACTTCCCAGAAGAGTTAGCACATGCTGCAGGAATGCTACCTCTAAAAATGTGTGGAGCTCCAGTTGAGCCACGTCTTTCCGACAGTCGTTTTGGGTCTTACTTGTGTTCCATAATGAAGACAAATTTGGAACAGGCTTTGAGTGGGCGGGCCGAATTAGATATGTTTGTCACCCATCCAATTTGTGATGCTGCCCGAAATCTTGGAGCGATTTGGGGGCGGAATTTTGATTATCCATGTCAAATTCTTTATCTGCCACAAAACCCAAATTCAAGTTATTCAAAACAATATCTCACAGAGGAATATCAACGAATAAGCAAAATAATTGAAGATGTTAGTGGCAATAAAATCACCGAACAAGCGATAGCCAATTCAATAAAAGTATTCAATGAAAACCGAAGACTATTACGTCAACTTTATGCAATCAAAAAAGAGACACCATGGAAGATTTCTGCCGATGAAGCCTATACCCTTGTTCGGCTTGCTGGAATGATGCCACGCGAAGAACATAATGAAATGATGACTCAAGTGCTTAGTCAAATTGAAAATATAGAAAGACGCAAACAGGATCGAATCAGAGTAGTATTTGAGGGTGGATTTTGTGAACAACCTCCGCTTGATTTGATACGTACAATCGGCCAATCTTGTTACATTGTTGATGATGATTTTCTAATAGGTTTACGCTGGTTCCTAGATGATGTTGAAGTTGGAGAAAATGGCATGGAGGCGTTGGCGGAATCCTACCTCAACAATTCTTCTTACAGCCCAGTTCAACATGACAACAACAAACCAAAAGAAAAGATGCTATTGGAAAGATATAACTCCGCCGATGCAGATGCAGTAATCATTACTGCCGCTAAAATGTGTGAACCTGGATTAGAGGAACAGGTAACATATATTCAAGCACTTGAAGAAGAAGAAATACCTTTCTTCATTAGTGAATTCGAGGAAAATATGACAACATTTTCTCATCTAGAAATTCAACTTGAAACTTTTGTGGAGAATATCCTGTTTGATTGAGGTGATAAAATGGAATCAAAAAAAGACCATGAAATGTGGAGAAGAGGAAATCGCGAAGGGTCTGAGTTGTTCAAAAAATGGTTTGAAAATCTAGATGCCGCAGCAGAGGCTGGCGAGGTTGGAGCCTATGTTTTCGTTATGGGTAGTTTAACTGAAATTTTAAACACATTTGACCTTCCAATCATATTCCCTGAAATAACCTCCCTTAATACTGCAATTCGACATGAAGCAGCAGATTTGCTGAACGAAGCAGAAGATCATGGGTACTCACCTGATATTTGTGGTTATGTAAAATCAGATTATGCAGTTCAAAATAGAGATGGGCAACACCCAATGGGGAAATTACCGAAACCAGGTTTGGCGCTCCTGACAAACGCTTGTAATACCTACTTGAAATGGGGTGAAATATGGGAGAGAATGTTCGAAACCCCTCTTTTCACGATTGATGTTCCCGGTACCCGTGAGAAAGGCACACAAACTTGGCCAGGTGATGAACAGTTTGAGCGTGAAAAAAGATACGTTAGGGCACAAATTGATGAATTGATTGAAACTTGTGAAAAGATTACTGGGCAGAAATTTGACATCAATAAATTACGAGAAACGCTGGAATATTCTAATCGGATGTCGGCGGCTTGGAAACAGATTTTGGAGTTTAACAAAGCGTCTCCTTCTGTATTTAATGCTTTAACTGACGGAACTGCCTATCTCGGTGTTAACAATATCATGCGGGGGACTAAGGAAGGTGCGGAGTACTTCGAGAGACTTCTTGAAGAAAAGAAATGGATGCATGATAATGGAATTGGAATCGTTGAAGAAGAGAAGCACCGATTAGCATTTATTGGCGTTCCTTGTTATCCAATATTTAGAGAATTCAATAATTTATTCAGTGATTGGGGTGGAGTATTTGTTACTTCTACATACCTTTGGTTTGCGTCTGGTGGAAACAATCTTGGTTTTCAATATGATCTTGAAAATCCTCTTGACTCACTTGCGGAAGTGACATTGATACATGTCAGGGATGCAATGGATTCAATGTTCCATCCCGAACAAATAATTTATGATAATATGGAAGAGTACGGACTTGAAGGAGTGGTCTACCATCCAATAAAGAGTTGTAGAACTTCGTCTACTGGTTTGGCTGATAATAGGCGAGCCTTGATGGAGGCAACTGAACTTCCGAGCCTCTTTATTGAGTCAGATATGATGGATAAAAGAGTGATATCTATCGCTCCCATGAAGAATCGCATTGATGCCTTTTTTGAGGGAATTGAGATGCGAAAGGCTGCAAAACTTCAGGAGGCTAATTGATGATTTTCACAGCCGGAGTTGATGTTGGGTCTACTCAAACAAAAGCAGTAATTATTGATGAAAATTTGAAAATTGTTGGGCGTTCATTAAATGATACAGGGGCTAATGTTCTCGTAGCTGCTGAAACCGCCTTCGTTTCTGCATTGGAGGATTCCGAATTAGAAAAGGAGCAAATCAAATATGTTATCGGCACAGGTTATGGACGCTACAAAGTCACTTTTGGGGACGACCAAGTCACAGAAATTTCTTGTCATGGTAGGGGAGCAGTCCATATGTTTCCAAATACTAAAACAGTGATTGACATGGGTGGCCAGGATACAAAAGCAATCGCGGTCACAGACAAAGGGGAAATTCGAGACTTTTGTATGAATGACAAATGTGCGGCTGGAACCGGCCGATTCCTTGGGGCGGCGTCAGCCGCCTTAGACATCCCTTTGGCTGAACTCGGGCCTACGGCATTGAAATCCACAAGGCCAGTTCGCATTTCTACAACTTGCACGGTTTTTGCTGAGACTGAAATTCTCTCTTGGTTAGGGAAAGGGAAAAAAATAGAAGATATTTTGATGGGGGTCCACCAGTCAATTTCTGCCCGTTCAATTGGCCTCTTACGCCGAGTTGGAATTGAAGAAGAGGTGACATTCACAGGCGGGGTGGCAAGAAATCTGGGAATGGTTCACGTGCTGAATGAAAACATGGGCATTGAGATGAATGTTAGTGAAGAATCTCATTACATGGGCGCTTTAGGTGGTGCACTTTTTGCCATGGATAGAGCTAGGATTAGTTCGGGGGTGGTAATGTGAAGTACATTGCCGGTTTGGATATTGGTTCAACTTACACTAAGGCAGTAATTTTGAATTCGGCTGGTGATTTAGTCGGTCGAGCGATGAATAATACTGGATTCAAACTCAGTGAGGTTGCAAGAAAGTCTTTTGATGAGGCATTGCAAGATGCTTCAATTTCAGAGTCGGATATTGGCTATGTCATTTCCACAGGATATGGCCGCCATCAAGTGGAATTTAGAGATGTTACAATCACTGCGTTGACAGCAGCAGCTCGTGGTGCGCATTGGTTTTTTCCTAACACGAAGACAGTTCTTGACATTGGAGGACAAACAATGAAGGCGACAAAACTTGATGAAAATATCAAAGTAAAATCTTTCCGCCTTAACGATAAATGCGCGGCTGGAACGGGGGCATTCTTAGAAAAAACTGCTCGTTACATGGATTTTCAAACTGAAGAAATAGGCGAGTTAGCGGCATCTTCAACAAAACAGGTTGAGATTTCTGGAGTCTGTGCAGTATTTGCAGAATCAGAAGTAATCAACCAGCTTTCGATTGGTTCTGAACCATCTGATATCATGCAAGGAGCGATGGTTTCACTCGTTGGCAGGTCTCTACAACTTATGCGCCGAATAAAAATGGAACCAGAATACACTCTAGTTGGTGGCATCATGAGGTATCCAACGATGGTTGAATCTTTGACCAAAGAACTTGGAGGTAATGTCAATGTACCCGAGGGCGATTTAGTTCAATTTGTTGGAGCGATTGGAGCGGCTACATTGGCCCGACAAAGATTATCAAAGCTTGAGGCTGAAAGATGAGACTTCCAGTCGCTGAAGATGATTTGGCAGAATCAGAGTTATTGAAATCAGGGTGGAGGCGAGAATTCGTTGCATCCGAGCCACGTCTTTCAGAGATGTGTGATTTGTTCACCTCCCTTGGTAAGGAGGTTTTGCTTCAGTCAGCTCGAGAAGAGTTGACCACTCAAGATGATTCGTGTAAGACCTGTTTTGCATCAGTTATTGAGGAACCATTCACGATTTGGACGCGTGAGATGGAAAATGCGGTGTGAATATGCCGGATATGTTCGGGTTGAAGATAGTGGGCAGATAGCCATTGGCCAATATTAGGAGGGATGAATAGATGGGTGATTTAATCGGCTTGAAGAAGATTGGAAGCATTGCTCTGCTTGAAATTAATAACCCTCCCGTCAATATCATTGATTCCGCTGTAATCATGGGTCTGATAAACACCCTTAACGATTTAGGCAACGATCCTTTTTGCAGAGCAGTCATTATTTCGGGTGCTGGTGAAAAAGGTTTCAGTGCAGGTGCATCGGTGGCCGAGCATCTGCCGGAAGAAGCACCGGAAATGATTGAGAAAATGGTGAATTTACTCAAGACAATGCATTCAACCCAACTAATTACAATCGCCACAGTGCATGGGTTCTGTTTTGGCGGCGGTGCTGAAGTAGCGCTTGCATGTGATTTTGTAATTGCCTCAGAAGACGCAAAATTCGGAATTCCAGAAATTACTTTGGGTTGTTATCCTCCTTTTGCTATGCTTCAACTTCCAAACTTAGTTGGAATAAGAAAAGCGAAAGAAATGATACTTTCAGGCAGAGCAATAAAAGCCGAGGATGCAAAAAAAATAGGGTTAATCAACCTAATTGTTGGTCAAGATGCCCTTGAAGAATCAGCTATTGAATTTCTGACTCCGATTCTCAACAATCCGCCAAGGATTGTAGCCCTGACATTGACACGTTTACGAGAAATAGAATCTCTCGGAACTTTGGATGGGCATCAAAAAATGGGGCAGTTATTTATCGATGACCTTTGCACTCACCCTGATTATATTGAAGGTATCACATCCTTTCTTGAAAAAAGAAAACCAAGTTGGAAGGCAAAGCGTTTTTGTGCCGGGGGATGTGGTTGTAAATGATGGAAATAGTAGTCACAGGGTGGGAAATCTTTGAAGAAAATACACTCCCTAGGTTAAGAAATTGGGTTATTGATTGCTCAACACTTGAGCATGAGGAAGTCGTTGTCCAAGTGGCTGGTTGTGGAGTATGCCATACTGATTTGGGATTCCTTTATGGGGGGGTGAAAACAAAACACGAATTACCTCTTGTGTTAGGTCATGAAATTTCAGGTACTGTTATTGCGTGTGGTGAAAATGCCAAGCAATGGAGTGGGGTTAAGGTAGTTATTCCAGCCGTTCTTCCGTGTGGGGATTGTGAAGATTGTCGTTCAAACAGAAGTAATGTCTGTGTCAATCAAATCATGCCTGGCAACGATGTTGATGGTGGTTTTGCTAGTCACATCCGCGTCCCATCAAAATGGTTGGTACCAATTCCCGATAATTATCAAGGTGATATTGCGAAATTATCTGTAGTCGCTGATGCAATCAGCACTCCTTGGCAGGCTCTATTACGGGCTGAAGTCGGGGAGGGCGATGTTTGTATCATCATTGGTTGTGGGGGTGTTGGTGGTTATTGCGCTCAACTTTCTAATTCGCTGGGTGCAAATATTATCTGCATTGATGTTAGTGATGAGAAGTTATCAATGATGGATGCACTTGGTTTTACTAATCTTATTAATAGTACAAATACCGAAGATTGGCAAGTGAAAAAGAAGGTCAAAAAAATTGCTAAAACGAATAATTGGTCATTGAGTGGTTGGAAGATTTTTGAATGCAGTGGACATGTTTCAGGGCAATCTCTTGGTTATTCTCTATTAGGTCCTTCTGCGACTCTCGCAATTGTTGGGTTTACTATGGATAAATTGACAATTCGCCTATCGAATTTAATGGCATTTGATGCAAAAGCCTTCGGCAATTGGGGTTGTCAACCTGAATTATACGCCGAACTTTTAGAGAAAGTAGTCGGGGGGGCAGTTGACCTTGAAAGCAGCACTGAATTGCGAAAACTTTCCGAAATAGGTTCAATATTTGAATCCGGTCATAAAGGTAAACTAAACCCTAGAGTGGTGCTAGTTCCTGACCAATTTTGGGAGGAGTGATTGATGTTTGTTGAAGTCAAGGTATCAGGGTTAGACAAATGCACTCTTTTGAGGTGAATATTATGCGTGGAACAACACAAAGATTAATGGCAGAACATGAAGAAATAAATTCCGTATTAAATACCTTGTTTCGGGCGATTCGTCTAGAACGTAGTGGTACCTTTCTTGGCGCTAGATTTTGGCGAGATGCAATAGATTTCATACGCGGTTTTTCTGACGAATTTCATCATGCTAAGGAAGAAAATATATTGTTCCCAGTATACTGTGAAAATGGTATGCAAGATGATTACGGCCCAGTTGCAGTAATGTTGAAAGATCACGAAAATTTTCGATCATTTTTGAAAATAATTGAAGAATCTCTTTCCCAAGGGGAGGAAGACAATATTAAACGCTGGCAAGCAACGGGGAATTTCATTGAAGGATTGAGATTTCATATTCACAAAGAGAATAATATTCTCTATCCAATGGGTGAAGAAATTTTGTCAAGAGAAGATGAAGATTGTCTGATGCAAATGTTTGATCTTGTTGAAGAGACCTTAGGTGGTTCGTCAACGGTAGAGCATTACCGGAAACTTGCTCAATCATTAGAAGAGCGTGTTGTACAGGCATTTGATGGAGCACTTCAAACAGAGGCGAATTAAAATGATAGAAGAAAAAATAATTGATGAGGTATTACAGAGTAATAAACACAGTTTCTCGGAGGGGAAATTCAGCTAATTACAAGTCGAATTAAGACCACTCAAAAGGCCCGATGGAAGTGAAGTTGGTGACATCTTTGATGCTTGGATTTGGCTTGATAACCCAAGTCAGTACAACTCCTACACGACTGAAACTCTTCGCCAACTTTGCTTAGCACTTGATTGGGCTTCTTGCCGAGCTGACATCAATTGCATTATTCTTACAGCAGTTGGCGAAAAAGCCTTCTGTACCGGTGGAAATACGGTTGAATATGAAAATGAATACTCTTGGAAACCACAAGAATATCGTACATATATGGGGGTTTTCAATCGCATGGTTTCATTGATCTTAGAAAATGAAAAACCAGTCATTAATCGAGTAAATGGAATGAGAATCGCTGGTGGCCAAGAGATGGGTCTTGCTTGTGATTTTACTATTTCATCAGACTTAGCGAGGTATGGCCAAGCAGGTCCAAAGCATGGCTCTGCACCAGACGGCGGTTCAACTGATTTCCTTGATCTTTACGTCGGTTTTGCAAGGTCAATCGAATCGTGTGTATTGTGTGAACAGTGGTCGGCTCACAAGGCAATGCACTTAGGTTTGGTTAACGAAATAGTTCCGGTTTTGCAAGACGGTTCTGGGAATTGGGTGGCGAATCCGATGGTCACTTTTGATTGGGTAAACTCTTCTACAGGGCAAATTGTGTTTGGGGATTTTTTGGTAGGTGAAGAAGCCAAAGTTGCTAAAGAATTGAAGGATAAATGTACGATTGATTTTAGTCGATTAGATGCTGCTGTTGCGGGGTTGTCTTGGAAACTAGCGAATACTTTTCCGGGTTGTACTCGTAAGACTTTATCAAGTGTGAGAAAGAAAAAGTTGCATTGGTGGGATTCAAACAGAGAATCAAATCGAGAGTGGCTAGCACTCAATATGGCAGTTGAGGCGGCGGCTGGTTTCCGCGCTTTCAATGTTGGCGGAGGTAAGCGTGAAGACGGCAGCCGGATTCCACGCCAAGTGGATTTCATTGAAGTCCGTCAAGCGATTGCAAGGGGCGAAGCATGGACACCTGAATTGGTAGAATCTTTTATGCCACATCAAAAGGAGTGAATGTAATGGCTTTGACAATTGATTTCAGCGGAAAGGTAGCATTGGTTACTGGCGGCAGTATGGGAATTGGCAAAGCGACGGTATTGGAATTTGCCAAGGCTGGTACAAATGTTGCTTTCACTTATCGCAGTCATGGAGAAGAAGCAAAAGACATAGTGGCTCAAGCAGAATCATATGGAGTGAAGGCGCTCAGCCTTGAAGCGGATGTAGCCGATTTCAAAAGAGCCGGTGAAGTGGTATCCGAAACGATTGAAACTTTAGGTGGGCTAGATTTTCTCATCAATAATGCCGGTATGAATTGGGATGGAGTCATTTGGAAAATGGAAGAAGAACAGTGGGACAGAGTAATTGATGTTGACCTCAAAGGTTGCTTCAATTTCTTACGAGCAGCGACACCACATCTTCGAAATCAAATGGGCGGCAGTATCGTCAATGTCACTTCTATCAATGGGTTGAGAGGAAAATTTGGTCAATCAAATTACACAGCCGCTAAAGGGGGGGTAATTGCTCTAACAAAAACGGTGGCTAGAGAGATGGGGAGGTCCGATGTAAATGTGAATGCAATTGCTCCAGGATTAATTGAGACTGAAATGGTTTCACAAGCCGTAGAATCGGTGAAACAGAAAGCCCTTGAAGAGATAATTCTTGGCCGACTTGGGCAACCAGCAGAGGTCGGGCAAGCAATCATATGGTTGTGTTCACCGATGGCGCGCCATATTACTGGGCAAGTCATCAATGTTGATGGTGGCCAATACCTCTGATTCATGGTATTGAGAGTTGTTTAACCCTTCTATCATAGATCATGGGATTTCCCCCATTGTGTCGATATGTCAACCCCTGAAAAAGAACCGAAGATATTCGGGTAGTTTGGTATGCGTACCGTCCATTTGGGGACATCATGATGAAAGAGGGTGAGCACCCATTTGAACCATTTCGCATGAAGACGGTTGAACATATTAGTTTGACAACTAGGGGGCAACGACAACAGGCTTTAGAACAAGCTGGCTACAATCTTTTTAATCTGCCTGCAGACAAAGTTATGATTGATTTATTGACGGATTCTGGGACCGGTGCGATGTCTGATGAACAATGGGCATCCTTGATGCGCGGTGATGAGTCCTATGCAGGTTCGCGTTCATCTCAACGTTTATCAGAATCAGTAAACAGGATTTTTGGGTTCAAATATTTTCTGCCAACCCATCAGGGTAGGGCAGCAGAAGGAATTTTGGCAACTTGTTTACTAAAAGAAGGTGATTTAGTGCCTTCAAATACACATTTCGATACAACTGCTGCAAATATACTGGCACGCGGGGGGACTCCAACAAATCTCGTAATTGATGCGAGTAAAGACCCCAACGATCCTAATCCATTCAAGGGAGATATTGATATTGAGAGATTAGATGAATTCCTTGAAAAGCATCAGTCAAGAGTTCCATTTTGCATGGTGACTGTGACAAATAATGCTGGTGGAGGTCAACCAGTTTCACTCTCAAATATTGAAAAGATTCACAATTTATGTAATGCATATGAGATTCCGTTTTTCATTGATGCATGTCGTTTTGCAGAAAATGCATGGCTGATCAAACAAAGAGAACCAGGTTATGAAAATTGGACAGTAGAGAGTATCGCCCACAGAATGTTTTCCTTGTCCGATGGTGCAACGTTTAGCGCGAAGAAAGATGCGCTAGTTAACATCGGAGGTTTACTGTTGATGAATGACGAAAAATTGTATCAAAATGCTAAAAATGAACTTATTTTGAGAGAGGGTTTCCCATCCTACGGAGGCCTTGCAGGCAGAGATATTGATGCGATGGCTACCGGGCTGATTGAGGGAGTAGATGAGGGTTACCTCGCCTATCGGACAGGGCAGGTGAAGTGGCTCCATGACGAATTAAAAAACAGGGGGGTTCCCGTGCTGTCACCACCGGGCGGTCATGCTGTGTACATTGATGCGGGCGCGGTTTTGCCTCATATTCCAGCGACCGATTTTCCTGCTCAAGCCCTAACAGTTGAGATGTACCTTGAGGGTGGGGTGAGGACAGTGGAAATCGGTTCAGTGATGTTATCATTTATTTCTCCTGAAAATGGTAAATTGGTGACTCCTCTTCTTGAGTTAATTCGCCTAGCGTTGCCACGCCGTACTTACACTGAAAGCCATCTACGCCATGTAATTGAAACTGCTGTTTCAATTGTCGAAAAGGCACAAGAAATTAATGGTATGGAGATAATTGAAGCACCTGAATTACTACGTCACTTTTCAGCGAAATTTTGTTGGAAAAATAGTGTTTCACCTACTCGTTGAGTGAATTCACCGGGTAGGTAAAAAAAACCGTGTAATGAATTTGACCTTTTAGTTGGACAAATACTTGGACTCATTCCTGTATTTATCTGTAAATCGGTTGGTCACGCCTGATAATAACTGGTAACAACCACCCTGGATATGTTCGGCACTTAGTTTGTGTCTAATCCTCACGAGGCTAAGGCAGGGAGTGAGGTTGGGCTATCGGCATAGGATTTCTTTAAGCCGAGCATCAATCAAACTTAAACTACAATACGGGTGAAAAAATGACGATTATCGGTACGAACAGTGTGAGGAAATATCTTTCAGCAGTGCTAATTTTGGTTTCTTTTGGGTTGTTGTTAGTACCTACAACAATGGGATACAATCCAGGAATGGATGGTGGCTTAAATACAGGAGTTGCAGGGTCTGGTTGTACTTGCCATGGCTTGCAAACAGAAGGGGTGGTCCCAAATCTGCTCATGGTTGGCGAGAATGTCACTATAACAGAAGGGAATACCTACACACTTGAAATTAGTTTTACCGGAGGACCCGTGGTTAGTGGTGAGAATCAAGGTGGATTCTTAATTGATGTAGATAGTGGTTCCATGGGTGCACCCGGCACAGATGTTCTTGCACAAGGAAGTGAAGCAACTCATTCAGAAGTCGGAAATGACCAGCGCTCTTGGCAAATTGAGTGGACTGCAGGTTCACTCGATGTTGCCGAGTTCACACTTCGAACCAATTCTGTCAATGGCGATGCTCAGGCCTCAGATGATGATGACTGGAATATGGCAACTTTCTATCTTACTTCTGATGGCAGTATTACTCAAACCTTAATTGAGCCAGAAGCAAGGCTAGAAGTTCCCGATTGGACAATGAGCGCAATCATTGGAGGGTGCATTCTGCTGATGGCTATCATGGTGATGGTTGGGATGAGTAAGAAACCGCGTGGTAGGCGTGGAGAGACTTGAAAAAAGGTGATATTATGAATGAAGAAAAAAAAGGAAGCGGAAGATTCACTTGGTTCAAGAAAGCTAAAGAGTCCCGTACATGGGAAAAATTCTATCGCGACAGATGGTCACACGATTATTCAGTAAGAACAAGCCACAGCGTCAACTGTTCAGGTTCTTGTAGTTGGGAAGTTTTCGTCAAAGACGGTATCATTTGTTGGGAATTACAGAAAACTGACTGGCCGCAAATCAATGATGAAACACCAAATTATGAACCACGCGGATGTCAAAGAGGGATCTCAGCATCATGGTATCCATATTCACCTGTCAGACCAAAATTCCCCTACATTCGTCGAAAGTTGTGGAAGGCGTACAATGCACAACGTAAGCGTGGTCTTGGGCCGGTGGAGGCCTGGGCATCAGTTGTAGAAAATCCAACACTTGCAAAGGCCTACAAGAATGCAAGAGGAAAAGCAGGATGGAAGCGCGGAACCTGGGAAGAGAGTGCAGAGATTATTGCTGCAAGTCAGATTTACACAATCAAGAAGTACGGAGCAGATCACATTCAGGCATTCTCTCCAATTCCAGCAATGAGTATGGTTTCATTCTCATCTGGGCAGCGCTATAACCAACTGATGGGGGGAAGCATGCTTTCGTTCTATGAGTGGTATCATGACCTGCCTCACATCATGCCATGGATTTGGGGTGATCAAACCGATGTTGCAGAAAGTGCAGATTGGTATCAAGGAACATACTGGATTGTCATGGGTTCAAATCTACCAATGACAAGAACTCCTGATGCCCACTTTGCTTCTGAGCACAAGTATAACGGTGGAAAGATTACCAATCTCTCTCCTGATTATTCGGATATCACCAAGTTCTCTGATTTGTGGGTGCAGATTAAAGAGGGGGCGGACAATGCTTTCCTTAGTGCCTGTATCCATGTGATTCTCAATGAGTATCACCATGAGCGAAAAGCCGAGTATTTCCAAAGTTATGTGAAGAGATATACAAACATGCCATTCTTGGTAATGCTAGACGAAGAAGATGGTTATTACACAAATGGAAGATTCCTGCGTGCATCTGACTTTGCTCAGTTTGAAGGTGAAGAATATGACGAGTGGAAGCCTGTTCAGGTAGACAATGATTCTGGTGATATGAAGATTCCAACCGGTACTCTTGGTCACCGCTGGGAAACAGAAAACACTGGTCGTTGGAATTTAACCCATGAAGATGCATTGACTGGAGAGGAATATGACCCAATGCTCTCGTTGCTTGATAAAAAGGGTAGCAAGGAAGTGATGGTTGGATTCCCTGACTTTACACATACATACGATAAACTTGGAGAAACAAAGAACACCGGTAACGAAGCAATCAACAGCATACGTGGAGTTCCAGCTCGTGAAGTCAAGACAAAGGATGGCAAGGTTCTGTTCACTACTGTTTTCGACTTGATGATGGGACAATATGGTGTCGGGCGTGGACTTTCTGGTGATTACCCAGAAGATTACAACGATGTGGATGCACCATTCACCCCTGCATGGCAGGAACAAGAGACTGGTGTTAGCCGTGACCTTGCAATTCGTGTAGCTCGTGAATGGGCCGACAATGCAGAAGCAACCAAAGGAAAGTCGCTGTTCATCACAGGTTCAGGTATTTTACATTGGTATCATGGTGGTACATTGACTTACCGTGCTGAAGCAGTGATGGGTATCATCTGTGGATGTCAAGGAAACAATGGTGGTGGATTTGCTCACTATGTCGGAACTGAAAAGATTCGTAATTATGCAGCAGTTGGATTCCTCGCTGGTGCGACTGACTGGTACCGTCCAGCTCGTCATACTAACAGTACTTCATGGCAATATTTCCACACAGACCAATGGCGCTACGATGGAATGCCATTGACACCACTTTGGTCGCCAGATGCTAAGGCTCTCCCAAAGCATGGAAACCATTCTGCTGACATTAATCACTTGGCAGTAAGAAACGGCTGGTTGCCTTTCCACCCAGAATTTGACAAGAAGAACCCAATCGATGTCTATCAAGATGCAATTGATGCAGGTTGCAAAGATGATGGCGAAATAGCAGAATGGGTAGCAAAGCAATTCAAAGATGGAAAAATGGATTTCGCAATTACAGATCCCGATGCAAAAGCCAACCATCCAAAGGTTCTCACTATTTGGAGAGGGAATTTGTTTGGAACCAGTACTCGCGGTCAAGAATATGGACAGAAGTACTTACTTGGAACACATGACAATGTACTCGGCAAAGAGCGTTCAAAGGATATGATTAACGAAGTAAAATGGCACGAAGAAGTGGATGTTGGAAAACTCGACATGGTTGTTTCACTGAATATAAGAATGGACTCTTCAGCAAATTATGCCGATGTTGTGCTTCCTGCTGCTCATTGGTATGAGAAGCACGATTTGACTTGCAGTGATTTGCATTCATTCTTCCACCCATTCAACCCAGCACACGACCCTGCATGGGAGGCAAAGTCTGATTGGGAGGCGTTTAAGTTCCTTGGTAAAGTATTTTCAGAAATGGCGAAAGATTACTTCCCACGTCCTGTAAAAGAGGTTGTTTTAACACCAATTTATACAGATTGCCCCGATGAAATGGCTCAGCCACTTGGTGAAATTAAGGATTGGAGATCTGATGAATGCGAGGTAATTCCAGGCAAGACATTCCCCCATGTCAAGGTTGTTGAGCGTGATTACACTAAGTTGTATGAACAGTACACAACGATTGGACCACTTGGTTGCCAACCTGAAGGTTATGGTGCAAAAGGAATCAATTTTGATTTGACTGATACTTATGATGCGATGAAGAAGAATCGTCAAATTGGTGAGAAACATGGTCGACCAGATATTACCTCAGCGAGTCAAGTTGCAGAAGCAATCTTGCGAATGTCACCAGAAAGTGATGGAGAAGTGTCGCACGCGATTTTCACTGACCTTGAGAAGAGAGTTGGGTTGCCACTAGCTGAGATGGTTGAGGGTGAGAGAGATATTGCTCATTCCTACAAGGACCTTTCAAGCCAGCCTCGTCGTTCAATCACTTCGCCTCATTGGAGTGCTATTGAGGACCCAGATAGAACCTATGGTCCATGGACGATGAATGTTGAGAAACTCAAGCCATGGCATACTTTGACTGGCCGTCAAGCGATTTACTTTGACCACCAAGGTTTCAGAGATCTTGGTGAAGCACTACCAACCTACAAACCAGCTGTTGATACAGTTGCAATTGGCGATTTGCCAATGCATGAATTGGAGAATGGTAATTCTAAATTACTCCGTTTCTTAACACCACATGGAAAGTGGCAGATTCATTCGAGCTTCCGCGATACATGGCAGATGACCAATCTCTTCCGAGGTGGCCCTCTATGTTGGCTTAATGATGATGATGCGAAAGAAATTGGTGTTGTTGACAACGACTGGATCGAAATTTTCACAAATAATGGTATTCAGGTTGCAAGAGCTGTTGTGTCTCACACAGTAAAGGCAGAATCATGTATTGTTTACCATCAGAACGAACGCCACGTCAATGTACCATTTTCACCATTAGCGAAGAAGTATGGAGCAACAGATCTTAGGGGAGGTGGAAACAACGCACCAACTCGTGTGATGATGAATCCAAACTGTATGATTGGTGGTTATGCTCAATTTACTTACTTCATCAATTATCTCGGACCAAGTCCGTCTGAGAGAGATATGGGCGTTATTGTCCGAAAGATGCCTCTCGTAGAGGGCAAAGTCATCTACGAAGAGAAAAATCTGCACAAGTTGAAGGGGGTCTGAAAATGAAGATAATGCAACAGATGGCAATGGTATTCAATATGGATAAATGTCTAGGATGTAACACTTGTACGGTAGCGTGCAAGAATATCTGGACTAACCGTGAAGGCGCCAAATACATGTTCTGGAACAATGTTGAAACAAAGCCAGGAATAGGATATCCAAAAGAATGGGAAAACCAAGAAGAGTACAAGGGTGGCTGGATTCTCACTGGCAAGAAGAGTAGTCCATTGAGATTGAAGATTGCACCAAAGTGGTTCGAATTGGCCAACCTATTCTACAACCCAGAACAGCCAGAGATGAAAGACTATGTAGGTGATACAGGAACTTTCACCTTCACCTACGAAGACTTGCATACCCCATTGCAAATGAAACAGCAACCAGTTGCTCGTCCTAAGTCAGAATTAACCGGTGAAGAAAACGTAAAGCCAAATTGGGGCGTTAATTGGGAAGACAACGCAGCAGGTGCAAATGTTACCGGACAATTTGACGTTAACTTTGATAACATTAGTCAGGAAGAGAAGAATGCTTATCTGAAATATCAGGATTCATTCATGATCTACTTGCCACGTATCTGTAACCATTGTGCTAACCCGGCTTGTGTTGGCGCCTGCCCATCAGGTGCAGCTCACAAGCGTGAGGAAGATGGTGTAGTCTTGATTGACCAAGACCGTTGCCGTGGTTGGAGATATTGTGTTTCAGCATGCCCTTACAAGAAACCGTATTACAACTGGCGTAGTGGAAAGATGGAGAAGTGTCTGCTCTGTTACCCACGTCTTGAGACAGGACAACCACCAGCATGTTTCCACGCTTGCCCTGGTCGAATACGATACATGGGCCCAATTATGGTTGATGAAGACCGAGTTATTGAGGCAGCAACTGCTGATGAGAAAGATTTGGTCGCTGTTCACCGCAGCATCATTCTTGACCCACATGACCCTGAAGTCATTGCTCAGGCAAAGAAGCAGGGGATTGCAGATTCTTGGATGGAAGCAGCACAGAAATCATCTATCTATCGTATGTTTGTAGAGTGGGAGATTGCTCTACCATTACATCCAGAGTTTAGAACAGTACCAAGTTTGTTCTATGTTCCACCAGAGAGCCCAGTGAAATCTGTTCTTGATGAACGTGGACTTCATTCAGCAGTTGGCGAGGATTCAGTTTTACCAAGTTTGGAAAATTTCCGAGTGCCAGTTCAGTATTTAGCAACAATGTTTTCAGCAGGAAATATCGAAGAAGTTGAAAAGGCATTAATTCGCCAACTTGCGGTACGAGCATACCGCAGGAGCGTAAGAGTAGACGGAACACCAAACCTAGAAGTTCTCGAAGCAGCAGGACTGACCGAAAAAGATGCGAATGACATTCAGAGACTTCTCTCTCTTGCATTCCTCGATGAAAGGTTCGTCATTCCAACAACTCATAGAGAGGATGATCGCGATACTAGCCCATTCTCTGAGCGAGGATTCGCTGGATTCCAAGAGATGGCCCCACAGAAGATGAAGCGCAGAGAGTTCATGCACCTTGATGTACAAGGAGACCAGGTGATTTGAATGCTAACGAATGAATCAGCAAGTGTCTCTGAAGATTTGTTAGCAGATTCATATCTGCTCAATTCTATACTATATGCAGATCCAGAGCAGATGGATAAGAAATCAACTGACGAAAGAATTTCAACACTCTGCGAAGCATTACGTGAAGCAGGCGCTCACAAAGTAGCAGCAAAGTTTTCAGAATTCCAAAAGAAACTTTGGAAGATCACCTCTGATGAGCACATGTTTGCTCTTGAGATGACACCATCATCACCACCATATCTCGGCCACTATGGCTTTGATGCGCCAAAGTCGTGCGGCGAAATTGGTGTTAGTGAGCGTAATATCTACATGATTGAGATAGCGGCAGTATACAAGCACTATGGGATGGTAATGGAACATGGTGAAATGCCTGACTATGTTCCAGCAGTCAATGAATTCATGGCAATTTCTCTAGCAGAAAAGCATCCAGAATCTCGACTCTTGCGACGTGGATATATTGATTCACTCGTATCTCCATTTTTGCCAAAATTGAAGAAGGGATTCAAAGGCAAACCTTGGGTTCTTCTTATTGAAGCAACAGAATTACTGATAGAACTAGAAGTAAATGATAAAATTAGAGGTGATGAATAATGAATTGGAATGAAATGTTTTTCTTGGCTTTACCATATGTGACGATATTGCTTTTCTTCTTTGCTCCGATTTGGCGAGCATTCAAAGGTCATTGGGATTGGTCTTCAAGAGGAGATTTTCAATGGACACCACGTCCTTCTGGTATTTTTGGTAGAAGAATGATGGGTATGAGTGCTTTAGCACTTCACTGGGGTGTATTAATTCTAATTTTCGGCCATCTATTCCTAGGTCTTGTTGGTGCTCTTTGGGGTCCAATAATTCTAGTGGATTACTTCCAGTGGGTAGGTCTTGCAGGCGGGCTAATGTTCCTCTTTGGTTTGGTTGTAGCTCTATTGCGTAGAATAATGATTCCAGAAGTAAAGGAAATGAGTAAGTTTGAAGATTATGCAATACTTGGTTTATTGATAACCGCAGCATCTACTTCACTTTGGTTGGTTATTGTTGATGGAACATGGGGAATGTCTTCTACGGTATTCCCATGGCTAGAATCAATTTTCACCTTCTCACCTGATGCATCAGGAATGGCAAATGCGCCATTATTAACTCAAATTCATGTTGCAACAAGCATGCTTTTCTTTTGCTATTTCCCATTTACCAAAATGGTTCACATGTGGAGTTATCCATTCATCTATGCATGGCGCCCTTACATTTCAATGCGAAGTCCTGGCCGCTGGGTTAAGTAAAATTTGAGGCGTATCTAATCGAATATCACACCAATAGGAGGGGTTACAATGAGTGAAAACGAAACAGTAAATGTTGAAGATGTTAAAACTCAATCAATGGATCCGGGTACAGGAACCCAGTTTGATTACTGGGATCCTGAGAATGAGGTGTTCTGGGAAAAGCATGGCAAGAAAATAGCCACGCGTAATTTGTGGATATCTATTCCCAACCTGTTTTTGGGATTTGCTATATGGATGGTATGGGGCGTAATCATCACAAAAATCCAAGGAATACACGACATTGACCCTTCCCTATTCTCATTCAATGGATGGGGTGGATTGATGGGAGATGAATACAAGGCTCTACTGTACATACTTCCTGGTGTAGCTGGACTTGCTGGTGCGACCTTTCGCATTACGAATTCATTCATGATAGAAATATCTGGTGGGCGCAATGTCATTGCAGCCACAACCTTGTTGCTACTGTTGCCGATGGTTGGGGCAGGCATCGCTTTGAAGGATCCTAATGTTTCATTCACAGTGTTAATCGTATTCGCATTAATGTCCGGAGTGGGGGGTGGAGCATTCGCTTCTTCAATGTCTAATATCTCCTTTTTCTATCCACGTAAGATGCAGGGGCTTTCACTTGGCCTCAATGCAGGGATTGGCAATCTAGGTGTGAGTGCAATGCAGTTCACAGTACCATTCGTGATGGGATTCGCACTTTTCGGTGGGATGTCAGGAGCGGCAGCCGGTGGCTATTATGTGGCCAATGCAGGTTTGTTGTGGGTACCATTCTGCGCCTTTTTCATGATTGCCGCATGGTTATGGATGAATAACATGCCAGAGCATGATGTAGCAAACACAGCAAACTCGCTGAAGAAATATTTCTGGCTAGAAGCGATTGGCTACCTTGCAGCCGGCGTTGGCGTTTCAGTATTGATTGCCACTCGTAATAGTGACATTTTTGACTCATCCTTCATGGGTATTGTTCAAATATTCATCATGGTCGTGGTATCTGTGGTAGCCACGCTTGCTCTAATGCGATATGCTACACCTGGTCCGGTAAAGGAGAGTTTGTTAGACCAATGGAAGATATTTGGTGAGAAACATAATTGGTTGATGACATGGCTATACGTCATGACTTTTGGTTCATTCATCGGTTTTGCTGCTGTATTTCCTAAACTCATCCTTGATGTATTTGGATATCTTCCTAATGGTGACCCAAACCCTTGGTATATCGATCAAGCGCTTACTTACGGTTTTCTCGGGCCGTTAGTTGGTGCAGCATTACGCCCACCGGGTGGTTGGATGGCCGACAAGTGGGGTGGTGCTAGAGTGACTCACTGGGCAACTGTAGTGATGATAGTCGCTACTGTTGCTGTAGGGCTAGTTATTGTCAAGGCAAAGGTATCTGAAACTCCGGAAGATTACTTCGTTACATTCATGATATTGTTCATGATTCTGTTTACCACAACAGGCATTGGTAATGGCTCAACATTCCGAATGATCGCCATTATTTTCCCTCGGAAACAGGTTGGCCCAGTACTTGGATGGACCTCTTCTATCGCAGCATATGGGGCATTTATCATTCCAGCAGTCTTCGCAGTTTCAATTGCTGCTAAAGTTCCAGAATATGCGATGTATGGCTTTGCTGCTTACTACATTTCTTGTCTTGGAGTGAACTGGTGGTATTACGCACGTAAGGGTGCTGAAATCCCATGTTGAGGTGTTTATTATGATAGAGAAAACTGAATTAGCCCATGGATTACACGAATTTTTTAGCCACGACCATGCCCGCTTAGACAACTTATTTCATAAGTGTATGACTACAGGATTTGAAAATTCTCAAGAAGATTTAGAGGAGTTTGCTCGCGGACTTATTCAACACATAATTTGGGAGGATGAGTATCTTTTTCCTGTCTTTGAGCACGTTAGTGGGATGAGTGACAAAGGACCAACTTTTGTTATGCGCGCCGAGCATCATACTATCCAGGAACTTCTCTATGAGTTGATTATAGGAGTGAGAAATAACACTCTTGACGTTACGCTTCCAAGTACATTACAAGGACTTCTTTTGCAGCATAATCAAGCTGAAGAAAATGTAGTTTATGAAGCGGTTCAAAGCATGTTGACGCCTGAAAGTCGTGAGGAATTGCTGGCACATTTGAAAGCAACTCCACCTCTTGATTTGGATGCATGGATTGAAGGTGTAGTTGAAGTAGAGGAGCCTGATTATAATTCAGGCGGAAGCCCATTTAGTAAATATGATTGAAAAACAGGTGTCAAGAAATGATGGTTTGGCAACTTTCGGACAGATGTTCTACAGAGGAAGAAGAAATATGTTTGGCAAATCGGTTGTTCTTATTATCAACAAAAAATGTGAGGAATGGATATGGAGTCAGGTTTTGTTACCACATATGAAGGGGTTGAAGCCACAAATTCTAGAGCCATTAGGGTTCTGTCATTGAGTACATTGGCATTCACGGTAAATTTCGCCTGCTGGATGATGTATGGTGTGCTGATTACTTATCTCATCATCAATCGAATGTACGATTGGGATAAGACGCAAATTGGTTGGCTGATTGGTATACCAGTTCTAACCGGCGCGGTACTTCGATTACCGGCAGGTGTTCTGACCGATATGTATGGTGGCCGCAAGGTGTTCACAGGAGTTATGCTACTGGCAGCGATTCCAATGTACATGGTCAGCATGGCCGACTCATTTTGGGCCTTCTTCTTCTTAGGATTAGGCTTTGGTCTATCAGGAACTACCTTCGCTGTCGGTATAGCGTACACTTCGGTCTGGTTTGAAAAGAAACGCCAAGGCACTGCACTCGGAATCTTCGGCGCAGGCAATGCTGGAGCTGCGTTAACTGCCGTATTTGCGCCGATATTACTATCACGCCTTACTGACAATGGCGCCAATTTGGAGGGTTGGCGCACCCTGCCGCAACTCTACGCAGCGATGCTTGTTATTGTGGCACTGCTATTCTGGGTATTCACATACGAGCGAAAGGTAAGTCACGATGAGGGAACATCACTACGCAAGCGTCTAGAGCCATTGCGTGAGATTCGTGTTTGGCGTTTTGGTTTCTACTACTTCCTTGTCTTCGGTGGTTTCGTTGCTCTAGCACAATGGCTAGTGCCCTATTATGTGAATGTCTACACACTCAGTATCGCTACCGCTGGCCTTCTCACCGCTGTATTCAGTTTTCCTTCTGGTGTCATCCGCGCACTGGGTGGTTGGATGTCCGATCGCTGGGGGGCACGCAAGGTGATGTATTGGATTCTGATTGCTTGTCTAGGTTGTTCACTAATGCTACTACCTCCAAAAATGGATGTCACCTCTCCAGGTGAAGGAGTAATGGCAGTACGTGGAGGTATTGTCACAGATGTAGATAACGTAAACCACACCATTACAATTGATAACGATACTGTATACAATTACGATGGACTCCAGCCAGATGATGTACCGATTGAAACCAATGATTGGACACTGCTGCCCGTAGTTAGGAGTTGGCAGGAACCAATAGTTTTCGAAGGTCAGCAAATTGAACGAAAACAGTTGTTGGCTGAAGGTGTCTCGCACATTTCATTTGAGGCAAATATAGGTGTGTTTACAATTTTCGTTTTCATCATAGGTATCATGATGGGTATCGGTAAGGCGGCGGTGTACAAGTACATCCCCGATCACTTCCCTGAAGATGTTGGCGTCGTTGGCGGCATAGTGGGCGTGCTCGGTGGCCTAGGTGGCTTCGTCTGCCCCGTTATCTTCGGTTACTTACTCGAATGGACTGGCCTGTGGACTGTTACTTGGGCCTTCTTTGCTATCATCTCTGCTGCCTGTCTCATATGGATGCACCTTGTGATTAAGAAGATGGTTCATCGACGTACTCCAGAAATTTCACGACTGATTGAGGAACCAAGCGCATCATTCATCCCATCAGTCAACATACATTGTCCCAGTTTAGATGAAAATAAGGAGATTCGCCTCCGTGTCAAACCAAGCAATCCACCCAGTATGACGGTGGAATGGTGTCAAGCGTGGGAACGAGGAATTTGTCCACCTGGATGTACTATGCAATGCATTACTGAACACATTCCTAGTGAAAGTGAATAATGGTACCTTCTTTCAGACAAATATGTGCTTTGTTCTCTAAGATTGGAATTACTTAGCCTTATCATCAATCATTTGATGAATTAGTGATATCACCTCTTCGACATCACCACGATAGTGAAGAAGCGTATCTGGTAATTCTTCACCACCCCCAAGAAAGACTTTGGGAACTGATTCTTGCTTCCACCCCTCAATCAGAATTACATCCACTGCATTGACTGAAGTGATTAATTTCACAGTATCATCTAGACTCAACTTACGTCCAAGGAAGAGGGCTGTCTCAACATCGGAAGAGAGAGAGGCGGGGTCTGCTCCTGCGCGGCGATGTCGCCAAGTATCCTTTCCTTCTGCATCAGCGGTCACATCATGATGTGTCTGTTTTATTGTGGCAACTCTCATCCCTTCATCTTCTAAACGAGGGATGATTGCTTCAAACAGGGTGGTTTTACCCGAATTTGAGGGGCCATAGAAGCCCAAGAGAATTGGCATTGTTGAGGAAGCTTCTTCCACCTCAGAATCGTCTCGCATCAGATCATATCCTACGAAGAGAATTATTCATGGCAACTTCACTGATGACTCTTGTAAGCCTGCCAACCTCTTGAATTAGTGAGCGAAACCCACTTAGCATCCCAGTAGCCTTTGTATTGGCCTCATTTTCGATGTAGGAAAGTAGTGGCCCTTGCTTGCTTCTCTCTAGGTCATACAACTCTTGCAAGGCAGAGTCCGGCAGTGAGACTGAACCTGAGAAATAACCCTCGACTGATACATCAATCAGTTCACAGATATGGTCAATCCGCTTCTTGAGATTGGCATGCAAATCTTCATCAGTTACACGACCCTCATTGTCATAGTCTTCTACAAGACGGGCCATGCACTCAATTCGGTCACATATTTCTTCAAGTGATTTAGCGATTAATCTACCCCCTACTACCTCTTGAGGGCCATCGAATCCTAGGTCAATCAATAAACGACGATTGGATAAGGACATTAACAATATCCTCACCGTTAAATAATACAACATGTCAGATTGGTCACCTAATGTGGATATAACACGGTATAGTTCAGAACTCCCTGGGTTAGCAAGCAAACGCGGTACCATGTTGACCATTCTTGTGGTGGTGGAGAGAAGTTGCCCTAGGTGATCACTAAACAGTGCTCCTGTAGGTTCCAAATAGTTGCGTACAGAAAACATGTCATCGGTCTGCTCCACAACTAAAAAACCGGTCAGTCGCCCAATGCTCTTATTCAAGACTTCAAGTTGAGCCGCAGAAAAAGGAGCATCTTTGCATTTGAAGGTCACATCATTTGCACCGACAAGGTAAGTTCCAATGAGTAGCCGAACGAGCTGAACAGGGGGGGTGCTTGAGAGAATTTCAAATTCCTTAACACTGTCCCGGCCAGAAATTGTGTCAGAAGTCGTTAGAATCAACGTTTTTTGGTCGGACTCATGGATGAAAAGATATTCACCAGGTTGAATGCCATTTTGTATAACCCACTTATGGGGGAGGGTAACTGCTGTACTACTCCTGCCAACTCGGTGAGCCTTGCGTTTTTCCATGAATCATTTACATACTTATCCTATACCTATTGTTATTGCCGAACATATTCAGTTATTACCAAACTCAAAGGGATTTGCACACGACAAGCCAGCCAACGCCTTGTTCCAAACGAATAAACCAAACCTTGTTCCTGACAAAAATATCGTCCTCTCAAGATTAATCGTTGTACTGAGGCCCTGTGCACCCGGTTGGGTGTGAGCCGCCAGAACCCCACGCACAAGTCAAATCCTGAGTTGTGCATAGTTGAGCATGATTCAGAACCATGTGTTCGCAAGGGGGCCCTCTGTATCGTATACAGTCGCATGGGTACCCCCTGATTCGTACTACTTGAATCAGTGCGTTTTTCACCTATTTTAAAGGATACGAAAGGGCAACAGTAGGCTATTCAGAACCAAACTCTTCTCCGAAAGTTAGCACTTCCTTCGCTCCGCTGATTCAACGCTTCACTTTGCTCAGTCAAGTGCTCAGCCCTTAGCAACCTATGCGTAGTCCTTGATCATACTCCTCAATATGCACATTACACAATCAGATGTTCACTTCATCCTTCTCCGATACTGCCACCTGTGCATCTCCAACCCCACTGAGGGTATGGGCCTGGACCGGTGTCTGATGAATATTCATAACTCCACATATGCTCATTTTCTCCGTAATAATCTCCGGGTGGATCGTCAATATGAGATTCAACTACTATATGCATTGGTGGTGAAGGTTCGGAACCCCAAGGAGGTATAGAAAAATGTCCGGTGTCACCTGACCAAGAGTCACTATCGTCCATGTTACCAGAATGAGGAGGGCATAGGTAGTACCAAGCCATGGGCATAGAGATCGTGTTGACGCGGATGGTGTACACACCGGGTCCGATGGCGTATCGGATGAAGGTGCGTGTAGT
>NYYK01000058.1 GCA_002685895.1 Methanobacteriota archaeon
CCATTGAGCAAGAAAGGAATTGCACCATGGTCAACCTCACACCACTTCATTTCAGGCTTCCATGCTAGGCACCCTCGAAGGGTAGGGAATGCAATTCTCTCGCCACCATCATTAGGCAAAATTTCCATGGCCAATGGAGATTTATCGACAATTAGTAGGGACCAAGGGCCATACTCCGCTTGTTCTAGAAAAGTGGATGAGAGATTAACTTCAAGATTTAGAGGATTAGTAAGACGTTCAATCAAACCGCGGATTTTTTTGTGCCGCACTGGCTTGCGTTGCTTCAGTTTCCAATCCTTCGCCACAATTGTTCGGGTTAGCCGACCATCCTTCAACCCTCGGAATAGATTGACAGGCCAAACTTGAGAACCAGCACCCTTTGGCAGAACTATGAACGGTGCTTGGGGGGTCAGAAGAAATTACCATGCACATGCTGAAGAAATGGGCGGTGTAGCACCGGCGACTCCTCTATTTTTCTTCATGCCACCTACAGCAGTGGTTGAGGCAGACAGGCACGGTAATGTTGCTATGGCACTAGGAAACTCAGAACACCAAATCGAACATGAAGTAGAGTTGGTCGTGCAACTTGGCAAGAATCTCGAACCAGTCTTGATGGCTGTAGGGTGTGATACCACAGATCGCACTATTCAGGCTGAAGCGAAATCAAAGGGAAGTTCATGGCGTGAGGCGAAGGGATTTCCTGGTGCGGCAGTTGTAGGTACATGGATTCCATACGAATTTGGCGAATATGATATTGGACTTACAGTAAATGGAGAGCTTAGACAGAGTTCAAACACCTCATTGATGGTTCACTCAGTAAATACTTTGATAGCAGCACTCAGTGAAATAGAGAACTTGACAGAAGGAGACCTAATTTTCACTGGTACACCCGCAGGGGTAGGGTCTTTGGCCCCTGGTGACGAAGTGAAAGCATGGCTAAAAGATGACAAANAGGCTAGAATCAGTTACTTCTCAGCAACTTGTGAATGATTCAAGGTGGNACTGATTCGTGCANATTAAGCACTTGTCTTGCNTTTTCAGTATCATCAACGCTGAACACCAANTCGGTATCTCCNTGATATTTTGAAAGNATGTAGATTGAATTGAGGTTTAATCCAGCATCGGCNATNCTNCGTGAGAAGGCGGCTAGAACNCCAGGTTGGTCGGGCATCACCATCTTGATNAGTTCNGTAACAGTGTANTTCACTCCCATTTTGTCCAATACAGCCCTTGTTTGGGGTATCTGTTCAGTCACCAGTGCAACGTTTGGCGCTACCTTACCTATTGCACACATTGTCTCAATATTGATNTTCGCTTCTGCTAATGCCTCTGCTACCNTTGCTAGTGAACCNGGTTCATCNGNAAGTTCCATACTAATTTCCATCATCTTCCTCATCCTCAATTAAATCGGCTCGGCTTGATTATTTAATCACTATTGATGCTAGGCATTGTTAATCGCGGCTTTCAAATAAGGGGAGCAGGTCGGCCGCATCCCAGAGGGATGANGATGGCACACTGGCATGGNATCTCAAGACGCAAGCCNACCGGNGGNCGCTTGAAGCGTCCAAACCGCTACCGCGGCAAGCGCAGAACCGAAATTGCATCCGAAAAGCAGTTNGCAACAATTGGCGANCCTATTCGCAANGTTTACCGAAAGCGTTCAGGGGCCAAGACCGTTCGTATCCTCTCAGATGAGGTAGTCAACGTCAACGACCCAAACAAGGGTGTGACAAAGCAGGCNAAGATAGTCACAGTAGTTGACAGCCCTGCAGATGTTAACTATGTTCGAAGAAACATTCTCACCAAGGGTGCAGTTGTTGAAACAGACGCAGGAAAGGTCCGTCTTACCTCCCGTCCNGGCAAGGATGGAGTGTTGAACGGCACCCTTCTAGATGAGTAATTTTGTCGTAGCCCTGATATGGGCTGATGCTTCCGAGACNACGAGGGAGACCTATGGCAGAGCACAATCCGGACCGAATCGTCCTGTGGCCAGGATACTTCAACACCAAGTTNTCTCGNAAGCAAGGTAGGCGNGTTTCAAAGAAGTGTGCAGTCGCAAATCCTACTCTAGATACACTCGCTCTTGCCGCTCGTGGTGTTGGCCTTAGTAAGATGAAGAGAGACGCTGACATCTCTCATCCAAAACGCCCCTCACAGAAGGAAGGAAGGCTTTGGCTATCGAAGAAAGATCTGCAAGCCACACTAGGATTCTCTTCAAAGGAAGCTGCCATGCAGGCGATTGGTAGTAAGTGGTATGGTCAGCAACACGATTTGAAAGAGCAGGAAGAGGCTGCCAAGAAGGCTGGACCAAAGGCTGGCGGTCGTCAAGCCCGAACGCAGAGAAAGTCTGGCAAGTCAAAAGGCAAAGGGAAGCGGCAGAAAAAGCAGAAATGGAAAATCTGAACTAGGCCCTAGGCAATGTGTAAGTCCTCAGTAGAACTAAAGAAAACCTCAGTTTTACCTATTGAAACGGATGTTTATCCCCTGAGTCGGTTTCTCAAGTGTACGAAACTTCCAAATTTCCCATCGTACCTTTATCTAAGTTGAAAATGTTGTAGTTATTGATTGCCTCACCATATGTGTGGATGCTAACCGCCCTCTCAGTGGTAGCGTTCCACACCTTGTGTATTTCCTCGTCTGGGGGGAACACAAAGGCGGCGGCTCCCTCACCCGCTGAGATAGTGCCAAGCGTATTCAGCATCGCTCGCCCCGGAACATTGCCTTCATCTTCTCTTGAGTAGTTGGTCACCTCCAACGTGCCCTGATTGACACCAACTACACCCCATGTGCCATGATCGTGAATTGGGGTCCCACCCTCAGGCGGCCATACCATTGCCATCACCACGAAACCGTGGTCAGGGTCTTGGTACAGTAAATTCCTACCATACCCCTCATTTGGTACCTTTAGGTTCTCTGGCGGTAACGCCAGTGGCTTGCTTAAGAGCGAAACCGTGGATTCAGTTACCCGTTCGACTAAATATCTCTCATCAGAACAATCTGACAATGCATTTTTCACTCGCTCTATATGGTCTCTTAACTCCTCTTCCATCAACATCACCAGCAATAAAGTAAAGAATATGGACATAATAGATTCCGCTAACATATTCGGTAAATCCATGAGAATCCAAACCGAATCAATGGCACCCATTGAGTAACTCTCACGAGTGATATCTGACTCTAGAACGAATCACATCATATCGCTTCAGAACTTCACCAGCCTCAGGTGGCGGTGAATCTGACCCCTCGTACTCAAGGTCAGTAGCATTGCTGTATCCAGAAAAGACCCAATCAAGCGCATTTTCATATTCAGGATGACTTGCTGAGAGGCATTCACTCAGAACTTGCAGATCAAGCCCCATTCGCTCAACCTCTGTAGTCCACATGGAGAGACCAAAATCAATCAGCGAGACCCCACTGCCCCCATCCCAGAGGATATTGCTGGTGGTCAAATCACCATGCACTGCACCTAACGAGTGTAGTTTGCGAATCATCTCACCACTCTTTGTTAACATCTCTTCAGCCTCACTCTCAGCCCGCAATAGATTAGCCAATTGTTGGCCTGGCATAAGAGTTTGAATGAGCACTCCACTACTCTCCTCAAAGGCAAGAAGGTTAGGAATTGGCAAATTATGATTAGAGAGNCGTGCAAGAAGACGAGCTTCTGTTGTCATCCNATGTTTGGTCAAACGGCGNTCAAGTTTAGGNTTCCTATATGCGCGNGAACGCCTAACTTTGCGCACGGCAGGTAGTCCAAGAAANAGGCCACTGGAGACTGCTGNCTCTGCNCCNACATGGATAAGTTCGCCCTCTTCCCACGCCTGCAAANCNNCACCACNGCCCTNTGGGCGTAATTCCGGAGAATGGATGCATTCAAAGCGGTGGCGGCACGCCANACTNTCGCCGAGGTGTTTGGATGCAGCTCCCTTCGCTCCCCTTCTGTTCTATCAGCGATGCTGATTCTGATGCTGATTCAGAACAACTTCGTCAGCGTATTATCGCCGCCAAGAAGCAACTTGGCAACAAGGNGATGATACTNGGTCANCACTANCAGAGAGATTCAATNATNGAGCATGCTGATGAAACCGGTGACTCATTCCTGTTGGCTCGCAAGGCAGCCGATTCAGAAGCGGAATACATTGTCTTCTGTGGNGTTCATTTCATGGCTGAATCCGCTGATATCTTGACAGATNACAAGCAAATTGTTGTGATGCCAAACATTCGAGCCGGCTGCTCGATGGCAGATATGGCTGACCTACCAGATGTGGAAGCATGTTGGAATGAACTGCTTGCAAACAGCAACTTGTCAGANCCTGCAACTCGAGAAGATGCAGAACTCCCAGCAGAATCCGGAGCCTCTTATCTTGTCCCTGTCACTTACATGAACAGTAGCGCAGACCTGAAGGCGTTTGTCGGTTATCATGGTGGGATTGTATGTACATCGTCCAACGCAGCAGGTGTTCTTGAGTGGGCTCTTGAAAGAGCAGGTGAGGATGGAAAAGTTCTCTTCTTCCCTGATCAACACTTGGGTAGGAATACTGCACTGGCTATGGGTTACAATGACNATGATTTGGCAGTTTGGAATCCAATGATGGAAGCNGATTGGNACTCTCTCAATNCAGCNAAGTTCGTGCTATGGCACGGCTACTGCTCTGTTCACCAACGCTTNACTGTTGAGCAAATCAATNATCTGCGAGAAGCACACCNANNNGCCCTAGTAATCGCTCATCCAGANTGTGATAGAACGGTTGTNGATGCAGCAGATGCATCCGGCTCAACCGAGATGATTCGCAGATATGTGGAGGCNGCTCCAAGTGGTTCAGTCATCGGAGTTGGTACAGAGATCCATCTCGTCAAGCGGCTTGATGCCCAATACCCNGACAAGCANGTTGTCTGCCTTGACCCCGGAGTATGNCCCTGTTCAACCATGTACATGATTCACCCAGCATTCCTCGCTGAACTGCTAGAGAGGTTGGCTGAAGGCGAAGTGGTCAATCAAATTGTAGTGCCATCTCAAATGGCAGATGATGCTATTCTTGCACTGAACAGGATGCTCTCAATAGTTGCTTGAGTTCACTCTTCTTCAGTTTGAATTACCCTACTACCATTCTCTTTCTGGCGCTGAATCATCCAGATTGTAAGCATCGGAATGAGCAATATCGTNGCTGCTTGCATCGTCTTTGAGGAGTATGGCTCGAAGGTATCTTCTAGTGAGAAAATTCGCACTTCAGGTGCATCATCTTCCTTCTCCCCCTCTTGAAGCCAAGCGATATGNTNCTGCATCACTTGTGGCGAGGTCTGGTTCACCTCGTCTTCAACGTGCAGTGGGTATGAACGATTTTCCACAATCGCATGGTAAGAGACATCCCAGTCAAGGTTTCCTTCCACAGGGTCGAGTGAATTGAGGAATTGTTGGTGTTGCCACGCCACATGCCCATATCCTATACTGGGTTCTGCCACTGGGAATAGTGGGTCCCCTAGTATTCGCTGCTCTCCTGTATCAAGATTAACCATGACTAGACGTGTAACCGCCGTCAAGTTCACTTCTGCAACAAGGTAATGCTTGTCAAATGAGATTCCAGTGATGCTAGCATTCGTGTAGTCAACTACCGAGCCAGTAAGTGTCAGTACCTGTTCGTCCATTGCAGCATCAACAGTAGCATTAACTTCCACCGATAGAGTGTTTTGCACACTGTCAAGTGTGAGGATATTTGCTATCAAGGGGGAACTTTCAGTCACCCATGCAAGGCTATTTTCTTCGCCATCAATTAGAATTACATCATCAGTAGTTCCTGCAACTGCTTCGTATGGATGGCTGGAGATATCCATTACTGTGCCATTATCCAAAGCAAAAACAGTCGCCTCGGGCCCTTCTGGCGCATCTAGGAGTACTACATCGTCGTACAGTGGGCCAGTCAAATGCCCGTACGAATGTGATGTTGGCTGGTCAAATCGTAATGTAATAATTCTGTACCCTTGCCAAACCAGTGCGTGATTATCAGAAATCAAAACCTCAGTATTTGCCTCGTCAAGGCCCCACTGTGACTGGTTCCCATCCTCTAGCAAGTTCAACTCTTGTGTGTAGGACTTGCCACTTTCTAATTCGATGATGACTGCACTGAGATTTCCTTCTTCATCTGCATCAAGTGCAACTAACCAGCCATCAGCGGCCGCCGCTCCAGATGGATGGCTCACACCTTCAGCAGGAATATGTTGGTGGGCCGCGTCATAAAGCAAGACGCCCCCTGTTGCTGCCATCAATAACATCACAACAACTCCTGTCTGTGTTGCTGAGGGTTGCTTCAGCCAACCCATCACTCGTTTACTCCAACCAGCAATCACTCTCTTTGGATTGTTAAGATCAGCAAGAAGCCAAGCTAATCTAGCGTTGAAAGTCCGCTCATCGAGCCTATACCACAACCACGCATGACTCTTATCTGCCGAGAGTATCGCAATATAAGCCACAATTATTCCGCCAATGATATCAAGTAACCAATGAATTCCAAGATATATGATAGCGAACCCAGTTACAACCGTGAACCAACCCACACAGATTCGATATTTTTTCCATCTCTCATCATGGTCCCATCGATGTAGTCCAAGCCAAATGGCAAATGGTATTCCAATGTGCAGACTCGGCATTCCATTGGTAAAGGGGTCAATTCTTGTGAACCAAGTTTGAATGTCAGGGGTGAGGTGATAAGCGAGTGTTTCCATTTCTGGTATATGGTCTCCAGTTACTCGAACATTAAAGAATAGATAGAATGGTACTGCAAAAGCATAGACAAAGAACATGGCCAATAGTATACGGTCAGCTAGCCATCTATCATCGAAATAGGCGAAATAATAGGATGCAGTGTACACTAATAGCATATATCCCGCTACATAATAATGAGTTAATACAAAGGTGAGAATGTCATTCAGAAATGTCTGCTGAATTATCAATACTAAATCACCTTCAATCGCATAGATGAATGGCGTCATGTCAAGATGAGTATTTGCCATGAGGATGCGATCAAGTCCATCGAGCAAATCTTTCCAAACATAGATACTGAAAACTAATGCAATATGTGCCCAATAACGCCGAAACATGTCGACAAAACCGGACAATGTAATTCGCTTTCCCTGTGGTCGGAACAGTGGCATCAAAAGGATTCCACCAAGCAACGAAGCGGTCACCCATGTGACATAGACTCCCGTGCCAACCATCAGATACCCCCCCCCTGCTACTCACGCCTCTGATGGATTGGTTTTGGCAATTCCGCTTCAAATTATTATCTTCTATCAATCCGATTGCTTCACCAACATCACCATTACTAATACAATGATTGAAGAACGATTGCAAGTTCGCCGTTACAATGAGTGATTCACCAATCTCCCATCATGAGGCTGAAGCACCCGAAAAGAGTCCAGCACAGGCTACTGATGAGCAGAGTGCGCAGATGGAGCAAGCTTACGCTCAAATGCGCAGAAAATTGCGCATGACGCAACTTTCGGAGAATATCAAACACAAGATAATGGTTCTCTCAGGTAAGGGTGGGGTTGGCAAGTCGACAGTTGCTACTGGGCTAGCGCTATCCTTGGCACAACAGGGATTCAATGTAGGGTTACTTGATATTGACATAACTGGGCCGAATGTACCCAAAATGATGGGTTTGGATGGTCAGGGTTTACATGTTGAAGAGGGGCTCATACATCCTAATGTTGGTCACCTAGGCGTCAAGGTGATTTCGATGGCATTCTTATTGGAGGACGAGGATACCCCTGTAGTCTGGCGCAGTCCAATTAAACTTGGAGCGATTCAACAATTTATTGCAGATGTTGAATGGGGAATTCTTG
>NYYK01000059.1 GCA_002685895.1 Methanobacteriota archaeon
GGTCGTGTTGAATTCCGATAATTGCAATGCGGGTGAACGAACGAGCGCCCTCGGACAATGCTTTGGTCAAAGCCACCCTTTCTGCACAGATGGTCAAACCGTACGAATCTGATTCAACATTACATCCAGTGAATACTGTGCCATCAGCAGCCTCAAGAGCAGCTCCGACATGATACAATGAGTGAGGAGCAACTGCATTATTGCTAACTTCTATGGCCATAGCGACCAATTCTTCTGCGCTCAATTTACTGGTTGAATCCATGGACAGCACGACCCCCGCGTGGGTCGTGCCCTTGCTTCAGACTTGAAACCAATGGCTAAAATGCAATTTTCATAATTGATTTTGGTGCAGGGAACAGGATTTGAACCTGCGAAGCACTACGCACTGGGACCTAAACCCAGCCCCTTTGACCACTCGGGTACCCCTGCTTGAGCCTCGGGCGAGGCTTTTGGGTCAAGAACCCGTCGCTGAAAACTGCACCTCGAGGACTAGGGTATGGTATTGCAATCACTTTCAGCCCAACCCCTGTGGGGGTTTCATTGATAATGGAAATACTAAGCCAATCGGTATGGAGGGAGTCCATTGACTAAGATTGGGGTGCTTGGACTGGGCAACTGGGGCACCTCCTTGGCTCATATTTGGGCCAAAGACGGCCACTCTGTGATTGGCTGGACCATTGAGAGTGAAGTTTACGAGTCGATGGTGCTTGAGAATATCAACAAGAAATACCTTCCAGATGTGGTACTCGATGGCGTTGATGCTACGATGAATATCGCAGAAGTGTGTGACGCTTCCGAACTCATAATTCTCGCAATCCCCTCAGGAGTAATTCTCTCAGTCGTAGATGAACTGACACCACACCTACGACCTTCACATGTGCTAGTCGACCTTGCCAAGGGTATTGCACCCAAAGAGGAAGGTGGTAGTGGGCTAATTTCTGATGCTATTGAAAAAAGACTCGTTGCCGCTGGCCTCTCAAACCCAGTAGTTGTCCTCACAGGACCAACCATCGCCCCTGAAGTTGCTCGAGGAGTGCTTACCAACGCCCTTGTTGCTGCACATGATCGCTCAGTTGCAGAAAGAGTGGCAAGCCGTCTATCTACGGAAACTTTGGTTCTCAAAGCAGCTGATGACCCAATAGGTGCTGAACTCTGGGGGGCGTTCAAGAATACTGTTGCACTTGCATGCGGCATCGTTGATGGATTACGGGATGGAATTGGGGGTGACAATCTGAAGGCTGCCTTGGTACCGATTGGTTTTGCTGAAGGACGACGTTTGCTAGTCATGCTAGGAGCAGGAGAAGATACTTCACTCGGCCCTGCTGGCCTAGGCGACCTCTACGTTACAAGTACTAGTCCACGTAGCCGAAATCGAACTCTTGGAGAAAAACTCGGACAAGGTAAAAGCCTCGAAGAAGGATTGGCCGAGATGCACATGGTTGCTGAAGGAGTTCGAGCAGCGCGAATGTTCCGCAAGCGCGCTGCCAAAGTGGGCTGTCCTGTTCCTTTCACCGAAGCACTGAATACACTACTTGATGGCAATATCACCGCCGAAGAATGTGTTAGAAACATGGTTGAACAAAGTTTGTAATTTATCGCAAATACCCCAATAATCCAAAGAGGAGGACCCCCTCGGGGAGTTATGGCAATTGAGGACTTGACTAAATTAGAGCGGCGCCTGTTTGAATGGATTAAGAAATCCGACTTTGAAACCGTGCCCTGGTCAAGCCAGCGTGCTGCAGAGGCATTTGATGTAAGTGAAGATGAAATCCGTGAAGCGCTTGCAGCCCTCACATCCAAGATTCCACACAACATCTATGTCCATTACAATGAAGGAGCAATACGAGTTTCTGCTGAAGACTAGTTACTCAACCATGAATTCTGTATAGTGTGCCATGCGAATATTCGGCGAAGTACAAATCCCCATTTGGATGAAATTTTATCGGCAACGGAGATGAGAGTTCTTCTACTATTACTGAAATTTCCGAACTCCAACCTTGTGGTTGAGATGGATCTTCAATTAAATCAATTCTAATAATTTGTTTTCCAACTGGAATTATGGTATTCCATGAACCAAAAACTGTAGCATAAAGTGTATGATTTCCACCTGGAAGTGTGGAATTTGATGGTCTAACATCTATCCCATTTACAGAAGAATGTGCGACATATGTTCCAATTGGTGGAATACTGCCTTCCGGTACCGGAACATCTTCAGAAATATCCGGCCAACCATAATTTCCACCAATCTGAAGTAAATTGATCTCTTCTGGAGGAAAATCGCCACTCCAATCATGGCCGTTGTCTGTAAACACATAACCTACATTAGGAACCCAAGCCCCATCAAATGAATTCCTGACTCCTGTTGCTATGACATTATAATCTCCTGAATATGGATCCACTTCCATAATTGTTGCACTGCGATTATCCAATTCGTCACACATATTGCAAGTTGAACCTGAATGCCAATATATTGTGTTGTTTGGGCCTTGAATTATTGCGTTTTGTTGATGATTCCCCTTCGCTACTCCTTCGATAATTGATGTTCGTTCACCAAAAGTCCAATCTGATGGTGATGTGCCGTCTGAAATATTCCAAGCCTCTAGTTTTCCAGCTTGACTTACAAATATCCTATTGATTGATTTGTTTGAATTTTGCCACAATAAAACACCATGTGGGTTATCTAAATTAGAAATAAGTGTATTTGGTTCTGACAGATTACCATCACTATATTGGAGTGACAATATTGAATCTGATTCAGTATCACACACCAATAACCAATCTGAAGAAATCCACGTTAAACAGGTTGGATTGCCAAGTCCACTTGCTACTTCTTCCATGTAAATTCCATCCTCAGTGACTGAAGGATTCTGTTCAAAGAATCCGGAATATATGCCAAAACGAAGATATCCTAGAGATAATATTACAATCATAGAAATTGCAACGATTATCGTTACTCGTTTAATTCTGATTTAATCACCCATCTAATCAAATCATTCAGACTCTAACTCTGCAGATTCGCCAGAAGTGCCTTGAAACACGATTTTGCCCAATATTGCGGCGTAACCTAGGAACATGGCTAACCTAATCAGCCTCATTGGCATGTTCTCTTCCATTCCAAAAGCACCCGCTTCAACCAGTTCCCAAAATCCTGTTGAAAACATCCACGCCCCAAATAGCAACAACATAATGTTCGTAATCATGAATACTGTCTTGACCTCAAAGCGAAGTCCTCCTGAAAACAGAGCATAGCCGATTCCAAATGCCACAAATAGTCCAATAATTACCCCCAAATAACCCATAACCAAATCATTGGCAGCTACTGAACTGACGAAGACAACCGTTTCAGCACCTTCTCTCCAAACACTAACCAATGCAATCATGGCTAAACCTAGATTATGGCGGCGCTCGTAAGCATCGTCAATCCACTTCTTCAACTCATCCTCAGATTGATGCTTGATTAAATGAAGAAGAACTGCTGCTAGAATAAATGCGGCAAAGAACATCATGACTGATTCAAAATACAGAAGTTGATTCTCGATATTGTCAAAAATCAAGTTGAATATTATTCCAGTGACCACTGAGAGAATCAAGCCTCCAAGAACACCGTATCCAACCCAAGCAATCGCATGACTTCGATCGGACTTCTTTAGATAAGTCGCTAGCAAGCCAACAATTAGAATCGCCTCGAGACTTTCTCGTAACCCTATTCCTAGACCTGCAACAATCGGATTCGCATCTATGGCCCATTCAGGGATGGATGACATGAGGCGCGGGTTTAGGGTACCCTAAATAAGGTTTAGGGGGCCCTAAATCAACCGAATATATTCGGTGATATTATAGCCACTTCAATTGGAATTTAACCAGTCAACAACATATGATTGTGCACCTGGATTTCCCACAAAAGGATCGGCGCCGACCTTGATGATTGTGAGCAGGTGTATCTCACCACCCCACGTGGGATTCCAAATCGTAATCATCTCGCCAGAAGGATACATCCCCAACAAATCAAGCATCACATCATCGTGGGTGTAGAGAAGCTTCTGTCCATCATAATCGTGTATCACTCCATCGTGAATCTCTGCTAGAGTAAACGCGTTTGGCCCAGCCCAATCATCCATCAGGGCAAACGCCTCTTGAAAGCGGGCTTCTTTGGCGCCACTCACTTGAGAATATTTGTTAACCCCCCAAGGAGCCAGCCACGGATTGAGGATTCCTGGTGTCATCATATGAGTCTCCACCACAATCACCCCATCGGAAAGAAGCCATACCTTTTGTTCAGAAGCAGGCCATGCCGGAGCATTATCTGAGGCTTCAATGATGGGCGTACCCCAAACATCCTCTCCACTCGGCTCTGAAGCGGGCAAGAAGCCTGCTACGAGGTGCATTGAAATCAAGAAGATTAGAGCAAGTGCACGAATACCTTTTCTCTGGTTCCATTCTACCCTTTGCTGCTTGTTTCTAAGTAATGAAATAACTGTGGCGAATATGAATATAGTTAGAATCAGCCAAAGTCCTAGCGGTAGTAAAAAGATTAGTGCCTGTACCAATACTAAACCACCTATGAAAGGGTCGGCACGTAACCAATCGGTGAACTGGACTTTTGTATGGTGCTCTCTCCACAAACTCCACTGCCAGACTAGAAGTAGCCCAAGCGGGGCCAACCATGTCATCACAGAGAAGAGGATATTCATGGGCTTCAAGTCGCCGAAANCGAACTAACNGGTTAAATCACCGACTATAGGNACTTCAAGCGGCACGTTTGAGAACATGAGGGGTAATCACGGGATATGGAAGGGGGAGCGCCACTACTGTCGCTCTCTGCTGTTACCTACCGTCACCGCTTGCCAAACTGGCGGCGGCCGTGGAAAAAGCGATTCGGTGCAGGCATCCATGATGTCAATTTACAGGTTCACTCCGGCTCAATCCTAGGATTGATTGGACCCAATGGTTCGGGAAAAACTACTCTGTTGCACACCATTGCCGGCCTCAACGCGCAGCAAAGAGGAGATATTCGATTCTCTGGCCAGGATAGAGAGATGCTTGGTTGGGCCAATGCTCAACGCCACATTGGACTGATGCCAGAGAGGGTGAATTGGTCAGGCACCTCAACTCCACATGAGGTNCTGAGTCGCCTTGTCACCATGCGTGGAGAAGGTGAAAGCCCTGAGAATCTGTTGAAAATTGTCGGGATGAGTAGCCGCATGCATACTCCATTAGACAATATGAGTCAAGGTATGAGGCAGAGATTGACCCTCGCATGTGCATTACTGGGTACGCCTGACATATTGCTACTAGACGAGCCNCTGAATGGTCTTGATCCAGTCGCTCAGGCGGCTTTCCGTCGTCTGCTCCGAGACCTTGCTGACCGTGGTGTTGCCATCATTGTCAGCAGTCATAATCTGCATGAAATGGAATTATTTGTCGATTCATTGGCAATACTTCACCGCGGGCAGATGATTGCTTCGGGAACACTATCTGAAGTTGAAAAAATACTGGGCTGTGAACCTTCCTTGATAGTTGCTGGGAAGGGTTGGTGCCCGCCCTCAGCTGACTCTTTTGGAAGGAATGTCTCCCTNGAGAAATCTGATGCTTGGCCAGATGAAGAGTGGCGAATCANCCTGCGCAAAANGGGTGGTTGGAGTNGTNATGAAAAACACANTGTCTTGAAATCAATCGAAGAAGCCGGTGGTGAAATTAATTTGTTACAAACTGTGCTCCCNACTCTTGAGGATATGTTNGCAGCGGCAACTGGAGAATCTGCAGACACNGTGGGTCTTGAAGTCGGGGATGACTCAATGATTCCTTTGCGAAAATGGGAGGCTAGCGAAGATGAGTAGGTTGGCCCGTGAAATNAAGNTNCTACGCCTATCTTGGNTNGAAGCAAAGATGCATTTCAGNAGCCCTAGAATGATNGCATTAATTGCCCTTCTATTANTGTTCATTTGTNNTGGNAGTTGGGGGNTTTCTGACCCNNNNGCAANTGANGNCNTGGNTCAATTACAATTTGAAACACCTTACGAAATCTTGTTTCTTGTCAGCCTATTTGTTCTCTTTTCGGCTACTCTCGGAGTTGTGCTACTTGGATTTGATGGGATTAGCAGGAAACGATTGACTGGGGAATTGGCTATCGAATTATCTCAACCAATAAATCGTTTTGATTTAGCTCGTTCACAACTTCAAGGACTATGGTTGGCAGTATTCATTCCAACCACCGTCGCCTGTGCTGTCGGCACCTTGCTGATTAAGGTGCAGATTGATGCATTGCCAAGTCTATATGATTGGCTCTATTTCATGATTCCAACCGGATTAATCATCTTCTGGTACGCCTGTATTCAACTACTCGCTTCAAGCATTGCAAAAGACCTCGGCTCTTCAGTAACACTGGGTGTGGGGATCTGGATGCTTTTCACCTTCGTTTGGCTACTATTGACTGCTATTCTAGCCACAATTATGGGAGTAGATATGACTAATCTTGAGTCAGCACAATACAACCACTTTAGCGACATTGTTGATCTATTATCTCCAAATGGAGTATATCAATTACTGCTCGAAGGCAACCTCGATGCCGATGCCCGCCCACAACTTTCCCAGATATACATCTGGGCTTCCGCAATTCTTTGGTCAATTATACCAGGAATGCTGTTTTTGCGCAGATTCAAGCGACTTCAGCCCTGATTCCTACGCTGGTGTAACGAAATACACTAAGTGTCATCAAGGAAAACCCTCTTTCAGTGAACGCGACCTCGCGAAGCCAATGGCGACAAGACACGGACGGTTCTTCTTCGCATTTGTTTTGGTGGCATTGATGATTTTTTCATCTCTGCCTAGCATGATACAACCAACGGCAATCGACGAAGAAGTAAATGAAATTGAAACTACTGATTCCGCGACTGGAAGACAGATTGAAGCAGATTGTACAGGATACTCATTTGAGGACATGTTTTACTACAACTATGCAGATTTTGAAGTTACAATCAATGAAAATTGGGATGGTGCATCTGTCCGAGCAAACGCAATGGTAAATGGCACCTATGCAGGTGATCTTCGAGAGAGTCTTGACGGACTCTTTGATGGATTGCCTGGCGGCGATAATNANTGGCTATCAACTGATGAAAAAGGTGGCGTNGAGGCTGTTGGTGTTGATTGCGTAATTCAAACTTACACACGAATTGGATTCCGTGGAGGGCCACCCCACAGAGGAGGCCAGGGTGTTGATTGGAATAATGCCACATGGGTAAAAGAGGGTATGACCCTGCAGGAAACCAACCTCATTCCAGAAGGACACCCTGAAAGAAGGACTTGCCGCGACCAATATGGTGGTCCGTCAGGAAGTCCTACCTGTGAGGAAGTTCCAGTGTACCCAGCAAACCAAGGACAATGTGGACCACACAGTTGTGACACCATTATTT
>NYYK01000060.1 GCA_002685895.1 Methanobacteriota archaeon
CTCGGGGGAAGTGAACAATTGGTTGCTAATTTGAGCGCTATGGATGGAGTTAAGGCAAGAAGTTCGTATACCACAAAATCGCTTAACAACAGCCGTGAAGAAAATGCATACTATTCGGTCACCTATGCCTTTCCAGATTATGAGGATACCCGTCTATTTGGCAGTAACACGCTGAAAAACCCGGTGTGGGAGGATAATGTTGCACCACCTGCGGTGCTGAATCTCAGCGTGACGCACAATGATTCAGTTGACATCACCACTATGAGTTGGGAGGTGAACACGAATGAAACCAATCTTACGGCAGTAATATGGCGTGCTCCGCAATCATTCAATTCAACTTCAGACATTGGGGTTGGGATAATTACCAACATATCGGATAACGTCTCTTTACTAAATTGGAGTGTGCCTGCGGGTACTTTCGGAGACTTCCACTACGCCGTAACGCTTAGCGATAGGATAGGCAATCATAGACAGTTGCTGACTCCTGCCGAAATCAAGGGTCCCTTCCATGAGGACACGCTGGCCAACTCCGACATACAACCCACCTCCGTTGCTGCTGAGAGGGTTGATAACACCAAAACCAAGGTCACATGGTACGATGTGGTTGATTATCCCGAGGCAATGTACCACATCTGGCAAAGTTTCACTGGCGTCATTACTGAGCAACAAATTACGGACGCAAAGGCGACCAAGGTGGCCACTGTGGTGGCCGGGGTACAACAGGTAAAGATTGCAGTTCCTGACGAGGTGGAAAGAGACGCTTGGTATGCAGTCACAGCTGAGGCGGTGTGGGATGAAAGTACATCTGCCAGCGAAATGCAGATTTTCACCTCTGGCATCAACGCAGCCCCCACCAGCATCAGGGAGGATACCTTGGCACCACTCCAGCCCACGCTTGGTTTGGCCGTGGCTGGTAGCGCTGATGGTACAGTGACGCTTTCGTGGTTACCAGCAACTAATGAAACCGGGGAGCGATATGAAGTATGGCGCCATCCAACGGACGGTGCCGATGTGTCCAATATCTCAAGTGATCCTAGTGCGCTTGGCTGGCTACATATCGCCACAGTTCTCGATAATGCTGCCACTGTTCAATACACGCAAGTGATTACGCTAGGGGCACGTACGGATGAAACAGCGGTTTACGCCGTCCGCGTAGCTGATTCGTATGACAACATGCTGCCTTCGATTAACCTCCAGAAGACTCTAACAGTAAACGAAGATACACTTCCCCCAATTGCGCTGATGAATGTGCAAAAGAGTGGTGGCGGGACCGTTGCTACAGTACAAGTGGGTCATGGATCACTTCTCGTTCCAGGTCTAACTACTGGGTCCTACATTCTCTCCTTCCAAGTAGACGAATCCTTGGCCAATCTTCGATACCGCGACCGAATCAAAACCATCTGGACAGACGCAGTTGGAGAAGGCGTTAATTGGGCTGTAAATGGTTTGGCACTCTCAGCTGAAGAAGGTAAGGTGGCAATCTATGATTTCGAAATGATTGATACTAACGGGAACTCAGCCCTGTTTGATATTCGATTTGAAGTAGAGAATGATTCCACACTCACTGGAGATGATTCCAAAGGAGATAACAAACAGGAGACCACTGACCTAGGACAATCCTCTGAGGGAGACAGTACTCTCTTCACTAGTGGGATCCTCATTATGGCTGTAATCATAATGGCCCTCCTGTTATTGTTACTCAAGTTGAACCGCGAAGGGGATTCTGTTCAGACCCCCAGCGGGCTGCCTAGTAAAGAAGAAGATAGTTGGTACGATGGCTATATTCAAGATGAAAGTTGACGTTCTTGTCTCATTTTGAGTATTTAATCGGTATCAGCCCATGGGGCCCACTGATGTTCTGCGTCTTGTCGATACCACCATTCATCGCTACCAGTTGGCCATTCAACATACTCATGCCCATCCGGTTGAACTGTTCCTTGCATCGAAGAAGGTGGGGCCTCTTCATCTACATAGACATCCCATTCATCTGAATCGTCATCCTCTTTTCGGTAACGCAGAGCAAATAACATTCCAATGCAGACTAACAATAGGATAGCAAGACCCCCGATTGCCAAAGCGGTTTGCGAGAAGAAGCCCCTCTCTTTGGGTGCAGGTTGGACCTTAACAGTCCATGAGTTCGTGTTGTTCTCATTACGCTCAGAAATGCTTCCATCGGGGTCAACCAGCACGACAAGTTCGAGATCCCCAACCCAATCTGGAATCCAAGTGAAGGATACAATGGCAGTATTTTCTCCTTCAAGCAAGAAGACCTGCTGGCGCCCTACTTCTACACCTTCCAAGCGACCTTCGTGTTCTATCAAAGTTTCAAGGGCTACCATAAACGGTTCACTAGTATGGTTACCAATGTTATACAAAGTAACGTTGACAATAATGTTCTGACCGAATACTGCAGGGTCAGGGGAGAGAGTAAGGTCGTCCGCCAACAAATCAGGCCGCGTCTCGACTACTGGTAGGCTTAGCGGCCAATTAGGTGCTGAACCAACTCCGGTGAGAGGGTTGCGAGCAAGATCCGTGACATTCAGCCAGCAATCTAGGTAGTCATAGGCTTGCAATGGAGGAAATGAGAGGTTAACAAGGTAGCGAGAAACCTCTCCAGGAATCTGCATAGTGGCTANACCCTCTATCTGNTCNCCTANCGATTCAAGCCCTCGNCGTACTTGGCAGAANACTGNNACATCTTCNGCNGACATNCCTGCACCNANNTCNTGTAAGTCGAACTGCAAGNTGAAAGTTGTAGAGTTAGCTGGAATGAAAGATGGCTCAGAGCCGACTATTGTAGGTGGGTTGCTGTCAATTTGCAAACGCACTGCTTCCGGCTCAGGGCTAACAATGCCAAGTCCACCTAAAACCTGCAACGTAACCCGATAAAGACCACTACCATGGGCGTTCATCTCTCCTGAGAAGTAACCATTTTCATCAGAATTTACAGATAATGGCAGGTCAAGAGGAACCTCTAACTGGACTTCATAGGAATCAGCAGGTGGTGCAAGATCNGCAGCAACATAGCGTATGCGTCCACTGATTTGCAAGCGCTCGTTTAGAGCGACATAACTATCATTCTCAAGTGGAGTATGTGACGGGTCATCGGCAAGAGAAATAGATGATTCAGCAAGCATAATATCGGCATTGAACTGCCATGCTATACCGGGGATAAACACCTCTGTACCTGATGAATCACTCACTTGGAGAAGTAACTGGCCGTAAGGAGATGCAGGGTTGAATAATGGAGTAGTGCTGAAAGAGAGGTTCAAGTAAATCTCTTCCACTTCACTAGTGAGAGTATAATCTTCAATGGCCACATCAGAATCACTAGAGGAAAATCCTTCTCCAGCAATCCAAGTTAATTCAATTCCTTGGCCCATGTCAATTGCGATGCGTTCAATGTCCTCCAACCAATTATCATCATGCAATGTTAGATTCAACCAATTGGGATGGGCTGGAACAATCACATCACCACCTGATAATTCAAAGGTCATATTTGTCAAAGTAGGAGGGGTTGGAACTAATGACATATAATGGTGTAAATCTTCATCGAAACCGGGACCGCCACCATTGAGAAGATTACCCACATTATCACGCCCCTCGATATAGAGAGATGCCATCTGACCTTGGGAGTTGAAATGGTCTTCGTAGGTNGCGTGGAAGTAATTTGAAGCGCCTTGGCGCAATAGAGGGCGTGTGGCGTATTCACCTATCTCTGGGATTCCATTGCCATCATCATGGAGTGCTTCAACCCACCAATAAAGTTGGAGCGTTTGATCTGCGACACCACTAGAATCNTTGGTTTCAGCAATTGAGACATTGAACAACTGCTGATTGTGTGGCACAACTCGCTCACCCAAAGGAGCGTGTAACATCATCCCCGGCAAGGTAGCATCGACTCTGAAAGTACGAACGCCCATCTCAGGAGGGGTCGCATCAAGAGGNCCGGCAATGCTTGTGCTGATGGTGAATCCCCCATACCGATTTCCGCTGGGTGCATTAGTGTCAATTGAAAAATCTCCATTGCCATCAACAGTTCCATTTCCAGTAACATTCTCTAATTCAACCAGCACATCACCAGGTAGTGGTTTTGTGGATACATCGAGGAAGTGTACAGACCCACTAACTCGCAATTGGTCGCTTCCAGCAACCCACTCATTCTCGAATACCTCGGGCCCACCGTCTGTGGGTGAAGTCTCATCCCAAAGATGGAATGAGGTGATTTCCATTCGCCTCTCATGGTTGGTGGTTGCGGTTGACATACGGTCTGTATGTAGGCCGTCAACTGTACCTGTTTGAGCAAGCCATTCGACATCCTGTTCTGGTGGCCAAGCCCAACTTGGCTCGATATTCCACTCTATTTGACCAGTATCTGAATTCAGTAGTTGCCATTGTCCAGTAACGTTTGCAACATAGCCACCGGGATCATTAACCCAAGTACTACTATTGACAAGTGAATGGAGGAAAATTGGTCGGTTTGCCACATTTTGTAATTGAGGAGTGAAGGTTATCCATGAGAGGTTGGTAAGGCCTTGGTAGGAGGTTACCTCCAGCCCAACAATATGGAATTGACCATTTGGCACCATAGTCTGTGTTGGCAGGGTAATAGAACCGATTGAAGGGGGGCGGTCTCCTAGGTCAATGACCAAATTGGATAATTCCACCAAGCCAGCACTACCACTACTGACATTTATGGTGATGCTGACATTGCCAGTTGCATCGGGAGTAAGGGTTGAGAGATGTTGGTTGACCTCTGTTAGAAGGTCTCCATTAGGAGAGGTGGTTACTGTTGGATTCCAATCGTAACGAACATCTATTTCGTCTAGAATCAAGGTCGCATTCCCGGTTACATTCAGTGGGATATCGACAAACTCGTTGCCCCAAGCATCGGTGAATGTGGGAGATGCATTTGCCAGCAAGGAGTTGAGAGATGCTGCAAAATTAGGGATTACTGAGCCATTGCTGAGGTTACCAGAATGATTCCACTCCATGAGTCCATCATTGCCTATATCCATACCTGCAGTCACATCATTGCTACCCTCAAACACCACAACTAGACGAGGGCTNTGTGTCGAGTTATCACTAGTTGTGATTGTCAATCTAGAGCCGTCCGGTTTGCTGGTGCTTTCATCCCCGATGAATAGTAGGCCTTGATTTCTGACGCTTCCATTGACCCAACTCTGTACAAGGTTAGTCAAACTCTGGGAATTGAAGTCCATCCAAGTCTGCTCAAGGTTTGCAGGGCTCTCGGTGATAGTAGCCACTACTGCCCCCCTGTCTGAGGTGCTGGACGCTCCTGCGGTCGTCCACGAATAATCAGTACCAGTAACATTGTCAATTGCCTTGTTCCATGTNACNCCAGGGCCTTGTTGCACCAACACATTGTTTTCCTGACCTTCTTCCCAATCTTTGAGAAGTGGGCGGAGATCGTAGTTATGTTGAACAGTAACTGGTTGACCACTGTTAGCATTGTTGACCACATCATCAACCCAGAATGATAGATTGGCGTCTAAGACGGTCACAGCAGGAAGTTGTGAGAGATTAAACCAGAAGAGCCCGCGATAAATATGCCAGTTAGCCCATTCTGTTTTTCCAACGACATTAATCGTTGAATTACCATAATTGCAATTAGCATGAGTGGAATTTCCCCAAGATGGATTTGGTTTGTGTATGTAGGTGTCCCGCACATCACTTCCCGAGAGTGTAAGTTCACTAAGGGTGGAGACATTCATTGAAGCTGAAGTCACTGTGGCATTGAGTGGTAAGCGAATAGAATAGGTCGTGTTGTACCCGCTGGATAGGTTGAGGGCAGTCTTATCCCAACCATTGGAAAGTTCGTCAATATGGCCAAAAGAGCCGTTCCCAGGTCCACCGAATGCCCACTCTAAGTCTCCATCATCGCCGACATCAATTCCGATTGTGAGAGGGCTGTCGCCCTGTGCATCTGGCCATCCCTGAACATCAAAAGATGCTGAACTAGCAACTGCACTTGCCCCCAATGTGAGATTGGTGCTAGTGTCATTACCTGCGGCACTGAAAGTGATGTTGACCGAATTGGGAAAACCGCTGTTTCCAAAATGGTTCACCTGCCCAGCTGATGCGGGTGTCATCAGTAAATTGGGTAAAGCAGGTATTGTGCCAAGCAGGAGCAAGGCTAGCAACAAGGCTCTCGCTCTCATGGTTGTGAAGTCTCGCACCTAAACAAAGAGATTGGGGTCCAATGACCTGTACCCATTTTGGCTCAAACATCCCAAGGAACTTCTGCAGCACCTCTAATCCAGAGTTGTTTCGTATGATACTCTAGCAGGGCTGGGGTTTGCAGGCAGGGTTCACCATCTGCTTGAACAATCAATGGAGGGTTGTGNGAAGCATCTGAGGGGTTGCCCTCACTGTCCAATGAGCGAATCTCAAGACGGGTGCAGGGTTTGAGCTCAATGCCCCATTTCCCTACGTGTTTCCCCTTCTTCAGTGGACCCATCAGCATCAACATCTTCAGTTTTGAAAGTCCCCAAGCGTGGCAAAGGAACCCATGCTCAAGAATCGGTGAAGCGCCGGGGCAAACCTTGTACCCTCCACCAAACATTTCTGTAGTTGTGGCGGCAAGCATTGAGAAATCGACTATTTCTCCTGGGTTNTCATTTATTTTCACCCAAGCCATCTTCTTCTTCCACGGAAGAATCTCTGTGATTCCAAGATAGGTGTACTTGAACGAGCCCTTGATCCATTTAGCACGTGAGAGTTTAGCGCGGGCGGTTGCTGAAGTGACGCCGCAGTCAGATTCCAAAAAGACCCACCTGACNACCCTTCCCGGAATATCCGGCTCCCCATCCCATGTTGGGTTGTTCGATGGTTCTGGATAACCACCTTCACTGGGTGACGGGGTTCCTTGTAGGCGGAATGCTCCAACATGACGATTCTTNCCGTTGGTCAATACATCGACGATTCCTGCCNCTTTCTTGAGTGGAATCCCGTGCGCACGGGCGACATCGTTTCCAGTTCCCCCAGGGATGATTCCGAGTGGAATCGANGANCCTCTTAGTCCAGAGGCCACCTCATGGACNGTTCCATCACCTCCGCAGGCAACTATGAGTTCGAGGTCTTCTCGGTCACGCAATGAGTATGCGATTTCAGGGGCNTGGCCAACTCTCTCTGTGAAATGAGTTTCACATTCAAACCCTGCTTCAGCTAAGGCTGGCTCAATTGACTTCCACCGCTTTAGTGCATGGCCATCGCGGCCGGCGNGATTGACTATGCAAGCAATGCGAGGCATGGTGTGGCAGAGGGGGTTGAGCATTCAAACAATCCGCATGGATTTCTTAAAGCGAAGTGACAAATGGGTGCGGCTTATCCGAAGCGTTGCATGACCCACTCTGAATGGAGCGATTTTGAGCGTAAGTGCATGGCACGAGCGCTGGAAGTTGCTCAGAAAGGGGTAGGCCAAGTATCACCAAATCCGCCTGTAGGATGTGTACTTGCAAGGGATGGAGAGATTATCGCTGAAGGATGGCATGACCATCTAGGGGATTTGCATGCTGAGCAGGCTGCGATCGCTGATGCTGAATCTAGAGGTGTAACTACTCAAGGAGCAACTGCGTTTGTCACACTTGAGCCGTGTAATCATCATGGAAGAACCCCGCCTTGCACAGAGGCCCTACTATGGGCGGGAATCAATCGTGTTGTGATTGCCGCTGAAGATATCAATCCAACAGTTAGAGGCGGAGGGATTGACTGCTTGAAACGAGCAGAAATAGAGGTTGCTCAAGGGCTGATGGAAGCAGAAGCGCGACAACAGATGGCCGCGTTCATGCATTGGTGTGAGAAGCGGAGGCCGATTGTAATTCTAAAGGCGGCACTGGACTGTAATGGAAACGTCGATTCGACTTCAGGGCCACCCGCTCGGTTTACTTCTGAAGAGTCATTAGACGAAGTACATCGACTTAGATTGCAATGCGATGCNGTGTTGGTCGGTGTGAACACAGTCATTCGAGATGACCCTAAACTAACAGTTAGAAGAGTTGACCTTAGGATGGGTAGGCAACCACTGAGAATTGTGCTTGACAGACGTTTACGTACACCTGAAAAAGCGGAAATGGTAATTGATGGAGATAGTACTTTGGTGTTGCACTGTGAAGGGGAGGAAAATTCTCTTGAATGTGAGACTATTCTAATGCCGCCACTTTTCTCAAGCGGGGAAGAGGGGGTTGATTTAGTGCAACTTCTAGACCTTCTTGGTGACAGAGAAATACAACTATTGCTTGTTGAAGGTGGGCCAGATGTTTGGGCTAGATTCCTTGCTGATGAATTGGTAGATGAGGCGAGCATCTTCCACTCAAAAGTAGACCTTGGTGAAGGGTTGAATGGGGGGATCACTTCTGAAATTCTTGAAGGGGCTGGGCTGATACTTGCATCAAGTGAAGACATCGGCGAAGACCGATTAGAACACTGGCTAAGAGCCTAGTGTGACTCATCTTCAAGTGTTTGTGTCAATACCAAAAGACGACCACTCAATCCTATAGGTGGGTCAGGAAAGTCGTTACGGTGTGGACATAACTCGTCAAGGAAAGGCTCGTCCAACTCATCGAGCACAAGGGGATAGATTCTGCAACCTTCTGGGCGGTCATCCCAGGCTTGGCAGATTCCTGGTGCGTGCAGGTCAGACGACTCAGTTTTGAGAAACACACAGGCTTTGGTATCGTCTGAGTTCGCAAGGCGCACACTGCTGTCAGGTAGGACGATTGAGAACGATGAACGGTCGTGACCTGCAACTTCAAGTCGGCTTATGTCGTCTTTTGAGAGAGGCATCTCGGTCTGGCGACAACATTTGCTACATTGCTTGTTTGAACAAGGGGTTTTCTCCCACTCTGCTACCATTCGCACTGCCTCCCTACTGGTGATGCGACCCGTTCTCTTCAAGAGATATGCCCTTTTCGCATGAATCATTGGGCGATTAGGGTAGCTTGGATATCCTGACGGGTTTCGGACCCGTCGACGCGGGTTCGAATCCTGCATCGCCCACTTGAAGGTTATACTGAGGCGTTGGTGGGGTCATCATTCCTCTTCGGATGATTTTGAGTCGCCAGTATTGTCTTCATCATTCATTTCTGATTCATCTCTATTCTTTGCTCGATAGATATTCAATCCAATGATTGCCCCCACTACGACGATAAAGACTGCGTAAAGGAACCAGTTGACGTACTGATGCAAGCCGACTTCAAAGAGAATGAAAAGTAGGCTTGTCGGCTCTTCCATGACAATGGTTTGGTCTGCTTGTACATTTCTCTCAACAGATGTAATGCCTGTTGACCATTTGACTGAGATAGCTTTAACTGAATCGTCATCATCTAATCCGAAGTGAACGGTGGGTTCGTTACCTCCGAGATATCCGCTTCCTGCATAGACATGTTGTCTTAATTCGTGGCCATCTTCTAAAGTAACGATGACTAGACAACCGGTTCCGAAACTATTGGTGTATTCACGCTCCCACAGTCGCTGGAATGGGTCGACTTCAGTAGTTCGTCCTTTGAGTTGAACCTTGAGCCAGTGGCGGCCAGTCAACTCAACCGCGTTATTGGAAAAAAGTTGAGGTGAGCGGTCAGAATTTCCAACAAGGATATCCAAATCTCCATCTCCATCATAATCGAAGATTGATGCCCCCATTGATTTGTTGCCGCTAACTCCACTGCGTAATCCGATTTCACCACTGATATCAACGAAATCAAGTACACCATCACCATCAGTATCACCTTCGTTGCGGTAGAGTGTGTTGTTATTGTAAGCGGTAAAACGGTTGATTCTGCCAACACCAAAAAAGATGTCTAAATCACCATCAAGGTCGTAGTCAAACAGTTGGCATGCCCAATTCACAGAAACGAAAGAACCAGCCCCCCCTACATCTCGGAAGCCAAGGTCTGCACTTCGTTCCTCGAATGATTTCCCACCATCGTTTTCCCAAAGGTAGTTAGGTCCGAAATTTGAGTGGCAGAGATCTAGGTCTCCATCTCCATCCCAATCCCCTGCGTGTGCACCCATGCCTGTACCTGGGATATCCATATCTAATTCCTTGGTCATAACCGTAAATGTGCCATCACCATTGTTGTGATAAATGGGCGAGATTCCGAAATCAGATGCGACATAAAGGTCTTCCCAGCCATCTTCGTCGTAGTCAAACCAAACACCAGCAAAGGAGAGGCCGGTTCCGCGATGGTCTGCAGTACTCAATTGAGCCATTGTTGAAGGGTTTGAGGGGCTCGCTTGGTCCATTCTGTAGAGTCCAGAGAGGTAAAATCTGTTGATTTGGTCGGATTCTTCCGCCTGTCCACTAACTCCTGCGAAGTTGGTGACATCACTAAATTCAATTACGCCATCACCATCAATATCACCGTCGTTGCGGTAGAGGAAATTGGTCTCTGTTCGAGCCCAATATAATTCTTCATCGACAATTCCGAGATTCATGGAGTAGAGATCGACATCACCATCATGATCATAATCAGCCCAGAGTGAAGTTGTACTGTGGCCGTAATTTCCAACTCCACTGACGAACTCTACTTCGGGTGGATTTGCATCGTCGTATCCCTCTCCACCCCTAGTAATAGAAATAGAGACGATTCTTCCATTATAGCGCGAGTAATCATCAGGGTCTTGGATAACAACCGCTGTTGCCATCGCACCTGAACCGTTTCCACCTCGGAAATATACTGCTGGCGTTAGACCGCCGCTTGTCGCGTAACCAGAGCCTGAATTGAGCATCAGAACTTCAGTCACAACTCCGTTGACGACCACAGCACGGCCCCGCGCACCAATTCCCACTCCTGTTTTCATCGTAACATCGGTGAAGCGGCAATTCCCGTCGTTGTTGAAGAGGATGTTCTGTTCTCCAGAATCAAGGTTCTCTACATCAGATTCGCCAAAGACACTCAGATAGATATCCTTGTCACCATCATTATCGTAATCAGCCCATGAGGCGCCTATTGCAGTGGTATCAAGTAGTTTCAAGCCAGATTCATCAGTCCAATCAGTAAATGTTCCATCTCCATTATTGAGCATGAATTGAGTGTTCCCACTTTGAAATTCACCGTGTTCGTAGGAGAGGTGATCAAACCTCGCTGTCACAAGGACATCCATGTCACCATCATTGTCACAGTCATCTACTGAAACCCCAGGCCCATAACTAGTCCAAGTCGTAGTAGGGCCTGTATCAACAACTCCAAATCCTGAAGTTTCGGTAACATCAGTGAAGGTTACATCAACTCCATGATGAACACCTTGGGAGTGTGCAGTGGCAGGTGAGGCAAAAGCGACCATAACTGTTGAGAGAGTGAGGAGTGCTAATAGAACCCCCATTCTTGGAGAATTATTTGAATTATCCATTATTCTGCTACCCCCTTGAAAGTGAAACACCCGAAAGCGCCACCGGCGATGCCGAGTATTCCCCCGGCGATGCCAATCCAGAATGCCATCCCGATTTGCATTCCTTCGATTGGAGGGAATACACCGGGGAGTAAGGTCATCCAGATGATTGGGGTTATTCCAATCAAAAGTCCAGAGATTCCCGATAACCTAAATGGCAATCGCGAACCCTTCGCTCGGCTCTTAGAAGATAAGTGCATGGAAGTGGCAATACCAGCGGTAATCATCCCGAGAATTATTGTAGCGATTGATGTAATTCCAGCGGTTTTGAAACCCTTACAATCCGCTTCATTTGGAGCGCAATCGTAATCAGTCACCTCGATTTCTTCCCCAAAATGGCTTATTGAATCCCATAACCCATAGTTCACAGACCATTCCACTTCCTTTCCTTGGAGCTCTGGAGTGTTGATTTCAACAGTTCCAGAATCATACATCCAAGTGTGCATGAACAGCGTTGTGAATGTCATTATTGTAGCAACTAATGTAGTGGAAAGTGTTACCCAAGGGATAGGAGGTCTACTCTTATCTAATGGCGAGTCTGACTGTTTGCTTTCAGATTCCTCTGCCCCCATCAATCTCAACCTCTCAACTCGTGGATGTCAATCGTCCGTATCAAATTATTCAATGATTAATCAGAAAATGAGAACAATACATAGAGAGGTTCAAACAGAAGAGTATAGTCACACAAATTGGTCAACATGGTCAACGGTTACTCACTTTTGGGCTATGGGCCTAGAACCATTCGAGGGCGGTTGGTTATCCCAATATTTCTTCTAGTAATTCTTCTGTTATCCTCATCGAGCAGTGTGGTTTTGGCAACACCCGTTTCAAAAGAGTCAACCAGTCTTCTTGAAGCAATAGATGAAACACCATCAATAATAATTCGGAGTTATGATGGTAGTGGAAACAACATCAACCAAACGGAATGGGGTTCGGTGGGTTCACAAATATCTCGCTTAACTAGTTCAGCCTACAATGACAGCATCTCTGAGATGTCACAACCCGATAGTGAAAATCCAAGAATTATTTCAAATGCAGTGTGTATAGAAGAGGTAACAACAGATAGTGAATTAGGTCTATCAAATCTGAATATGTTATGGTCTGATTTCATCAACAATGATATCCAACTTACATTACATCAAGATTCTAGCCATGAAGGTGGTATGGAAGAGGAACACATTCCGATTCCAATAGATGATGCAATCATGAATCCAGTTGGAGTCCCTGATTCTAGAATCAAATACATTAGAACTGAATATATTGCAACAACTGGAGATAGTTCTAACAATCCTAGGCAATTTCCAAACGAAGTCAGCACTTGGCTGGATGGTAGTTCAATTTACTCCACAAGCAGCGAAACGAATGGTTACCTAAGGAAAGGAGAAGGGGGAAAACTTCTCATCACAGAGGTCCAAGGGTGGGATATGTTACCTGGTTGGACAAGTGAACATGTTGAACAATACGAAGGTGATTTTTCAACCATTCAATTTTTTATTGGGGATAGTCGAAATCTAGATAATATTGGTTTGACGACTCTTCAACTACTATTCATTCGCGAGCATAATCGGCTCGCAACTGGACTAGAAGATCGCAATCCTAGTTGGAGTGATGACCAACTGTTTGAGAGAGCGAGAAAGTTAGTTCAGGCTGAAATTCAAGCGATTACTTACAACGAATATCTACCATCTATCGGTTTGGATTTGAATGCTTATTCAGGATATAACTCCAGTTTGAATCCTGAAGTAAGTAATGAATTCACTTTACTAGTTGCTTTTGCTTCAGGCAGTCAAATGGCAGATGGTTGGCAACAGTTGAATGAGACTGGCGTTGAAATTGAATCCGGCAACCTTGAGTTGAGACAGGGATTCTGGACTCAACAGGCTCTTGCTACAGCTGGTGGGATTGAGCCGACCATTCGGGGCGCGGCTTCAATGAGTCAGCGTCAGATGGATTTGGCAATCAACCCAAGCCTACGCAGTATGATGAGTGGAGCAGCTTGGGGCGGATGGATGGATGATTGTGCAATGGATATTCAGCGAGGTCGCGATAGAGGTCTCTCCGATTATAATTCAATTCGCAGTGAACTTGGTCTTTCTCAAATATCCACATGGAGTGAATTAACAAGTGATGTGAATATACAGCAAGCGCTTGCTTCAGTCTATCAAGATGTTAACCACCTCGATGCCTACATTGGAGTTTTAGCAGAGCCGAGAATGAATGGTTCAATTTATGGTGAAACTCAACATTTACTTGCGGTGAATCAATTCAGTCGAATCCGAGATGCTGATAGGATTTGGTATCAGAATGACGCTGAATTAGAATCATTGAAGGTAGAATTGGACTCAATTCGGCTTTCTGACATTATCTTAAGAAACACGCAAATCGAATCAATTCAATGCGATGTATTCTTTGCGGAGAATGATGCAAGCGAATCACAATGTCAGTTAGAGAATGTAGAATTGGAGGTCGAATCTAATAGCGAACAAGAGGCAGGCAGACCAACGATTCAGAGTATGAGCGGCATCATTTTTGTTGTCGCTTTGTTGGCAGTTGCTGCTGCGATAGCGAGCAATCAGAATGGCAGTAGCAAATTGAAAAATAAGGAAATGGAGGAAGAATGATGACTAATACTTCACTAGTTGAAAAGCGAACGAAAGGGAAGAGTTTCGCTATTACGTGTGTAACATTATTCATGGTTTCAACTTTCGCAGCAGTCTCAGCAGCGCCAGTTGAAAAGGAGCCTGGTGCCTCATCTTACGCCTTCTTTGATGAGTGGCCAGTTAACAATACAGCCCAGTATTCTTATGATGGTAGTGGCGTCAATATTGGACACCCTGGCTGGGGGGCTGCAGGCTCTCAAATCTCACGGCTGGCTGACCGGTATCCAACCGATAATGGTGAAAACCTTACTTTTTCTGATAGGGCTGATGTACCAAACCCAAGAGAAATTAGTAATGCACTTTGCCATGAAGGAATGCCAAACTATGATTCAACAGGTCTTTCAGATTACAATTGGCTATGGGGGCAGTTCATCACTCACGAAATAGACCACACGACCACTCAAGATGGTAGAACGCCTGACCAAGATCAACCAGATACAGCGTACATCCCAGTCTCTGAAGATGACCCTTGGATGGGTTTCCCTGGTGGCTTGCAAATGCGATTTTTCCGTTCAATGGTGATTAATGGTACAGGTACAGGTGACCCAGAAAATCAACGAGAGCACCCCAACACAATCACATCTTGGTTAGATGGCTCGGTTGTTTATGGAAGCGATGCCAACCGCGCAGATTGGTTGAGAGAGCATGTAGGAGGGAAACTCAAGGTGAGTTATCACGAGACTGGTGACTTAATGCCGCGCGCTGACTATGCGCAGGACCCTACAACCCCCGGTATGTCTTTTGCAGGATTCAATTTTAGTGGTTCATTTGTTGCTGGTGATGGCAGAGCCAATGAGCATGTTGCTTTACTTTCAATGCACACTCTCTTTGTACGTGAGCACAATCGTTTAGCGGAAGCTATTCAGGAGCGTAATCCTGATTGGACTGATGAGCAGATTTACCAGTATGCGCGTCACATCAATATTGGATTGATTGAGGCAGTAACTTACGAAGAGTATCTTCCTTCATTGGGAATAACACTTGACCCATACGAAGGATATAATCCGACTGTTGACCCAACGATTTCAAATGAGTTTGCTACAGTTGCATTCAGAATGGGCCACAGTCAAATCGGCCCACAGATGTTGCGAATGAATGAGACACGTCGCCCAATTGCTGAAGGACATTTGACACTCAGAGAAGGGTTCTTTGATGTTACTCCAGTAACCGATGAAGGAGGAATTGGCCCTATACTACGCGGCCTAGCATTCAACATTCAAACAGAAAATGACTTACTGTTCATTGATGATTTGAGGAATCAGATGTTTGGTCCACCCGGAGCAGGTGGATTGGATCTCTGTGCAATTGATATCCAACGAGGAAGAGACCATGGCGTCCAAGATTTCAATACGGTGAGAGAAGCCTTGGGGTTAGTTCGTTATGAGAATTGGAGTGACTTTACCAATGATGTTGTATTACAAGAAAAATTGAACAGCACTTATCCTGATGTTGATAGTGTTGACGCATTCGTAGGAATGCTCGCAGAAGACCACGTTAACAACTCAGTTCTTGGAGAGACTATGCTCTTCATCATCAAAGAGCAGTTCACAAGATTGAGAGATGGTGATCGATTGTATTACGAATCTCAATTTTCAGAAATGGATAATGTCAAGAACGAAATTAAGCGAACTACATTAGCTGACATTATTCTTCGAAATACTGAAATTGAGAGAATTCAATGTGATGTATTCTTTGCAGAACAAGAATTAGATGAAATGGATTGTTCACTTCCCAACAAGAGAGTAACAGATGGAGACGACAACAATCAACCAACGACATCTACTGAAGGGACCATCCCAATCACCTACATCTTCCCACTAGTACTAGTTATTTTCATTCTTGCTTTGGTGAATGCACAAAGGATGGCTTCATCATGGTTGGAGCCCAAAACTTCAGGCGAGGACNATTCCTCTGAAATTTCAGAATCTACACATTCTGATTCAGATCTTACTAGCGATGAAACGGCAAGTCAACCGTTACTTCTAACGANAATNATTGNGCATAACGGTTCTGGATGAATTGNGGNNTACTATAGGTGTTCCAATGTTAGACCGATTGATACCGGCTCATGTTCGTTGGTTCATTGATTCAGAATATGACAATGTCAACTTTGAAGCCGACTTAGTCTTCATGATGATTATTACGGGGGCAATCTTAACGATACTTGCATTCCCATTCATGAATCGTTCAAAACTCTATCTAGATTTTTGCAGATGGATTGATGAAAAACGTGCTCTACCGGATGGACTAGAATGGAGATTGGTTTCAGGTTTAACAGGCATGATGCTCTTGATTAACACATTTTCAGGCGATTTCGTGGCACCAAATATTGAAATTAATCACCCGACTGGTTTGTGGATTGCATTAACAGCCCAAACAATAGTAGCGTTGCTTTTATTGTTTCATATTTCATATTCGATTTCAGGGGCCCTCATTCTTGTGGCTTTGGTGCCGACCGTTATACTGATTCCATTGGAAGTTACAATAGACTATGCTGCGGAATTAGTTTCTCTTTCTCTAGCTCTCATCTTCATTGGACCAAGTATCTCAAGAGTTGATAGAGCGATTTTTGAGGCTACTGGTTGGGAATGGCAATCTTTGAGGCAGTATGCACTTCCGACTGTGAGGGTAGGTGTTGGTCTCACTCTCATAACTTTGGCCTTACACAACAAATTGTTAGATCCGGCACCTTCTATGGCATTTATTGCTGAGCATAACTGGAATTTCTTCCCGATGATTGGCATGGATTTTGTTTCTGACTTGAACTTTGTTCTTTTTGCAGGAATAACTGAGATGCTGATAGGCGTCGCAATTTGTTTCAACCAGATAATGAGGTGGGCAACTATTCTCATCGCATTACTTCTCACTACGACACTCCTAATTCTAGGATATGGTGAGTTGGTCGGGCATCTTCCCCTGTTTGGTTTGGGGATTCTTTTCGTGCTCAAGGGAGGCGGCTCTTTTGATGGATTGTTTCCCAAAGATGAACTGATTGTGATTTCGGATGAAAGTATGGAGACGATAGAAATCCCACCGGTTGCAACAGAACCATAATTCTCCAAAAAGGTAGAACATGAAAATAGTAGGTTGGGAAATGAATATCTGAGTATGAGAATCTTCAAACACTGAATAGTAATGGGAGAAATATGTCAATCATAGCAGCTTACAATGACGCATGGGATAACGCGGACGTAGACGCACTTGCAGAAATCTTACACGACGAATTTGTGTTTAATCCACACATTGGGGGCGTAACAATGGGCAAATCCGATGCGCTAGGATTTGCAGGTGCTGCGGGCACAACATCTGAAGGCAACCGAATTTTATTCGAAAATGATGATGTTGGCGTCTCTCATTCGGTTGTTCACTTTGCCAATGGCTCAACTTCGGAAGCCGTACTTTTTTTTATGCAATTCAAGGACGGCAAGATTATATCGATAGAAACAGGTGCTACTCCATTGTCAGATGATTATCGTCTTGTTGGCAGTGACTAGAATGGACTACGCAAGGCCCTAGAAATATGGAATAAGCAAAAAACTCCGGCGATATCCGATTGTTTAGCGGGATAATAATGAGACATTATCTAATTGCATTATTGCTTACAACTACCATATTTTCAGGTTGTGTATTTGATGAGGAAAAGAGCGGGATAGAAGAAAGCATTTTCATCACTTCTCCAGAACCATTCCAAGTTTTTCAAAGACAGGCAGACGGTACAGCAAACATTTCTATTTCAGGAATTGTTGTATCATCTTGTAATCAAATAGATGCGCAATTAGTTTATCTCGCTGCTAATGGTTCTGAATTAGGAAATGAAACAGAATGGGAAACCATAGTTTCTACAGAAAAGAGCGCAGGTTCCACATTTGTAGGTACAATCAATGCAAATGCAGGCTGGTTTCGGTTAGAATTACGTTTTACTCTAAATGAAACAATAGTAAATTCCACCAACGTCTCTCCAGTAGGAGTTGGCGAGGTGTTTATCACTGCAGGNCAATCNAATTCTGCGAATNATGGNAGTACCNCATTGACACCTACTGATNCTAGNGTTAGTTCATGGGGGCTNGATGGGTGGCAGTTTGCAGTAGACCCTCAACCAATCGCCACAGGTGAAGGGGGCACTCCCTGGCCACATATGGGAGATTTACTGGCGCAGAGATATGATGTACCAATTGGGCTCATTTCAGTTGGTTGGGGTGCAACTTCAGTTGAGCAATGGCTTCCTACAACTGCCACAGGCGACTTATTCAGTCGAATTGAATTGGCCCTAGAAGAAGTCGGGCCTCAAGGGGCGCGTGCAATTCTTTGGCATCAAGGAGAGAGTGATTTAGCACTTAAGACCAGCACAGAGGAATATGCCCAACACCTTAGTGAAGTCATAAATGCAAGCCGAGATGTTGCTGGATGGGAACTGCCTTGGATAGTTGCACGTGCGTCTTATCTCCCTTCATTTAGCAATGAAAGTTTAGCACTTATTATCGATGCTCAACAGTTAGTAATCGATAATGATCCGCTGACATATGAGGGCCCATACACAGATGATATGATTGGGGGGGAATGGAGATATGATACTGTACATTTCAATGAAGCTGGTTTGATAGAACATGCAATACGTTGGGATGAATCGATTGTTGTAATGATGAATGATTTGTGAATACCCTCTAGTTCATTGTGTATTTCTTTGGCATACAAGAAGAAGTCTTGCTAGTGACTTGTGTACTGGAATAGTCGCTGTGTTCTCAACTATCCATCCAGCATGGTCAATCATCNCAACAACCTCAGCCCACTGCTTTCCAAAAGTTACACAATCAGAGTTGGTTGCATCTCTAACTAGATCTACCCCTAGAGCAGCGGGTGGCCATGGAAGCAAGGCGGTAAGCCTAGCCTCATTTGTCGCTACTTCCGCGCAACTTGCTAATGCTTCAGCAAAGAGTTGCCACCCATCATCACTCTTCCATGAATTAAGACCGTAAGGTGGGTCAAATGCAAATCCATCGAATGGTGCTACATCACTCCATTTCTCCTCCAAAGCGGTTGCACTACAGCGTCTAACATCTGCATCGGATGACATGTTTTGGCTCTCTTTAGCCCATGCAAGATTATCTCTGCTACCCTCAACCATTCGNGAATCAGCATCACTACCATAGGCTTGCAGTCCAACTTCTGCGGCCTCAATNATTATCCCTCCTGTGCCACAAAAAGGGTCTAGGAGTTTCCCCTCACCAGGGCATGCGATATTAGCCATGGAGCGTGCTAGTCTTGGGTCAAGGCTGATNGGTTTGAAGAAGGGTCGTTTTGGCGCTGTTCTATCNTCCCATACCGAAGCGCCCTCGCTCTTCACNCCCCATATCAGGGATGGNTTGCCCCCGCGCGGTGTGCTTGTGTGTGAAGCCTCATGGCTGACCGCTATCACCCTCAAAGTAATGTCCGGTTTTGTCAAATTAATTTTCCAACCTGCCTCAAACAATGCGCCGCCAATCTCCTGCTCAATTGTGCGTCCTGACCATCCCTCAATCCTAACTCCAATTCTGCCACCTCTTACGGCTAGGGTTTGGCCTTCATTTGATAGATTAGATTCGCACCATTTGAGAACTGATTNNGCATGAGNTTCTAGATNNCTGTACGNTGAATGGCTGGCTGGATGAAGTATCTCGGTGACTAGCGAAGATCTAGCGCCAATGTTAGTCGCCGAATCTTTGTCGCAGATAGTGACTCTCTCATGGATTGTTTGGGGTTGGTAATCTCGGGCCACTAAGCTGGCATTTTCTATTTTGGCGATGTTTGGTTGCCAGCCGCTAGCGATGACTATGGCATCGTTGATTTTGGCTGAAATCTCAGACATCTTACCTCACCTCGCCCCTCTTATCGGGTATGCGGTCGGCCTTCAATTCTATATCATCCGGTGGTGTCGGCCACATGATGGCGGACAGCAACAAGCCTCTTCGCGGCACCGCCCTATGGGCGGTGTTAGCACTATTTGGAATCATGATGGCCTCATCAATGACTGCTGCAAGCGGGATTGATTCTAGCGCTTCAGCCATGCAAGACGATTCCAACCCTGACAGGGTTCTAACCTACGAGCAAAGTACTCTCTACATGTACGGTGATGATTCTGGTGCTGACAGAACCCAGTGGACAACTTGGAATCATGCAGAGTCAAACGATGGGCAATCAGCGTCAAGTTTCTTTGAGGGAAATTTGTTTGGAGATGCAAATGCTGGTGGGGGATTGAGAGAATTCACTTTTGATGGCACAGATGCTTCAGAAAATGGAACAGGAATTGACCCTAATCAACCGATTGCAGGTACTCTCAATCTAGCAATAAATTGTAGTGGATGTAGCAAAGAGGTGACATTGACACTACGAATAGGTGCACAAAATGGATTGGCCGATATGTCCTCTATCACACTTAGTGGGCCTGATGAGGCTGATGGGGATATCTACACGTTTTCATTTGAAGGACATAATATCGATGAATTAGATGGCGGAGAAGTATTTGGTATACGTCTTCAATTCACTAAACCTAGTGGACTTACTGATAGTTATACACTCTATCTTGGTCGTGATAATTTTGAGATGACCATCCCTGTTCTTCCGCCCTATGAAGAAGAAGTGCCCGGCCTAGAGTTGAATGAAGGCGAAGATTATGTTTCACCTTATGCTGCTGGTACTGCCGGATTCGCCGAAGAAAATGCAGAATCAAATGGATTGGGGGGGCCTATTTTTCTTTTCTTTGTGAGTGTGGGAATTGTTGCGGCTATCATGTTCTTTATGCCTCCAACCGGTATATACAAAGTTCTCACTGTTGTCTTTGTTGGCCTCGGAATGATTTCTTCATTTACAATTATACCAGTAATTTCTGGCCCTGTAGCAATGATGACAGCTGTTGATGAAAACGACCCCGATGTGTGGACAATCGATGAGTTAGCAGCCTTGCAAGAGAGAGATGGTACTTTCCTTGGGGAATTAACCGCAGGTACTGAATTCAAAGTTTACATTGAATACGATGTTGTTTACAAAGCCAAGGATATTGAAGGCCATGGAGATTGGCATTACGGGCTTGGTTTTGAATCATCAGCTGAAACGTTAAGTGACCCTGTTGAAAGTACTTCAAGAGGAAGAGAATATGTGCAACTATATTTCTCCTTGACTGCTGTTGATCCTACGCCCGGTTCAGCAATTATACTCAATGTAAGATTGATTAACACCACTACAAGTGATGGAGAATCGCGAGTAGTTCCTCAATGGGCCGTCCCTGGAGAAGAAACAAACCAATTCTGGATTAAAAACGAGGTAATTGGTGGTAGATGGGTTATTCCAGAAATAGATGTCAATGGTGATACTAATGTTGAGTTGGTTGGTGTAAAATACACATGGCAACAATATCCATTGATTCTATCACTAATTGGATTTATCTTGGCCGGTGTTGGAATCTGGCAGTGGACAAGAACACGTAGGCCTGCAAGACGTCCTGCAAGAAGAGAAGTGGAAGACTTCGATGATGATGACTTTGACTTCGATGATGACGAAGATTTTGACGAAGACTTTAATGATGACGACTTTGACTTCGATGATGATGACTTGTGAGGTGATGTNCCTTGGGCTGTAACCTGAGGGATTTGACTACACCTCACGATGTTGAGTTGGGTGATTTTGAAGGCGAACGAGTGGCAGTTGATGCCTTTCTGATTGCCTACCAGTTCATCACTTCACTACGTGCGAGAGGAAGTGGACAGGATGGTGGCCCTTTGCGAGATGCGAATGGTCATCCAGTATCGCATCTGATGGGTTTTCTAGACCGAGCGACTGCCATGGTTGGAGCTGGTATCGATCCTGTTTTCGTTTTCGATGGTCGCCCACACGATCTCAAGAGCGATACGCTAGCCCAGCGTAAGCAGAAAAAGGTCGCAGCGAAAGAAAAATGGGATGCGGCAGTAGAATCTGAAGATTGGGATGCAGCACAAAAGTTGGGTTCGCAAATCGCTTCCTTCACTCCTGATATGGTTGCTGAAACAAGAAAGATGCTTGACCTGCTTGGAATCGCCAATATTGAAGCGCCGATGGAAGCAGAAGGAGCTGCTGCTGTCCGATGTGCTAGAGGTGAAGTTGCTGCTGTTGCAAGCCAAGATTGGGATACCTTACTTTACGGTGCACCTGTGATGGTTAGAAATCTCGTTAGTCACGGAACTAAGAAGTTTGGTAGAGTGGTTAGAGCAGAGCGTGTCTATCTGAAAGAATTGCTTGATGAGCATGGTATTACCCAAGAGCAGTTGGTCGACCTAGGGATAATGGTGGGAACTGATTTCCATCCAGGAATTAGAGGGATTGGTCCAAAAACTGGGCTTAAACTCATCCGTGAACATGGTACTTTGGAAGAAGTATGTGCCACAAAAAAATGTGAAATACCAGAAAAACTCGATGAAATTCGGGCGCTTTTCCTCAATCACCCTGCCTCTGATTTACCGTTACCAATTTCTGGAATGTGTGATGAAAAGGGTCTTCGGGCGATGCTTGTGGATGGACACAACTTTTCAGAACGTCGAATGACCCGAGCATTGGATAGGATGCATAATGTCGGACGCCTACGCTCAGGCGGTCAGACCTCACTATTTGACTTCTGAATAACCCTCATGCTCAAGGACGAGATGAGTTCACCGGCGGGTGTGGAGACTACGGAATCACTCGATACCGCCACTGATTCTACTGAAAATTGGTGGTCATTAGTTGAGACTCAAAGATTTTGGAAAGGCCTTCTCATTCTAGGAATTCTCTTACATCTNCTTGTTTCTTTTACCAGTGACTTAGGACTNGATNCCCACATACACACCACCTACATTACTGTCGAAGATGGTACAGGAGTGAATCAACTCGATTGGGGACAAACAAAACTCGTTGACCCTGACGCTTCAGATGCAGCATCGGGAGAAGACATNGATGGGCGTTATGCCGCTCTACATACTTGGTTTGCATTCTGTTTCTTGTTATTCGGCACCACCCAAACCGCACTACATCTAGGTGCCTTTGTTCTATCCATATTGGCTTTCGGAGCGGTTTGGTGGACTACACGTAATCTATTTGATGAGAATGCTGCATATTGCTTGACTGCTCTTGTCTCAATTCATCCTACATTCCTGTTCGCAACTGGGCGGGCAAATCCAGAGATTCTAATGCTACTGGCGATGGTGGGATTCGCCTACAGTATCATTATGTTAGCGCGGAAGAAAATGATGCCTGCAATTCCATTACTAATTCTTTCTGCCTTTGTTGGTGTGTCAACTAAAGGACTACCGACTACACTCGTTCTTGGGATTTTGATTATCAGCGCTGTAACCTTGGCGATTCAACCAATGCGTATTAAGCGAGCTTTCAGTATAGGGATTGCAATTGCCACCGCCCTCTGCCTATTCAGNATCATCACTTCCACGGGCGGCAGTCTCTTATCGGCAAAATTAGCACCGGGACGTTTTCTATCAGCGATACTAATTGCAACCCTTGATGTAGTCATTATTTACTCTCTATTCGGCATGGTATTGTGGCCATTTTTACGAAGTGATGAAAGTGAAAGACTGGATCGAGAAACAACACTTCTTGCTGGAATGATTGGATTATCTACTGCAGGAATTGTCCTATATGTGGCAGGGCAGTGGACCAACTATTCCCTAGCATGGGATGCTCCATGGCCAGAGAGTACCTGGATTATGGGTAACAATGGACGCTATGCATCGATGTTGATGGTTCCAGCCTTTTGGCTAATAATGCGCTTACGGCAGGTAAACGGAGATGATTTACCATCACTGGAATCACCTAGGCCGCGGGCAAAAGCGCTGATGGTGGGAATCATACTGATATTACCGATTTCCATGCTTGTTGCATTCCATGGCCAAACGATTTGGACTGAANAGCCNGCTGAANNTATTTCATACAACATNGATGATGGNGAAGATTTCCTATTCATTTCAGANGCCACCATGGGGATGCATTGGTTGTACACCTTTCATCTAGAGATTGATCCATACAACGAGAGAAATGTTACGGGACACTGGCGTTCTCCCGACTCAGGATGGCAAGACGAACTAGTGAGTGAGGAGAAAATGGAAAATCGCGGTAACCTCTCTAATGTACAATGGATTGTTTTTGCACCAGGCACCTATTGGACTGATGGATATCTAGACGACTGGAACATGACCTTACTAGGAAGTAGTGATTTCATGAATGGGGGGGGCAATTGGGAAATTTGGTCAACACATGTTCCTGAACAGGAAACTATACCTTTTGATTGAATTCAATCGAGTTTATCGATGATATTTTTCCTATCTTTGCGGAACAGTTTGAGTCGTTTTTTCTTCTGTTTCTGAATCTCTTCATCTGGATTATCCTTCAGTGATTGGAAAGGAATCCATTTTTGGGGAACATGTCTCCAAGGAATAGCAAATGCAACAATGCCAAGAAGAATCTCTGAACCGGGTAGGAGAAATATCCTCAATGGAGGAACCACCATACCTACAAGCCCGAGTTGGTCGGCAGCATTTCTTCGCTCTTTCTTGTCTGTTTTTTTACCTATGACAATTTTACCAAGTGTTCCAAATGCATCCTTGGCTTCAACTGCCTCAACTTTCGTAATATCCCATCCTTTAGCAATTGCTTCACCCCAAGCATCCGGATCACGCGCAACTTCTATGATTTCGTGACGCTTCTCTTTAGGAAGTTTCTTTGCCACCTTGTAGGCCCCTCTAGCAGCCCACGGAACTGCACCAACCACTCTACGAATCTTGCCCCTTTTTTTTGCTGGGGGTTTAGAAGGAAGCTCGGACACAACTGGGCCAATATGTGTTAACTGATGAACCCATCGAGAGGTGAAAATAGTGAAACAAAAAATAGCCCACCTCAAGGGAACGAATCCCCCCAAGATGGGCCGTGTTCGAATTACTTTGAAAGATCAAAGAGACTGAGTTAGTACTCAGCGCTCACTCTGAATCTTACCACGTAGGGCCTTGCAGGCCTTTGCGGTAGTAGAGAGTACGCCACGTAGGCGTCGGGAGGCGGCATCTGTGCCGCGCTCGTGCTTCTCTGCGTCTTTCATTGCTCCCATTAGGGAATCTATCATGTCTTGTAGGTCACTGCTTACAGATGCCATGTTCCCATCGGCTCAAATGACCGCCCTATATTGTTTCGGTCGTTTATCAATGCAATTAAATAGTGAAAAAACCTATTCAAAGACCAAAAAGGCAGTAAATAACTGAATATATCGTGATTTGCATCAATACTGGTCATAATGTGCAATCAACGCCGTTAAATCATGTTGATCAACCGTTGATAGGGAGCGCAAGCCTCCAGTAATTGCCTGCAGGCCNGGTGCAAGTACTCTCCATTTTTTTCGGAATCCGAATTTTTTCGATTTGATGCAATTGCTCTTCTCTAATGCAACGAGGTGATGACTCACAAGTTGTTGACTGCAACCAAGCTCTTCTGCTAGAATTCCTTGAGTGAGGGGGCCTTTCGCACCGTTGGGATTAGGATTTCTCGCTAAACGATCTATGATTCTGAACTGCATCATATCCGGAGTAAAAATTTGAGGAGGGTTGGGTAATTGTTCAGTAGAAGTAAGNGTGGAAATTGCACTGGTGTAATAGCGCAAAAACTGTCCCTCTCTATTGCCCCAAATCTTAGTTTGATCCACTAGTGTCTTGAGATGAAGTGTTGCTTGATGGTTACCAAGTTGTAGAGCGCGAATGATTGCTGAAAGGTGGATTCCTTGGTTACTCTCAATGAACGAGAGAATGCGCTTGCGGGTGGCATCACCATCTGCACGAGGACCGCTACTCATCAAAATAGCCTGTTATGGGTGGCAATTTAACCATCCGCTACCTTGCGGAACTGAAATTCAACAGTGTATGGAATTGTTAATCATCATCCTAGACGCCTACAGTGAACTCTTGCAGAGCAAGAGGGCGTAATCTCTATCAATCAGCGAGAGCGAATGAATGAGTTGTCTGGTTGCATGGTCCAGTCGGTATTATCTGGTGAGAGATAGACTGTCTGTCCAGCATCGTTGGTCACATAGTTGCCACCGGCAGGCAGTTGTGAGTAATCTGGCACCATACCCATAGGCATTGATGGCGTTCCTAATTGTGGGGGTGCGGCTCCGTATCCCATACCTAGATCATCATTCTTACCACCACCACGTAGCATCATTACTCCTAGAGTCAAGGCGATGATTAGAAGAACGATTAAGGTGCCAACTACGCCTATAACTGCTAGGCTTGGAATTGCAGAAGCGGTACTGGTTGAATCGTCAGTTGTTGTGGTGTCATCTGTTGAATCATCTACCACCTCAGAAGGTCGTTCTTCAGTCACATCAAACTCTGCCGCTACCGATGTTTCACGATCGAAGCCATCAGAATCAATTGCTGTAACCGTGAGTTTCACTTGGTCATGGAAGAGCATTTCTCCTTGACTCTTTGACAGCGTAAATGTGTATACGCTATCGAGATTACCTGCATCCTCTGTTCCAAAATCAGTGCATATGCCGCTGTCTTTGTTACAAATCGCCCACTCTATTGCCACATCGGTCAATCCAAGACCACTGTGATGGGTCACATTGAAAGTTGGATTTTCATTGATGTATAGGTTGTCAGCATGAGCCATCAAATCTCCAGATTGAGCATTTTCAGACCAAACCAATGGCAAACTGTCAATCACTTCAACGGTTACATAGTACGCATTGAGATCATCGTGGACATCAGACACAACAATGGAAATTGTGTGTATTCCTTCTTCCTCAAACCACGCTTTAATAGCACCATCTAATGGATTGTAACGAGAGCCTGTCTTCCAAGTATCGCACGATACTGAAACATAGAGTGGTTCAACAGGGTCATCNACATCATACATATTNGCAAGTACATCAAAGTTGAATTCATCGGAGACTTTGATTTTTAAGTTATCAAAGGTTGAGACATCGAGCGTTGGAGCGTCATTGACGTTAGCAACAATCACGGTCACTTCAGTATCAGCATACTGGCCATCTGAGTCAGTAGCTCGCACAACAACCATGCCAGTTCCAAAGGCATCATCATTAGCACCATCGATGTTAAGGCGGTGCCCATTGGGGCCGGTGAATCCTGCAGTCATCAGTGAACTGTTTGAGATATATTGTACTGTGAGAATCAAATCATTTGGGCTGGCGAAATCTCCCTCGTTGTCAGTATCTGTAAGATAACTAGTCAAAACAACAGAAGAGCCATCGCCTTCATTGAATGATTGGGTTGGCAACGATGCCCAACGAGGAGCGCCGTTCTCAATCACCATGATGTGAAGTGTGCCTGTATTGGTGTCTTCACCGTCATTGATAGTAAATTGAATTGGTTGTGTCACAACTTCATTCTGAAGGTTTGTTTGAACTACATCAAATTTAACCTCAATCTCACCAGCAGCGGCGTCCCAAGCACGGAATGCTGGATTGCTACTAGAGATTACCAATTGGTCAAGAGGCGTTTCAGCGTCACANATGATTCCTGATACATCGATTCTCTCAATTGTCTCTACCTTAACAGTAGGCTGTCCAGGATAAGCTGGACAATTACCCGGTGCTTCATCAATATTATCTGAAGTGACCACCATTGGCAGACCATTCATCAATGCGTACGCATTACTGTTGATTGGTGACCAGTCACCAACTTGGCCTCGTGCGTCAGTCATTCGCGCACGGACATCGTAGTCCCCACTACCTGCACTGTTAGGGGGTGTTACTGTGAAGACATAGCGCTCATTACCAGTTCCTACACCCATGAGGGCACCACCAGTAAACCAATCACTGCTCCATTGGTTAGCNCCATTGGCACTNGTTTGNATCTCAGCAGTCATCGAACCTAAATCATCAACGTTATCATTTGGAAGNCCTGTGACCTCAAAATCAAGAGTTTCTCCTCGGTCAATTGCAGTGTTTCCATTAGCAATTGGNTTNGANGTGGAAGGAANCATGTCGTGTGCTGCATATACAACACGGACGTTATTTCCTACAGGGTCCTTCTCTCCTTGAGTACCTGTCAATTTAGCACGGAAAACGGTTTGTGGNTCGTTTTGATCCATCTGAATGCTACTAGTATCGAACTGTTCTGAAATTGATTGGGTTTGACCAACGTTCAACGAGTTAAGTTGAACTGCTGAACCAATTGGAGATTCGCTACCTGAACTTGATACTTGATAGATTTGAATCTGTCCACCAGATGAATAATCCTCAGTACCAGTATTGCCGACAGTTGCGTCAAACTTCAGTGTGTCACCAGACAGGAAGCCTGTGGTCTGTGCATCAAGGTTGGAGTAAGTGAAGTCAGTCAATGACAAATCCATTGGGTTCATTGAACTGTCAATTGCTGACAAGGTATGTTCGTTGCTAGCGCCTGTGCTTGGAGCACCAGTCATCAAAGCGGCGACCACCATGGCGTTGTTTGCACCACCACTGACTAGACTTGCTGGAACTGACCAAGTGAATGAAACTTGATTGCCACCAGCGAGTGACACAGTCTCAAATGCACTACCTGAACCACCACTCTGTGATTTGTATGAATTACCAGAAGTTAACC
>NYYK01000061.1 GCA_002685895.1 Methanobacteriota archaeon
CTTTAGAATTCAATTCAGATAGCCCTTGTATTTGGACAAAGGGTTTGACTCGTATGCGTACACCAGTGAGGCACGGTGAGGGTAAATTTGTGGTGCCTGATCCCCCCCTTCTAGATAAATTCGCATCTAACCAACAAATTGTTGTTCGTTATGTAAATCCCAAAGATGTGTACCCCAGTTCATCAGATACGTTACTTCCATATCCTATATGTCCTAATGCTAGCATGAGAAATATTGCTGGAGTTTGTGACCCGACTGGTTTAGTGTTTGGATTGATGCCCCACCCAGAAGCAAATCATTCGAAATGGTTGGGAGCTACATGGACTAGAGAAGAAGAGCCAACAGATTGGGTCGGTGAAGGCATGGCGGTGTTTGTTAATGGTGTAAATTATGTCAAAAAACATCTTTAACACATAGATAACGACCCCCATTCGAGCATCATTATTCAATCACTATCAATAAAATCATCAATATCTTCAACAATATCCGACCATTCTTTTCTTTTAGCACGCTTTTCTCCAACTTCAAGATCTATAATGATGTCCTGAAGTTCGTCCGGCGCATCTTGAGACGAGGCACTTGCTTGGACACGTGCAACCAATTCATGGTCTTCTCCTGGTCGCTCTGAGCGATCAATTTTTGTAATTTCTTTACTAGGAACTGTTCTGATTCCAGATACATCTTCAACGTTATCAGGTAATTCAGCCGAAAGGCGGCGCAATTCATCTTCAGTTGGCGCAGCATCTTTCCATTTACTTTGGTTTGCGATATCGCGTAAAGGATTCACCTTCCTTTTCTGTCGTGCTGCAGCAAAAGCCTCTTCAACATCAGATTGTGTAATTGTCTTAGATTTACTTTTTTGTCCATGTAGTAATTGCGCATATGCTGACATCCATTCTCCATGAGTTTCATCGTGTTCGTATGAGTTTGGTCTTGCTAACATTTGCAACAATTCCGTTGACCATTGCTTAGCTAATGATTCAGGGGGAAGTTGAGAAACACGTTCTCGCATATTTTTGTGGTCGCTTATACATTTTCTGCAGCGGGTAGAGCCGGGTGCATCCGGTGCGTCACAAAGCATGCAACAGGTAGCCACACCCATTTCCAACATAGCCTTCCGAATACCCGCCATGATTATCCACTAATCACTACCCCTCTTTCAATCCTCCCGGTTTGCGAACCCTCAAAGTAACTGAACATCTCGCAACACCATGGTCCGAGACTCACGACCGGGGCGCCTTGAAGACGACCCGTTTGATAGGATAGAGACGAGGGCGCCAGACACCCCTAACCAACCCCAGACAATTAGGGTAGTAATACAACCAGGACAAAATAACCCCTTTGAGCCATTTATGAGAGGTTTTTTCGATGTTCCTCAAACAAAGGTGATTAAACATGAAGGAAGTTTTTTTCATTTTTCTCAAATTGAATTAAAAGATCTTTTCATCTCACTAATTGCATTTTCACTTGGTCTTTCTTTTGTGTTTAATGGGGGTTTAATGGGTGGTATGTTACAACTTGGTCCAGCGCTAATTTTCACCATTCCATATTTTTTTATATTGTCATCAATTGCCTTCGGTCCAGCTTTTATCATCCATGAACTAGCGCATAAATTCGTAGCTCGACATTATGGTTGCTGGGCAGAATTCCGAGCAGATTACAAGGGCCTTAGAACTGGTGTTCTCATTGCCTTTTTCATTGGCTTCCTTTTCATGGCTCCAGGAGCAGTCATGGTTGCAGGCCGAGTAGGCCGCAAAGAAAATGGAATAATTTCTATTGCTGGCCCGATTGCAAATATTGTATTATTTTTTATTGGAATGATTGGTGGTGGTTTGCTATTAAGTGTATTATTCCACCCTATTTTAGCCGAAACGGTTGGATTATGGATGTGGGGTAATGCTATTTTAGGGGCCTTCAACATGCTCCCCTTTGGTCCACTTGATGGTGCTAAGGTGAAGAATTGGTCGGAACCAATATTTTGGTTATTCTTAGCAATTACATTAGGGCTAGTGTTCACAATGTTTAATGGCATGTCAATATCAATAATGGAATCAATAGCTGGGATATGATCTATCATTCAATTGCATTTGGGATTGGTTGTTCGTCAAGGTGGAAGAATGAATATACTGCCCACCAAGTAATCAAGTCTAGGCTGTTACAGAGATTGGTCACCCCTGTGTTTTCTTCACCGTAGTCTTTACCAGTAGTATCCATCCATTCTTCCATTTCTTCTAATGTATCGCAAGTTTGGTGGTAGCACCAATATCCATCAACAAGGCCGCCAAATCCTAGGGTAACAGTGCCAAGGTTATCTTGGAAACTAGCATGGTCGGAACGAGCAGTAGTATCTTCATAAATAATAATTTCAGGTCGGTCAGAAGCCATCCATGAATTGTATTTCCACGTAGCTTCTTCAAACCCTTCTCCATTTAATGTACCAATTTGTTCTTCAAGCCCCAAAGCATCAGCACCAATCCATTCAGAGAGATAAACAATTCCTGGTTGACTCAAATTTTCATGTGAATCAGTAGGTCCTATGTATACTCTCATTGGCCATACCTCCTCATCTTTTGGATATCCATCTTCATCAGGTGAAGTTGCAGGATCTCCATGGGGTGCACCCCCTCCACCAGGCCAATTGACACCAGCCATGTCGAGATTGATGTAATTGGTAACAGTCACCTCAGGATGGTCTTCAGCAACATAATATTCAGTCCAATAATCACTACCACGTTTTCCACCTTCTTCACCAGACCAAAGGCAGAATACCATTGTTCGCCGAGAGTCATAATCTGACATCATCTTCGCTGTTTCTAGCACCATGCTTGTGCCAGCGGTGTTATCGTAGGCGCCAACTCTTGTTCCATATGTACGACTTCCAGTAATATGCGGGTCCAGTAAAACCGCGTTGGCGGGTGGTGCAATATCAAAATGTGCCCCAAATACCAACCACTCATTTGGTACGACAGTTCCCCACCTATATCCACAGACATTGAGCGCTTCTGGGTTTTGTTTGCTGAATATATCAGTAAATTCAAATCTGTGTTTTTCTACATCTAATCCAAATGATTCTAATTCAGCAACAAGATAATTCGCAGCATCTTCGTATGCCGTGTTTCCTTGTCCAGCCCAACGATCCCAATACCCCATCCTTTGGTCTACGTCTGTAATATCTGGTGTTGGGTCTGTTATCTCATGTAAACGGTCGTAAACAGTTCGACCATTCATTATTCCAGTAGCAAAATCCCCGCCGGCATCGGGACCAAAACCAGGTGCTGAGGGGCGAACTACAGGGATTATTTGATACGCAACATCTCCTCCATTATCGATTGTAGAATTTACTCTGTCTAGAGTACTATTTTCTANAGGTTCTCGCATTATGGCATTGTTTGAGGNAGACAAAGCCCCNCCTCTGCNCACCCACGTGCTCCACGATTCATTTGAATCACGCATCGGCCAATTTACTCTACCTCGCTCACCAATGAGAAATGCCGCTTCTTGTGCACGGGGTGGCGCAAGAATTGATATTTCCACAGATTCCCCACTAGCAATATCAATTATAGTTGAATTTTGAACAAACCCAATATCATGATTATTGATTAAGTATGGTACATAGAGGGATAAATCAGAGGAAGCAGTGAATTTGATGTTTTGAAATATTCCACCAATTAACGTTTCAACACCGATTTCTAAGTCACCAGCACTTGGATTTCCGTCATCTTCAGCATCAAAACACCCAGCGAACATTGAGGTTGCGAAAAGCAATGTGAGTAGCATAGCCCTGCTCCGCATCAATACTCCGAACCATAATTACCTGTTGAACCCAACGCAAGGTAATGTCAACGGTAAAAAATCCGTAAACAGGTGAGTGAACCATCTGCAGCCCTGATATGTTCCATATCAATAGCAGTAATTGAAAAGCCAAGTTTATCAATAATTTCTCTAGTTTCAGGGTATCCATCTGAAATAATAATAGAACCATCTTCGAATCCTATTGTATTAGCTGCATATGATTCTTTATTTGGAATCCAAACGATTTTTGCATCTAATCCCTCAAATTGTTCAGGCCGTAAATGTCCTTCAGCAGTTATGAGAAGTTTTGGCGCTGGTGAAGAGCAGATTGTAGAAAGGTGAAGTGTAGAAGCGGGTATTTCAATGACAAAAGTATCGAATCCTCTTTCATTACACACAGAACACAAAAATTCCACACCTTCTTTATTGGTTCTTGAGGATTGCCCTATCAAAAAAACCCCATCAAAAAAGATAACATCCCCCCCATCTAAGGTAGCCCCTTTTGGCATATTGATAATTTTCAATTCTTTAGATAATTCATCTCTCAAGGTTTCAGCCTCACCAGCTCTTTTCGGATGACCTAGATTGCACATTACAGCAGCGCCATTTACAACAACAGCAGCATCTTCTACAAAACAAGAATCAGGAAATTGTTCAAGTGGTGGAAGAACAGTTACTTCCAATCCATGTTGTTCTAAAGCAGATACATAGTTTGCATGTGCAATTTTAGATAAGTCTAGATCTGTAGGCCCATTACCAAAATAATTAGCAAGAGCGTTAATGAATTGGGGTGATATTTCACGAACTAGAGCCTTGCGCCGGCGCCGTTGCCCCCAATCCACCATCATCACGCCGGTTGAGAGTCGGGTCATAACTGTTCGGAATCCGGCAACAGATAGTCAATAACCGGAAAAACATCAAACCCCTTCTAATAAATATTTCAAAATCAATGGCAATACTATTGTTGCATCAGATTCAATCACAAATTTAGGTGTATCAACCCCTAATTTTTCCCAAGAAATTTTTTCATTAGGCAACGCACCTGAATATCCTCCATAAGATGGTCGTGATTCACTTATCTGCGCAAACCAACCCCACAGTTCAACATTATCTCCTAAATCTTGGCGTAGCATTGGAACTACACATATGGGGAAATCCCCAGCAATCCCCCCTCCTACTTGAAGTAGGCCAACAGGGCACTTTTGTTTTCTATACCAAAGAGCAAGATCATGCATTCTTTGTAAATCAGTCGTTATGATTCTATCATTGGCTATTACCCCATCAATAAGCCGTGCTGAGAAAATATTTCCAAGTGTACTATCAGCCCATCCAGGTGTAAATATTGGTATTTCCATGTCATTAGCAGCAATTAACCAACAATCATCTGGATTAGCTTGAAACTCAACTTCACCAGATTTAATCACTTCAATTAAGTATTCATGAGGGGGTTTACAGTTACCGCTTTTTTCAGCGTCTAACCATTTATTCAAGAGGATCTTTTCCACGATTCTTACTGCTTCAACTTCCGGGATACATGTATCAGTTACTCGGTTCATACCCTTTTTTTGTAGTTCTAATTCATCATTTGCAGATAGGTTTCTCCAATCAACATCTTCGTAATCATCTCGAGCCACGAGATTAAACAACTCTTCTTCTAAATTTGCCCCAGTACATGAAATTCCATGAACCAACCCCGCTCGAATCGCAGGTGCCAGCGTGCGCCCTATTTCTGCTGTAGACATCGCCCCTGCAAGTGTGACCACTAACTTCCCCCCATTGTGTAGAAACTCTTCTAAAGAGCGAATACAAGTTGCAAGAGTTCCTGCATTGAAATGAAGGTAGTGTTCTTCAATAAAATCTCTAACATTCACTTTAATCACTTCAATCTAGAGACTTTCATTAACAAAACGATCAACAACTTCCCTTTTCATCAGTTTCAAATCATTACATTTTTCAACTAATTTTTCATGAATTATATTTACAAGATGATTTGGGTCATGTTCTCCACAAGTAAATGCATCTAGAGCCAACCACCCCTTATCTGAATAACAATGAGCAGTCACATGACTTTCATCAATTAATACAATTGAAGCAAAACCAGGCGGGCTTTTATTTCCATCAAATATTTCCGAATGAGAGTGTACTTCTTTTACTCCACATTCCTTAACACTGGAGCGCAATATTTCTAATACCCAGGAAGCAGTTTCATCAGCATTTGGAAAAAAATTCACATAATCTACATACACATGACGGCCGTACGCGTTTCTTTGAGAAACCTCATCACCCATGTTGTTCACAAATACCGCGTAACATAGTGATAAATTAAAACACCCATTTGATTGAACAACCAATAGAATCAGTTTGTGGTTTTTGAATAAGTTCACCATTAAGATATTGATTCACGGCGTCTTCCATTTCAGAGGTGGTTGCATGTGTTGGATTTGTAGGGGAATCGTCATAGCGGCCCCTGTAAATCAAAACTTTATTTTCGTTTATCAGATAGAACTCAGGGGTCCTTTCAGCACCCCATTCGGCGGCTACAGTTTGCTCTTCATCAATTAAGAAAGGATAACCAATTCCTTTCATACAAGCGTCTCGTGTTCGTTCTGCTGAATCAGACGCATAGTTTGGATTTCCAGCATTTGAATTTATGGCGACAAAACCAAGTCCTACTTCTTTAGAACGTGCGGCCAATGCCTCAATTCTTTCTACACTACCAACNACGTAAGGGCANTGNAAACAAGAGAATACTACNATTGCTCCATTTTCCCCCATGACATCATCGAGATTCATTTCATGTGCACCCACATTTGGGTGTGCATTCGGCAAGTGGAAGGGTGGCGCGTTTTGGCCAATATCAAATACCATGCTACGCCATAATGGGTGTTTCCATCAACCCTTCGGTTGGATATTATTTCAAGCAGTTTTGGCAAGTGATATTCGAACTTCATCAAGGCGAGCCCTTGCTAATTTGTTATCAGGATCAGCATCGAGTACCTTTCTCCATGCAATCTCAGCCTTTTCCAATTCATCTCTTTCATGGTGAATTGCAGCTACTCGCAACAATGAATCAATATGTTTTGGCGCAAGTTTTGCAGTCATTTTGAAGTCAGATAATGCGCTATCAACTTCACCCATTTCAAGGTATAACATCGCTCTTTGATAGTATCCTTCAGGATATCCTGAATTAAGGTTTAATGCATTGTTTAGAGGAATAAAGGCCTCTTCAGCCCGTCCCTGAGCAAGTAGGCAAGCGCCAAGCCGAGTAAGTGCAACTTCATTTTCTGGCTGTTCTGTAAGTACTGTCCGAATTTCTTTTTCGGCCTCATCAAATATTCCATGTTGGATAAGCGCCTCTCCTCTTCTCAATTTAGCAAGCAATAGTGTTGGATAGGTCATTAGTAACCAGTCACAATCATCCAATGCTGTTTGAACATCCTCTGCAAGAAGATGTAATGTAATTCTATTCAATCTAGCGCGTACATGATGCGGGTTGTTCATCAGAACCTCATTGAAACGATCGAGTGCTTCAGATAGATGCCCACGTTTAGCTGCAACAAGACCTTTTACATAGGGGATGACAAGTGATTTGCTATCTATGATGTCAGCTTCATCAATAAGCCTAGCAGCATCATCAATTCTCCCCTCATCAAGTGCAATCAGACTCTCTTCTGCAGCAATCAATGGGTCATCCATTAATCTTCTAGCACGATTCAATGAAATTGTTGCTTCTGTGATATCATTTCCAAGCCGCTGGCACCTACCTAGGCAAAGCCATGCGAGGCCACTCTCCCTATCCGCCTCCAATGCATCTCTGAATGAAGATTCAGCAGCGCTAAGAATTTCAGTATCAGCATGTCCAGCATCTCGATTGGCATCGTAATCAGCCAACAGAAGTCTCCCTTTCTGAATATGAAGCCCCGCTTCCCCCCAGTTTGGCGCATTTTCGAGTACCGACCAAGCATCACTTCTTCTACCATGGAATGTATGCATTTGTGAAAGTTCGGTTCTAACAATAGAATTTGTAGGGTCTTTTTCCAATACACTCTCTAACCATTCAAAAGAATCTTCTGTACGGCCACTTCGCTCTAACAATTCTGATTTAAGGAGAATTAGTTCAGTACCACCCGCATTCAATGCACACGCGTGCACCGATGCCTTGAGGGCATTAGGTAATCGCTTTGAATCGGTTGATAACAAGCGAGCCAAAAGTGCCCATGATTCTCCATGTTGCCTCCCTCCTTGTAAACCAAGACCTTCTTCCACGGCATCAATTGCCAGTAATGGCTCATCACGGCGCCGATGGATTCTCGCTTTCAGTAAATATTGTTCAACAGTTGGGTGTTGTTCAATAGCTGCTTCAACGGCAGCCAATGATTGATCCGATGAATCTCCTTGTAGGCGTTCTTTGAGTCCAGAAACAAAACTATGATCTGCTGGGGTTGCTTTTCCAAGCGCTTCCAACCGTTGAACATTACGTTCAGCAGTTTCAGGCCTTAGGACCGAAAGTCTTCGTAACAATTCAACATCATCAGGCACTTGTGATAACTGCTCAGCCACCCAGTGCGCTTCATCTTCAATATCTGCAGCATCTTTTGCTAATAATGCAAGGCAGCGCATGGAAGCTAGATTTCCTGGGGCAAGGTTACTTGCAACCTCTTTGTAACACGCCCTCGCCCATCCATCTTCACCGAGTAAATGTGCTAATTCTCCAAGCCGCCGCGCCTCCAGCGCAGTCAATGCAAGATTCTTAGGTCCATGAATTTCCAACTCACCGAATAAAGCAAACAAACGGTCTGCTAACCCCATTACTCCTTGGTTAGGCTTTGTTCCATCAACAGTAAAATCACCTTCCGATGGATGGGTTGCTAACATCCCCCTTATTGCTACTAGTAATTGTTCAGCCGCATCTCTTACGCTGGGCGCACCTATTTCCGATTCCAATGACGCTTCCAATGTGGATATTGAATTATGTGCTGAAATAAGACCTTTCAAATTAGGTTGTGTGTGAATTAAAGCAGCGCAATCCNTTGATAGTTTTCCAACTTCATCAACCACTATNATCAATCTAGTTGCTTGCGCTTCACGTTCTATCACNGCCTCTTCTCTATATCGTCGAAAGTGCCCATCAACTTGAATCATCCAGAATATAATCCCTCCACCAAGCAGTGTTCCAAACAAGGTCAACCCAATTTCTAGCGGTGTCATGCTCAACCCAGCCGAGTGATTGCCTACTTGATGTTGACCCTAACTCTCCCGTAGGGAGAGCGTTTTATCCACCCATCATAATTCGCCACTAATACCTTCAAATCCCACATAATCAACCCAAAAAAACACAATTCATACAAAATCCACTCTGTAAGAGTGAAACTACTCAGCCGGAACCATTGACAACGACTGCCCCCTTCGCTTAATTGGTGATACCCTCTGTTAGATGGCGATTTTCTTGATGACAGACGTCTTCGTTGGCGCGCAGAGGGATTTGATGTTGCAATAATTGGTTCCCATCTTGAAAAAGCNGGAGGAAACATTTCAGAAGCAATACTTCATATTGAAAGGGCAATGAAAATTTCTACTACCTTACGTGTTAGAGTTGAAAGATGGCCTATGATCTGGCCAGAAAGAAAAGAGCTTTTGGAATCATTACGCGACCCNACAATTATCGAATTTAATCAACGTAGATGGCGTGAGATAATTCGACGTAGACGCCCTTGGGTTTTNTCTGCAGATGCCGCAAAAGCAAGTTGGTCTCGAGAAGGTAGAAGTGAAGAATTGAAAGAATGGCTCGGACGTCTTGAAATAATCGACGAATCTATGACGCCGCATGCAAATGATGTAGTTAATGCCATTGAACACGCTGCTCCCAAATCACAGATTGAGGATGTGGTNTTNGCGCTAGAACACCGCCAACTTCGTCGCACCCAAATTCTTGAGGATATGATAACCCATCTTCGTGAAGAACGAGGATGGGACTTAACAAAACTTGAAGGTAATTTACAACAAAGGTATACAGAGGTTAGCCGCATCCAAGAAATGGATGCCACATTAGGTAAAATTGAGGAAAATATCTATGAAGTTATATCTATATTTGATAATGAATCATCTATTAATTTGCTAGAAAAAGCAAAACTTGCTCAACGCATGGAAGATTCAAATCGGTTAGATGAACTACAACAACAAACAGAGGACATGTCATCTGATTACAATAAGAGATTGCTTGAAATCACCAAATGGCTTGAAAATCTTAGTACACGAGGGTTACATATCACAGCCCCCGATAATCCACAACCATCAGATTTGTTAGAACTTGAGAAAAGAGTTGAAGGCGTAGAAAAAAATGCTAAGAAATTAGCTGATGCTTGGGTAAGGTTAGATGAATTATTGAACCTTTTTCCCGAACACGCAGGAACAGCAGTTGCTTTACAAGGTCAAGTTGAGAGAATAGAGCAAGTCGAAGAACTCCTTTCTCTTCTTGAAGAATATAGGGATGAGCGAGAACAACGATCACGTTCTAGATTGGCTTCGTGGAAGGAGGCAGGGTTCATGGTTAAAGCCCTTGAATCGTTGTTAGAAAATGCACCGCGGAGTGGCTGGCTGGCTATCGATGAGCACGCCAAGAAAATCCAAGTTTGTAAAGAAATATTAGCAACAATTGATACTATTGATGTTAGTTATTCGGGTATTGAGGATGTCAATGAATGGCGGCGCTTATTGAGTCGAGTAGAAGTTAACAATGATGATTATGATACTATTCGTGATGGTATAGCAAAACAACTCAGACGAAATCGTTGGCATAGAGAAAAATTAGATGAAAGTAGAATAGCCATGGCAACAATTTGGCCAGCAAATACCAATCCATTTCATTTAAGTTTAGCAGAATATGAAGAACACATAATTAATTTACAATCAGGCCAAGGCACATCATCTTTCAACATCGATTCTCGAGAAGATCGCCTGATGTTGGCAACAATGGCAGAACTTGATATGTGGAGGCAAGATGGATGGGATGTTTCAATGCTTGATGCATTGGCAGAACGAGACCATGTTGAATTATGGGTACAATTACCTGCAATTAGAACAGCGGTATCTGAATATGCTAAATTGAAAGAAAGATTAGAGCGCCTACCCTTAGGGCGCGATAAGAACCTTCTCAATGAGGTGAGGGATAATAGTGCAAAACCAGACCAACTAGCGCGGCTTTCCGAATCAATACCAGAAATGGCAAAGCATCTAGCAGCTTTACCAGAAAATAACGACATTTCCCCCACATTATTTTCACCATCTCCTCCGCAAGTATTTGCNAAACTCCATCCATTGAAGCCAATATTAATTCCTGTAGTTGAAATATCAGAACCAAGTGAAATTATAGAGGAAAGTTCCGATATTGAAAGTAATATTGATTATAGAAATATNGAACATTTAACTTCAACTAATTCTAATAATACTTCAGATTCAACTTGGATTTCTGTAAGAGAAAAGGTAGGCGGCCCATTGGATGATTCCCCCCGAGATGTTCGGGTACAACGACTTGTACGTTTGATAGATATTCTTCGGCCCTCTGAAGGAAAAATCGATGGTGATGCTCTTGCATTATTACGCCGGCTTGAAGCAGTGGGCGATGAATTACTGAAATGGACCGTACAGCGGCTAGAAAGAAGACATTGCCCATCAGATGGAAATTTATTAGATGCGTCAAAGCGACTAGCAGCAAAATTTGACGAAATCCCNGGACCAGGATTTGATTTACCACGACAATTAGATACTGTTAATTTACCCAGAACAGATGATTTACAAGCAATTATGAATGAAGTNAAACTTTTAGAGAAAACCACCTATTTACCTCTTGCAGGCTCTAAAGATGCTGTGAAAGCACTCTCTTGACATTCAGTCATTTAGATCTTGAAGTAAATCATCAGCTTCTTCAGAACTCATTAACTCATCTCTAGGTGCAGCTTGCACGGAAAAACTCCGCGGTTCTTTTGGTCGCTGGGAGATAAATGGGTTTGGGGCCATGGGGTTTCCCCCTTGGGGTGGCAGGGGCAGGGGTGGTGGCAATCCTGCACTTGGTGGCGGTGGTAATCCTGCACTTGGTGGNGGNGGCATCTGCGCCATCGGNGGCGGCATTGGCGCAATTGGTGGTGGGGGAAGATTAGTCGGGGTGCTTGTTTGTGGTGGTGATGGCATCGGTGCCATCGGTGGNGGNACTGCTTGGGGTGCGGGGCTAGGTGCTGGCGGTAAAGGGTTAGTTGGGGGTGCAGGAGCAGGGGGGATCATGATGGGTTCAGGTGCAGGAGCGGCTGTTTCTATCGTAGCAGGAATCACATCGGGTTGTGATTCATCTTCTTCTTGTGCAATTGTAGTCTCCGACGCCGGTTCATCTACAACTTCTTCTTCTTTGGTTGGTGATTCAGATGTGGGTGATTCTATCGTAGCAGGAGCCACATCAGTTTCAGATTCGTCTTCTTCTTGTGCAATTGTAGTCTCCGACGCCGGTTCATCTACAACTTCTTCTTCTTTGGTTGGTGGTTTAGGTTCCGGAGCAACTTCCGGCCAATCTACATCTTCTACAGTTTCTTGCGATGTAGGTGGTTCAGGCTTAGGTGGAGTGGGTTCAGGTGGTGCAGGTGCCGGTGGTTCAGGCTCAGGTGGTGTAGGTACTGGCGGTTCGGGTTCAGGTAAAGCGGCTTCAGGTGGTGCTGGTGCCGGTGGTTCAGGCGCAGGTGGAGTGGGTTCAGGTGGTGTAGGTGCCGGGGGCTCGGGTTCAGGCAAAGTGGGTTCAGGTGGCGCAGGTGGTGTGGGTTCAGGTGGTGATGGGCTTGGCACTTCTTCAACTGGCTTACCATGATTACGACCAAATTGCAGAAGCAACATTCTTTGCTCTCCATGTTCAGTTTGCTCACTGAATAATTTTGGATCCGAGAAATTAATAAAAGAAAATAATAGTCCTAAGAGCATTATTGGTAATCCAATAAATGGTATGAAAAATAATAACATCAGGCCAATAATAGTTAATCCAAACCAAACAAGGTTCAATTTTCTAAGCATTTCTAATTTATCATCTGAAAAGAAAGAGGCCAAACCATTAGGTGCGTGTATCTTGTCTAATAGTGGATTAATACCAACATAACAAGCTAATACTCCAGAGAATAGGGTTAACTTAGCAGCCCATCCATAATCCCCATTCATACTTGGAAGTAGAAGTCTCCATAAAGCAAAACCTAAGAAAATCACAACTCCTGGGATGACAGGTGAATTATTGGCGAAAGGAATTTTTTTACCCAATACGCCTAGAAGCAATAAAGCCCCTGATGCCAAGAGTAATACCACTGAAAACCAAAATGCAATAGTTCCTATTAATCCAGCTTTTGCCGAATCACCAACACTTTCACACATTTCTTTGAATGGATATTCACCTAAGTCAAAATCAGAATTTTCCCATTCGTCCATATCTTTCTTACAATCATCATAATCTTCACTGATATCGGATTCTTCAGTTTCACAACTTCCATCAGCATCACAAGAAATTGTGGTCGTATCATCCAATCCCGTTTTAGATTCGAATGTACTGCCCAATATTTCCTGCTCTTGGACAACCCAAGAATTGCTGAAAATACTTACTNATACCNTTAGCNAAGCCAAACACACAAGNCCNAAATNAATCCATTNATGNAATTTTAAATCACCTTGCTCGAGTAATTGAGTATCGGNCCCCACCTCGATATTATCTGCAACAATAGACTCTTGCGCAACCACCGTATTTACACTAGGAGGGGGCACGGGCGCGCCTTGCATGGATTCACCACTAAGGGGTTGTACTTATCAGTGGTTTGAATTAACAATCTAACTAAAAATTATCAATTGCATATATTGTCACACCATTGTGTGCATCCACTTCAGCTTTCGGTACGATTACAATTTCAATGCCACTTTCGCTAACTCTATCCATGAGTTTTTCAGTTCCTTTACTTTTGATGATAACTGCTTGCACACCTTCTATTTCGCCGGCTTTAGTAACTATATCTTTAGCTGGGATTGGTTCGGTCGCAGAACCATCTTCTAGAATGAAAACGGCTTGGTTTGCTTTACCGGGCATGTTTTCAGCCCATTCTTTAATTTCATCTGATACTTCAACATCATCAGAATTCGTGATATCACCTTCAGATGCTTGGATTTTAGAAATTGCCTTACTTGCAGGCTCTGCTTGACCCAAGTGTTTCCCGATGAGTTTTTTCTCAAGATGTTCGACTTCTCTACCTTCGGGTGCAAAAGCAATATGAGTTAATTTTTTACCTAGTACACCCGATAATTCAAGAGCAATCATTCGACCACCACGATCACCATCTAGAAATGCTTTGACCATGGATTTTGATTCAACAAGTGTAGTGAGTGATTCATCAACACCAGCCCCCATCACTGCAATTACATTTTTTATCCCACAAGATGCGAGATTCATTACGTCGTTGCGTCCTTCAACAATTATCAGCGCATCAGAATCTTCTACATTTGGTCCACAAGTCATACCTGTATCTTTGTATGTAGTAACTTCACTTGTTGTCAACACACTTCGAACTTCATCGATTAATCCTGTTGCATCAGTGTCTCGTTGACGCACGATATCAAGTAACAAATCTTTAGCACGATCAACCATCAAATTTCTCTTAGAAGATCTGATATTAGTAATTTCAAGAACTTTCAATTTTGATGCAGCAGGCCCAATTCGTTCAATCGTTTCAAGCGCAGCACCAATGATGGCGCTTTCAACATTTTCAAGTGAAGATGGAATCTCGATGACACCACTCACTTTTCCCCTATTATCGTCTAAATTTACATCAATATGNCCTATTCGCCCCGAACGCTGTAATTTTCTTAAATCTAAAGCATCAGGCATTAAACCTTCAGTTTGACCAAAAATAGCACCAATAATGTCCTTTCTTCGCGCNTGGCCATCAAGTTTGACACTCACGCGAATCATNTATTTTGCATTTGCAGATTCCTTCATTTTTCTCATTCCTTAGGCTGACCCGCACCCTTCACTAGGGCCGGTTTTCTCTGAATCAAGCGCCGTTGCGCCCGGTGAGTGTGACAGGTGAACCTGTAAAATAGCCGAGTTGGGGTCCCTTCATGAACCCACCGGCATCGAAGACAAGGTGAAAAGGCGAGCCAGTTGTGGTGTTTTTGTGCCCGAAGGTGGAGAGCCAGTCCGAACGTGCGCTGTTTATGCCTCCGTAACTGAAATTTTGCTAAGTGATGGTGTTCTTACTCGTGAAGAACAACGTCTAGCAACGAAACTCGCGATATTACTTTTCAAGACTGATGATGATTTGAAATCACGACCAGGTGAAATATACAAATCTGTACTTGCTGGAGAAACAGTTGATGGTGGGCGAGTAATTGGTAAGAATGAACGAGTGCAAATATATCGTGATATGTTTGAAGCAGCCTTCATGAACGCATCACTTAGTCATGATGAAATGGCTGTGATAGCAATGTTACGTTCATCGCTTGAGATTACAGACGAAGAACATGAAAGAGCGATTGAATTAGTAAAGGCCTCCCTTGAAGAAAGCGTCGAGCCAAAGTTGCTTGAAAAGGTAAAAGATGAGTTGACATCAGTTATTGATATGGTTGGTGGAATGTTTGATTCTATTCTAACTAAGCGTTGATGCCTAACATCTATTCCGCAATTAACATGAATTAGACCACCCACGGGCTCACATGCGCTTTCTAGAGCCAGAGGACCCAATTGCTCTTTCAGCGCTACAATATTTACTTGAAAGAAACACAAAAGATGTGAAAAAATTGCTTGAGTGGTTACCATCTGCTCAAACTAAACGAGACCGCATGGCAATTCTCAATAGAGCAAATAGTTTGATGTTAGAATTAGAACACACAATCAATCGGATCGCTGAGGTTGAATGAATGATGGAGCAACCCGTTGCAGATGGGGTCATAATTCTCTCCGGCGGCCCTTCAAGTAGGATGGGTGAACCAAAATCGTTAGTTGAAATAAATGGTAAACCGATGTTGCAATGGGTAATGGAATCACTTTCCCAATCTGGATTTCAATCAGCGGTTCTTTCATTAAAAAATCACGAACAATGGCAACAAATTTTGGATTCAATAACTATTAAACAAGTTTCAGCAGAACAGTATCAAATAGAAAACACAGACCTTTCCTTTGAAATATTATTTGACCCAGCAACCACAAATAAGAATAATTCTCCAATAATTGGTTTGATTAGTGGTGTTGCGAAAGCTATTGACAAAGATTGGCAAACGATACAAGTAGTTCCATGTGATGTACCTTACCTTAATCCACTACTACCCCCTCTTTTATTCAATAATATATCTGAGGAAAATAATTGCGCTGTTGCTTATTCAAATCGTGGAATTGAACCATTGTTATTCTGCGCCAATACAAATTCACTCAAAATCACTCTAAACAGTGATGTTTCTTCTGCACGGGAAGTCATTAGCAAACTTAATTCATTCAAAGTAGGACCCGAAGTTTGGTCACTTAATGGAATAACAAATCAATGTTTTACTAATGTAAATTCACTAGATGATATTAATTCCAACAGTAAGTGATTGTTCTCCTGTATCATTCTATTATTTCGAATCGTTCATTATCTGAAATAATTCTTCCTTCTGATATTGCATCTATGGCTTTTGGGTATATTTTTTGTTCAATTTCAGTTCTGACCCGAGCACCCAAATCTTCTTCATTTTCACCAGATTTTACTTTAGTTGTTTCACTAGTAATAAGTGGTCCATCATCGACCCCCAGACTAACAAAATGAACTGATGCACCAGCAATATTTGAGCCAGCAGCTAACAAATCTCTGTTAGCATGGGCACCGGGGAAAAGCGCACCATCAACCCCCCATGGGCTTGGGTGGATATTGACTACGCGGCCAAGGCGGCTTGAAAGAAAATGGTCAGTTAGGATCCGCATATACCCACTACATACCACCAACTCAACATCATATTCATCCAATAATTCGGCTACAGATTCTTCGTGAGATTGTCGTTGTTCAGTAGAATTGGAAAATAATTCTTTAGAAGGGAGGGGAACACAGATTCCAATTACACCATATCGAGCAGCTCTATCAAGTCCCTTAACCCCAGGTTTGTCTGAAATAACAATAACAGTTTCATGGGCGCAGTCATGCATTTCTTGATGCTTTAATAGTGCTTCAAGGCCGGAACCCGAACCAGAGATTAGTACTCCCAAACGAAGTGGAGTAGTAGTTGAGGCTTGACGTGGAAGTATGTATTGTTCAGACATGTATTACTTACCTCGCGCAGTCAAAGGCACCAACGCTCCATGAACAGGGGGGCAGGGCGTTGCTATTGAGCAAATCGGCCATTTTTTAGGGGGAACCCATGGCGCCTAGGTTGAGGGTGTTTGATGGGTGAAGTGCTGGAATCCATTGATGAGATTATCGAGAAATACTCCAAAAAACCTACCCCCCTCTGGAAAGGGCTGTATGTCTCTATTGGATGTGTCTTCATTGTATTCGCAATTATTGGTATTTGGATACCTGGCTGGCCAACAGTTTCTTGGGCGGTCCCCGCTGCATATTTATTCAGTATTTCAAATGAAAGATTATTCCGCTGGACTTTGACTAACCGTTGGTTTGGGTCGTCTTTGTTTGATTACTATGCTACGGGAAAAACCCTACCTAAGCACGTAAAAAATTTGATACTTATTATCATAACTGTGATGTCCATCTTTTCAATTTGGGTGACGACTTTAGCGGGTGATCCAGGTTATGGTCAGGCCTTCATTATCATAGTGTGGGTTATTGGAATTTACTGGGTAAATTGGCGAATAAATACACGAAACTTAATTCAATGAGTTGATAAATGGTAACATTTGTGCAGATAACCGTGAAGCCCTCACATCCTGATGCGTTTCTCTCTGTCAATAGAGATGATTACATGACTGTATTGGCAATAATCGCGAATGCAGATAATGTATTAAAAGAGGAAGAAATGTCCTTTTTTGAAAGCAGAATGGCTAGAATGTTAATCAATCCAAGGTTACGCTCTCAATTCCGAGATCTCTTACGTAACGAATACGATGTTGAAGAGACCATAAAAAAAATGGATGAAAAAACGTTAAGATTGGCACTAAGGGATGGTATTTTTCTTGCAGCAGCGGATGGAGAAGTCCATCCTTCTGAAGTCGAAGCGATAAGAATCGTTGCAAAATATGCAGGTGTGGATAGTGATAGGCTGAAAGAAATTTGGTCATGGGTTCAAGAGGGGTTGGAATGGATGTCTTCAGGCCCCTCACTTCTCGAAGTTTCATTAAGAGACAAAGATGACGACTAACACAACCCCGCCCCCTTCAAATTTGATATAGCCTCAAAAGTCAATAACGGCGACCCCGTCGAATGAATACGGGTTTGGTGGATGGACACCTCTATTCAACCAGGTACGACTTCTGAAGTGCCGGATAAAACCGGCGCAGATTCACCTAGGGCCCTCATTAGTGTTTATGATAAAAATGGCGTAACTGCTCTAGCAGTTGCTCTAGAAGCAATGGGTTGGAAAATACTCAGTACAGGGGGGACAGCTCGACTTCTAAGAGAATCAGGAGTGGATGTATCGGATGTTAGTTCAATTACAGAACACCCCGAGGTGTTTGATGGCAGAGTGAAAACATTACACCCCGCAATTCATGCACCCATTCTAGCAAGGGGGAATAATCCAGATGATGTTAGCACATTGTCAAATTTAGGTTATCCACGTATTGATATGGTGGTAGTTAATCTCTATCCATTTGAGGAGGTTGCCGCCCGCGAACCAGCAGTGAATTTGGATGAATTGATTGAGATGGTGGATATTGGTGGACCTACTTTGATTCGTGCTGCTGCTAAGAACCATCCTGATGTTTTGGTGCTTGCAGATCCGAGTCAATACGATGAAATCCTCCTCCATCTTCAAGACACTGATGGCGACCCAACATCAGTACCACTTGATGTGAGGCAACGCCTTGCTCTAACGGCATTTCAGCGGACTGCGGCTTACGATGTAGCCCTATCAAACACACTAGCGCAACGCTTTGAAGGAGTCAAATTAGAGGGGGATTTACCTCCAAGATTATTAATTTCAGGTGGCAAACTAGATCGTCTCCGATATGGAGAAAACCCCCACCAAATAGCAGGCTTCTTTGATGCCGCCCGTAGTGGGGAAATTCCATTCGGCCTAGCAGCAGCAGAGCAACATGGTGGTAAAGAATTATCATTCAATAATTATCTTGATTTGGATGCAGCAATGCGTTTTGCACGTTCACATTGTGGAGATGAATGGAGTGAATGGCCACATTGTTGTGTCATCATTAAACATACCAATGCGTGTGGTGTTGCAATTTCAACAAGTCAAGTAGATGCATGGAAAGATGCACTTGCAAGCGACCCCGAATCTGCTTTTGGTTGCGTGATTGCTTTCAATCAAGAAGTAACACTAGATGTTGCTGAAGAGATTGACAATCACTTTCTGGAATGTATTATTGCCCCGAGTTTTGAAGCAACAGCACTTGATAAATTATCTGAAAAGAAGAATAGGAGAATGCTTACATTACCCAATTTCACTCCTCTTGATTCTGAATTACGTTGGCGCCAAATTGATGGTGGCTGGTTAGCGCAAGAAGAAGGGGCTCCGGTAGTTACATGGGATGATGTTACTAGTGTTACTAAACAAAATATGGGCGCATCCGAACTCAATTTAGCAAGATTTGGTGTGGCGGTCTGCGCTCAAGTAAAGAGCAATTGTGTTGTATTTATTCAGCCCACTGATACAGGTTTTGCTACAGTGGGAATTGGCCCCGGTCAAACAAGTAGAGTTGAAGCGGTTCGTATTGCAGCGCGACGTGCGGGTGATAGAGCAAAAGGCGCAATGATGGTTTCAGACGCCTTCTTTCCGTTTCGTGATGGAATCGATGCAGCACATGAAATTGGGATTACAAGTGTTGTGCAACCAGGTGGCTCAATTAGAGATAAAGAAGTTATTGAAGCCGCCGATGAACATGGAATGATTATGTTATTCACCGGTGTACGTCTCTTCAGACATTAGTCGCCCCTTGCGCTGATTACTTGGTCACATCTCAAGAGGCTGTTTGCAGTTTCAGTTGCAGCCATTATCCCATGAAGTAAACTTTCAGCGGGTTCAAGTATATTTTTTACAGAACCAATACTTCCATCTTCTCTAACACCAATCAAATTTTTTCCTTCACTCTTTACTGAACGTAATTCTAACAACGCATCAAGGGGGTTAACTCCACAATTTGCAGCAAGCATCCATGGAATCATCTCAAGGGCGCGAGCAAAAGCCTCCATTCCTAGTCTAGTGCGGTCGGCTACCTTCTCAGATTCCATTATTACAAATTTGGCTGCTAACATATGAGATGAACCACCCCCATGTAAAAGAGAACCATCAGTGATTGCTAGAGATGTTGCGCGCAAAGCATCATACATACCCCGAATAGTCTCTTCAGCACCCATCGCACCACCAACCAATATTGTCACGATTGGCCCTTTACACTCATCAAAAATCACCCGGTCTTGAACTTCATCTGTAGCGGCCCATCTTTCACCTTCATAATGGCCGACTAGACCTAGATCTTTATCACTCAAATCATTAAAATGATCTACTATTGTTGCTCCACTGGCTTGTGCAAGATGAATTAATTGTTTATGATCAAGGTCATGAATAACTACTTTGTTTGCAACTGCTAACTGATGTAAGATTGACCTTTCAACATCCCCGCTAGAACAAATGATGTCAGCCCCTGTAGCAAGAATTTTTTCCGCAATATCAACATTTGTTTGTTTTTGAATTTGCATAAACTCCGCTAAATCCTCAGCAGATTGCAATTCAATTTCTAAATCTCTAATAATTTCTCTCTGTTTTATGTCACAATTGATTAGGGTGACTTTCACATTCTTTCTGATACCAGTCATTTGTTCCATAGGAATGCGCTTACGCCAAAACATTCCACTAAGTAAACGAGTATCTCCAATGGTACTATCTTCTAATTTATCAAATAATATATCTTCAGCATCACAACGTGTTCCATTTTCAGTTTCATGAGTAACTTGTTTCAAAGCATCCACTAACATCGTTGCAAATTTAGTATCAGAACCTGCTGAACGGCCACCCAAAGAAGTTGAAGCGACATGTTGTAGCATTTCATCATCATCAATTGAGCATTCGATTGCCTCTTTTTCTAATACACTAACAGCAACATCAGCGGCTCTAAGATATCCATCTATAACAGTCAATGGATGTACGCCTTTTCGTATTAAACGCCCAGCCTCATCAAGTAAAGCTCCAGCCAGCAATACAGTAGAAGTAACACCATCTCCAATAATTTCTTCCTGAGATTTCCCAAGCGATACAAGTAATTTTGCTCCTGGATTTTTTATTAGCAAGTCATTTAGAATTCTTGCGCCATCCGAAGTGACAGCAAATTCCCCATTAGATTTGTACAAGCCCTTGTCTAAACCACGGGGCCCCAACGTGCCACGTAAGATAGAAGCGAGCGTTTTTGCAGCATGAATTAATTTTTGAGTAACTTCAATGCCAGATGTGATATTTGTTTCTTGTCGAACAATTGTGACAGGCCCAGAATCAACACCTCCCATTACCTCACCCCAATCAGCCCGAACTAAGACCCCTTGATGAACCTTTGAGCGCGTTGGATTATATATTTCACACAATAATTGTGTTAACGCCGCCTACCTTTTCGTTTCGCCCGCCTTTCTTTCTTACCCTTAGAGTACGAATCTTCCCATGCACGTCCACCAACACTTCGCTCTGTTTGTAAATCCCAAGAACTTCGATACCGGTCTTCTGGCGGCCGAAAACCGCGAGGTAGTTCGCGTGCCGATTTGATGTTGAATTTAACTTCATATTCTTGTTCTAATGCCTTGACAGTTGAACCACCTTGACCAACAAGAACACCAATAGCAGATTCATCAACAAATATTTCTGCACTTACATTACCACTAAATTTCACATGGTGTACCTTTATCCCATAATCATCTGAAAGCTGATTTTTCAGTTGTGCAGCAGCAAGTAATTGGACGGGCGACATATCATCTCCACTAGCACTTCCATCGGCATCCACAATACATATTTGTTCACCGAATGAAAATATTTCATGCAAAACTTTCCCATCAGGATACCGCTTCACTTGAATTACCGGACGAGCAAGATCTGCTTGCATTCCAGTAGGGGCTTTTACAGCCATGCCGAGTTGTAATACTTCAGAAATTTTTCCCTTTTCAACATGAATAACTGTGGTTAATATCTGAGCAAGAATTCCTAACTCAACCCGCCCAATCATGCGCTGAATTGCTTCTAAAGCAGATGCTGAATGTGTAACACCTAGTAAACCAAGGCCAGCCAAACGACAGTCACCAAACACTTCAAAATCTTTAGTTTTACGAACTTCATCAAATACGATAAAATCTGGCCGTGCTAAGAATAAGATATCCGCTGTTAATTCCATTGAGCCCCGTGAATGTTCATCTTCAGCAAGTGGGGCATATTGAGTTACGCGTTGGGGTAGTTGGAGATCCCTTGGGCTCTCCATTGTTTTGACGATTGCTCCTTTCCCATCTAACCAATGGGCAATCGCACTTGCCAACGTTGATTTGCCCGAGCCAGGCATACCGCTAACAAGTGTACCTTGGTTTTGCAAATCAGCAATTAAATTGAGTAGATTCTCATCTAGATTATATTCTTCTAAACTAGGTTGTGCTACGGGCCTTACTACTATTATTTCCCACCCATCAGAAAACGGTGGCCACGATATAGTGATTCGCAAATCACCTACCTGTAACACTTTGCAACCATGCCTATCAATTTCAACAAAACAATCACTTCTTATCTCATTGTTTTGCTCAACAGATATTGACAATTCATCAGAAATGCCTTCAATCTTAGAGCGATTGAATGGCTCAATATCTAATTCTACAACCTCTAATTCTGTAATGTGCCCTCGCTTAACACGGGGTGGACAATCCGATTTCAAAAAAACAGTGCTAACCGTATTATCTTTCAACAGATCCTCTAAAGAATCCGGGATGGGGGGGTGGTCTCCAAATTTAGCCATATCACTCTACTCAAACCGGTTCTCCTTCAAGGGTAGATATGGTCCAATGAAATAAAAGAGTTGAAGAAACAGCGACAGTAAGAGAACCAATCATAGGGAATCCCAAGTAATCAAATGCCACAAAATATATCACAAATGTAAGAAGAAATAAAAGTACCATATTACCTATTGTTGCACCCCTCAAATCGAATCCAGAAATAATGTCATTACGATTTGCAAAACCCCACCAGATTAGAGATGCGAGGCCAAGCAGTGTTACATAACTCACAATAATTCCAACAGATTCTCCTAACGCTGCAATATAGAGATCGTACAACGGGCCGAGTAACGTTGCTGCTAGATTCATAGACGGGCGACTAGCATTCGATTCTTCAATACTCCCTCAGGGCCAGTTGGAACAATTCATTATTTCCTTGCTGCACAAAGGGCTAAATCAACCATTTTCACTCCATTCAATCCAACTAAACCCGATGCTAGGGGGGTTGCCGGATTTTTCCCAGATACATGATTAATGAATGCGCGTAGTTCAGCTGTCAAACTTGGCTCTCCAAGTGGTAATTCAATACGTTCCCTAGGTGCGGCGTCAAATCCACCCCACTCTTGCCCGTGTGCGTTATTTGGATGGTGATGAATCCATAAACCAGAATGATCGAGATAATCGATTGCTAAGGAGGCGTCACGCCCAATTATACGGAGCGAACGAACTTTTCCTTGTATTCGACTACGCCAAGATACTGAAACCAAAGCAGTAACCCCATTTGGATTATGACCACAACCATTTGGAAATTGCATTTCAATAATTGCATGGTCCTCAATATTTTGAGTATCAGATGGAAGGGCAATACAACTAATTTCATCTGCATCAGTATCACCCATCAAATCTTTCATGATGTCCATATCATGAATTGCGAGTGCAGCAATGACGCCGATATCAGGTCTAGGCTCTCTTACCGAAAGTCGTTCAGATTCAATATGAAGTATAGTCCCAAGCGCTCCAGATTTAATTAATTCAGCCGCTTTTCTGATTGCGGCGTGATAGCGAAATAAATGTCCAACCATCAACACCATCCCAGTTTTTTCAGCGCAATTTAATATTTCAACAGCTTCTTCTTTATTCATTGCTAGTGGTTTTTCAACAAGAACATGAATTCCCCCATTCATCAAATCGATTGCCAGCGGCGCATGTTGTGGTGTAGGGGTTGCAATTGTGGTAGCAATTACACCCATTGAAGACAATTCTGATGCATCAGTACACCATTCACAATTAAATTCATCAGCCATCATCTTTGCTCTTTCGGCATCAACATCACATACAACTAATCCAGAGATAACCCCTTCACCCGCAAGTGCAGATAATGTTCTAACATGGTTTCTACCCCAATATCCAGTCCCAACGACAGCCATCTTAGGACCCATATTTCTTCCGACACCCGTTCTCTCTTTCACGCTACCGGAATCATATATCATCACACATAGAGGCGGTTTGTCTGATATAGGCCACCGTTGAGCGCCCCCCATGCCGGGTTTAATCATCGCCGCTGTGCGCGACCTTGACCCGCCCGCAGGAGGTGCGGAAATGAGCCTTACTGCCCTTCTAAAGGGTGTTTCAGAACCAGGTCCGTTATCAGATGCCAATGTGCTATATGTTCCCTGTCAACAATCTCCTAATGTGGATCCTGCAATACTTCAGCAGGCCTGGCGTATAATTGCATTTCAAAGTGATGACAGGGGTGAAGCTACTGCTTTAACCGAGAATAGTGAAATTAAGCGCCACGCCTTCCCTCTTCCGATTGAGGATGTATGGTCGGGAATAGCATGGCGTAGACGCAGCAAAAGCGGCCAACCCCATATCAAAACACAGCGACGCCACCTCAAGCGCGCAAACAACAAATTCGCAAATATACTACGCAAAGCCATCAAAAAAGAAGCGGAAGAGGCCATTCGAAGCGGACTTCCAGTCATAGGTGTCACCCAACTACATTGGTCGGCGGGCGCTGCAACAGTTTTCCAAGAATTGAATATACCCTATCTGGTTTTTGTGAGAGATGAATTACAGTTTATCCAACCGGAGTTATATCGCTCAAGTCTTGAAAATGCCGCTGCTGTATGCTGTGCAGGTGAGGGATTGGGATTACAAGTATCATCTACATTTTCAGTGAAGGCTGTTAGAAATGTACGACTTCCAGTAGATTTCGCAGGTCGTTTTGGGACTATAGATAGCATAGAAATCATAAGAGCAGCGGGTCTTGCAAATCGTGCAAATAATAACGATTTAACCACACCAAGAATTGCAATTGTTGGCGTTACACCTGAGAAAGGATACAGATTTTATCAAGAATTATTACCACATTTAGCCAACGTTTGGCCAGAAGCAAGAATTGATGTATATGGTGGTGGAATGTATGCAGAATCGTTACAAGAATACGACAATGTATCTTGGCACGGCCACACTTCTGTGGAAGATGTGTTTAGTAAATGCGATGTGCACTTATTGACTGTAGAAAGCACAGGTTCATGGGGCCGAGTAATCAATGAAGCAGGGTTATTTGGAGTCCCCTCAGTTTCAGTAAACATCGGTAGTCAGCCAGAAGCAGTTGGAGATGGGGGGATGATTGTTTCTGCCGATGCTTCTCTCGATGATTGGGTATTGGCACTACGTTCAACTTATGAACGAAAAACCGAACTTGGAGAAATAGCACAACGGCACGCTGGAATAGTGGATCACCGTAGTTCCATAGCAGCATTCCGTTCAGTCATCAAGGAATTCTCCGAGGGAATTTGATGGCGTATACGAATGTCACCGTAGAAGAGGCGTTGTGGTTACTAGCCGAGGCAGGAGTGGCATCACTGAACAAAATGGAGCCACTTGCAGGGGGGTGGGCTAATTCGAATTATTTACTCACGCTCGATGATGACACAAAATTAGTTCTCAAAGTATGGGATGAAAGGGCGCCGGATGAAGTGGAGCAGATACTTGAACACACGTGTTGGCTTGCAGACCACGGCGTACTTACACCAGCCCCATTGCTATTGGAAGGTGGTGTGAGGTTTCTTGTCAAGGATAATCAGGCATGGATGTTGATGCCGTTTGTCGAAGGTGGCTGGTTACCCGCGGATTCTTCATCACTTTACGAACTCGGCAAGGCGCAGGCACAGATGCACGAGGTTCCAATTCACGAAAGTATTCCAACCACGTTTGCGATTGGATTTACTCTATGGGATAAGTTAGTCAAAGATGCACACAAAGACGGTACGATGACCCCATTCCTAGAATTGCTGGAGAAAGAGACACATCTTCTCAAGCAAAGAATTCCAGATGATTTACCTTCTGGTATCATCCATGGTGATCTCTATCCTGACAATGTGATTGGACGCGAGGGGGAGGTTCTCGCCCTACTCGATTTTGAAGAAATCTGTATCGAATCACTCGCAATGGATCTTGTGACAACTTATGTTGGATTTGGTTGGAAAGATGGCTTGCCCGTTCCTGAATTATGGGATGCATTGTTGAGGGGATATGAATCGGTTCGACCATTGACAGAGGCAGAACATGCGGTCCTTCCAGACCTACATCGATTTGCGGTATTAGCAGTTGCAGCTTGGCGCTATCAGCAATTCGTGGTACGTGTGCCTGGAACAGAACACACCGAACGATATTTGGAAATGGTGTCTAGATTAGATAAAAAACTCCCATTTTAGCCGATTTTAACCACTATAACAAAAACAATAATCCCCTAATATTTCTTGTTTTATTGACAATGAAAAACCCCACCGTATATACGGTGGGATGCTTTCGGGATAATTGGGATGAAGGTATATGCAAGAAAAAAGGGTATTGTCGAGGGTTTTGTCAATCATATTGATTTGTGCTTTATTTAGCCCAATTTTTTCTATTTTACCCACGGCGTCTGCAGACTCAGAAACAATTTATGTGGATACACAAAGTTGCACCCCTCTCTCGGCACCAGGAGACGGTTCCATTGAATATCCATATTGCAACATATCTGAAGCAATTTCTAGTTCATCATCTGGTGATACAATCATAGTTGCAAGTGGTGACTATGTGCTTAATCAACCAATATCTATCACCCATCCGTTGACACTTAAAGGGGTAAAATATGATATTAGCGCCCTCAATAGATCATCTGGTGATGTTACTGAAAGTACCATTGATGTACGTAACTCAAATGGAGCGATTGTTATCACTAGTAGCGATGTTGTAGTAGCAGGATTCAATATAATTGGTAATGAAAACACGCGATTTGGATTTTCAATTTCAGGTAATGATAACAGCCTCTCTAACATAGAGATTGAGAACAATCTAATCCACGGTATGGCTAAGAAAATTAATCAATTACGCAGCACGTCATGGGGGATATTGACAGAAGCAAAAGTATCTAGTAATTTTACTACTAACACCCTAGACGGACTACATTTTCATGGAAATCATATCTATGATATTGGTGGATATAACAATTCTATTGGTTTAGGTATTTCATTACATGAAGTAGTATCTACTGAAGTTGGTGGCGGCGCAATAATTGAAAACAATAAATTTTCCAATATTAATGATGGCCAATGGGCAGGGGTGCCCACCCCAGGGATGGGTGTAGTTGCACAAGAAGAAGTACTTATTTATCCAACAGATCAACAAAGTGGTATCACATTAAGAAATAATGAATACAATACAATTAGTGTTGGTGCGGCCTTGCAAATTTCTGAGAGGGGAGTTTTCGATGAACAGAATAATAATTTCCAATCTGTTGATGTATTCATGATTAATGTTGGCCACACAACAACGGTTATGGAAAATACATTAGCCCCATTTGCCAAAGCAACGGGTAGAAATTTAACTATTGGAATTGCTGATTCTGCAGCATATTTTGCTAGCCCTTCAACTGCAGTAGCGCAGACATTAGTTAATTCAGAATCAGATTCACACAACATCATATTGTCTGGTGGAGTTTTTAATGAGGATCTTATTATCGCCCCATCTAATCAACTTAGTAATTTATTGATAACAACAACAGAAGGGGGGAACCCAACATTTACTGGGGGTATTCATTTGTTGGCAAATTATAACCTAAATAATTTTACAATTGAAGGATTAACAATTCAAGGAGAGGCAACACCAGGAATCGCTTTTAACATCGAAAGTAATGCAGGCCTTTCTGATATCACAATTAATAATATGACAATTAATGGCGGCGATGCAGCACGTTCTGGAATTATTTCTTCTGGACTATCTGGAGCAATCACGGTTGAAAATAATAATTTCAATAATTTAGATGGTGCTTATTCTTACACAACTACCCCCGATGGAATAGATTCAACCGCAGGCCAGATATCCCAGCTAAGCTTCTCAAATAATGCCATCACTGGATCTTCGGGTTCTGTAAGATTGACACCGGTATCAGGACTAATTTCCTCAAGCACAGTAAATAATAACGTATTTACTAATAGTGGTTCAAATTCAACTCCAATGCTTTCAATTTCAAATATTGCTATATTAACATTAGATAACAATAACCTACATGACTTAGATGCCTTGGTGGGAATTTCTATTGAGGATGTAAGATATTTATCCGTGTCAGAAAACAATTTATCTGGTCTTAATATTGCAATTACTGTTGATGAATCTAATACTGGTTCAATGCAGAGTGCTACCTTTGATGACAATTCATTTACAGAGATTGATACTTATGCAATAGAAGTGCCAACTGTAACAGGGGCAACAGTAAGTGTAAATCAAAATTGGTTTGGAACAACTAATATTTCTGCAATTTCTGAAATGATACAAGGAGATACTCAAATTGGCGAGCAGTGGAATTCATGGCCAGGCGAGGACACAGACAACGATGGTTGGGCGGATGAATTTGATTTGTGTTCTGGACATAACGACGCTGTTGATGTAGACGCAGACGGCATTCCAGATGGTTGCGATTCATTGATTGATAGTGACGATGATTCAATATCAGATGGAGTAGATAATTGCTTGACACAACAAAATACCGACCAAGCGAATCATGATGGTGATGTTTACGGTGATTTATGCGATTCTGATGATGATAACGATGGAATGTTAGATACAGAAAACGGCGAACAATTAGACATGTGTCCTCAAGGGCACTTAGGTTGGGTTAGAACTCAAGTAACAGATCCTGATAACGATGGCTGCCATAATTATCACGAAGATGATGATGATGACAATGATGGAATTTTGGATGATGTTGATTTATGCCAAAGAAGCATACAACTTAATTGGGAATCAAACCAAAGTACTGATTATGATGGTGATGGTTGTATAGACGATTCAACAGAAGATAATGATGATGATAATGACAATATAGACGACGATGTCGATTTATGCCCCAACGGTGAGTTAAATTGGATTTCAATTAGAGATACAGATTTTGATGGCGATGGTTGTCTAGATGTTCTAGAGGACTTCGACGACGATAATGATGGAGTCTTAGATGTGCGTGATGATTGCCCTAATCAATATGTGAATAATGAAACGGATTTAGATGGTGATGGTTGCATTGACACCAACAACGAAGCATCATCCTTTACAGAACGATTGATGGTGGGCGAACCAATGGCCATGGCTATTGTTATGATACCAATACTATTGATGTTCGTAGTTGGAACTAAATTATATGTCAATCAAATAAATAGAGACACGAAAAATCGCTTGCTAGTTAGTGTTGGTAACGCCGAAACACCTCGGAGATTAAGAGAGCTTTCAAACCGCGCTAATGAGATATTCTTAAGCAAGGCAATTACGAAATCACACCACAACGAGATTCAAGAAGCGATTGAAGAAAGACGCGAATTATTTGAAGAAAGCGAATTGAAAGAGTTAGAAGAAATTGAAGTGAATTTAGAGCGTGTTTTAACTAAAGCAATCGCACTTGGTTTAACTACTGAAAACGCGGTCAAACGCATGCACCAAAACATCAAACAAGGTAAATTTGAGCCCAAACACTACTTAGATATGTGGAGCGAAAGAATCGATAAAGATTCAAGCACAACGGCACCCGTTGAAGAAGATACAACCGCCGACGATGAAGAATTAGATTCAACCCCACCACTTTCAAAAACATCCCTTTCTAAATTGAAGAAAGACGAGTTGGTTGCATTAGCTAAAGACAGAGGTATGTTGACTAGTGGCACCAAAGCAACAATCATCGATCGCCTTCTAGAAGATGAAGATATTGAAGAAGTAACTAAAGTATCAACTCCAGTAACCTCTCTCTCTGCAAAGAGTGAATTATCTAAGTTGAAGAAAGATGAACTGGTTGCATTGGCTAAAGAAAGAGGTATGTTGACTAGTGGCACTAAAGCGACCCTAATCGAACGTCTTCTACCAGGTACGACCCGCACCCTAGGTGGCGAAGAAGAGTAAGGACTCTTCCATAACCGCACCCAAGTTCTTATGTTTTGCAATAATTCAGCATATGTTGATTACAAACTATCTAAATAATAGTGTTAGTTCATGAATTTTCTATGAAAGCAGAAGCGCTGAACATAGGAACCCACCGAACTAGCATAATTCTAGTTACGATTATGATTTTTTCAATATTATTTAGCCCCCAAATGTTCAATGAAATACAAAATAATGACAAACCAGATACGGGACCAATTTCTAACCAGTTATGGGGGGGCGAATCTAGCCTTGAATCTCCATCTGTATTTGGTTATGTTACAAATCAAGACGGAGTCCTAATGGGTGGAGTAAATATTAGTCTTGATGGCACAGAACATTATACACACACAGATCATATCGGGCATTATATATTGAAAGAAATTAGTGTCGGTACAATTAATTTAAGGGCATCTAAAACTGGTTGTAATGATACAGTAGTTAGTATGGAGCACGAAGGTTGGACTAGAATTGATATAGTAATTTTATGTTATTCAGACGCCCACGAGATATTTGGTTCAGTCATGGATATCAACACGCAAATTCCCCTGAGCGGCGTCACTATGACATTATCTGGTGAAGGAAATATATTCACAACATCAACAGATATGGGCGGAGAATATTCGTTCATCGACATTCTTGAAGGAATTTACCAACTTGAGGCAAATCATAATTTATATGATTCTCATGAAATTGAAGTGATTCTGAATAAAACAGCAATAGCATCATTTGTGCTGAAAGTAACCGAGCCAGCGAATCTGTCTGGCGATGTTCTTGGTCGTAGAGGCACCCCCACCGATGAACCGATAATAGGTGCATTGATTAGATTAGAGGGCTATTCAACCTCTGGAGATTTGGTATTCGGCCCATTGGATACATATACAGATTCAGTGGGTCATTATTCATTCACCGATTTACCCCCTATCGATTACACATTTACTGTTATTTCAATGGGTTATGACGTATTTAATACACAGATAAATCTAGCACCCGGTGAAGATAAAATATTTGATCCAACGTTGGTTTTACATGCAGCAGAAGTAGAATTTGAAATTGTGTCTTCTACATACGTTACCGCCGGAGGGGATTCTATGCCATTAGA
>NYYK01000062.1 GCA_002685895.1 Methanobacteriota archaeon
GGATGCAGAGATGGAAGCGATGAAGACGGGGACCAGCACACTTGGCATTTGCTTTGAAGGCGGCGTAGTTGTCGGTGCTGACCACCGTGCTACGATGGGTCACTTTGTGGCAAACAAGAATGTACAGAAATTATTCTCAATCGCCGACAACATTGCTTTGACAACTGCTGGATTGGTAGGTCATGCTCAAGTTCTTTCTCGTGTTTTAGCCGCTGAAATAGCCATTTTTGAATTAAAGCGTGGTGGCAAGATGAAAGTTGAAGCTGCTGCTACACTGACTGCAAACATCTTGGGTGGTCGTCCTTATTGGGTTCAGTTACTAATTGCAGGAGTTGATGAAGATGGAAGTCATGTCTATTCGATTGATTCTGCTGGCGGTTCTATTGCGGATACCTATTGTGCTACTGGTTCAGGCTCTCCATACATGTACGGTGTATTGGAAGATCAATATTCTGATGGCATGACTGAGAAGGAAGCACTGCAAGTTGCAGCCAAAGCACTTCTAGCCTCTGCTCAACGTGATGCTGCTTCTGGAAATGGCATGGATTTATGTGTCATTACTAAGGAAGAAGGATTCACACTTCTATCTGATGCAAAATTACAGAAACTACTGAACTCTTTGTGAGATAATCATATTCCCGGCAGTATAACTGCCATTTTCCCTCTATTGATGGAGGCAGTAACTGCGGGAGATAATAGAATACGAGGTGTCGAAATGAGATTGACATTCAAAGAAATAACAGATAAGATAAGTAAAATGATTCCTTCAGGGATTGATTTCGAGGTAGATTTAGAGGCTGCAAGTATTGCAATAATTACAAAAAATCCGGATGCATTTAGCAATTCACTTATTGGAGAAATGGCAAAAAGTGTAAAGAGGCGCATAATTATTAGGCCGGACGAATCCATATTGATGGATACAAAAGAAGCTAGAGATGTAATCAGCGACATCATTCCTTCGGAAGCACTGGTTCTCAATGTATGGTTCGACCCAGCAATAGGTGAGTGCACCATTGAGTGCAAAGATCCAGCATTGGGGGTAGGGAAAAAAGGAATCCATCTCAAAGAATTAAGGGATGAAATTGGTTGGCAAGTGAAGATTATCAGGGCATCAAGAATGGATAGTAGTACTGCCAATGATGTACGTCATTATCGTCTTGCGAACGCAGTTGAGAGAAAAAAGGCCCTCAGGAGGTTCGGTACGAACATATACCGACCAAAGAGGCCAGGGGAGTCTTGGGTCAGACTTACTGGATTGGGTGCATATGGTGAAATTGGTAGAGCGATGCATCTGATAACAACAAATGAAAGTAGAGTTGTAATTGATTGTGGCGCAAAACCNGGTAAAGAAGAAGAATCTATGCCATATTTCTCTGCTCCAGAAATGTTACCTCTTGATAAAATAGATGCTGTAGTTATTACTCACGCTCATTTGGATCATATCGGTATGTTACCTGTATTGTACAAGTATGGCTATCGTGGGCCAGTATATTGTACCCCCCCAACTAGAGATTTAATGGTCATGTTGCAATTAGATTTCATCAAGGTAGCACAATCAGAAGGTAGGAGGCCACCATACACTCTTGAGGATGTTCAAGAGATGATGCTCCATGTGGTTGATGTAGATTGGAATCAGACAACTGACATTTCTCCTGATATCAAGATGACTTTGTACAATGCCGGACATATTCTTGGTTCTTCTTCTGTACATATGCATATTGGGGATGGTTTGCACAATGTGGTAATTAGTGGTGATATCAAGTATGAGAAATCATGGCTATTTGATGCTGCAACTGTAAGATTTCCGAGGGTTGAAACCCTAGTGATTGAATCAACATATGGTGGCCCGAAAGCATTTCAGCCATCTCGGTTAGAAGCCACTCAAGAACTACACGATGTGATAAAACGAGTTCTTTCTAAGGGTGGAAAAGTATTCTGTCCAGTGTTTGCCATTGGAAGAAGTCAGGAATTGATGTTAGCAATTGATCAATTGTTTAAATCAGGAGAATGTGAACCCGTTACTGTATGGCTAGATGGAATGATTCAAGAATCCACGGCCATCCATACTATTCACCCCGATTATCTGAATCAGGAATTACGTCAATCAGTATTGAAGGATGAAGAAAATCCATTTGCTTCACGTTGGTTCCGTAAGGTGGAAAGCAGAGAACAAAGAGAATCAATATTGTTGAATCCCGGTTCATGTATTGTTCTAGCTACTAGTGGAATGATGTCAGGAGGGCCAATTATTGATTACTTCAAACATTGGGCTGGAGACCGTCTCAACACCCTATGCTTCGTTGGATATCAGGCCGAAGGCACCCTAGGAAGGCGCCTTCGTGATGGCTTCAAAAATGTGCCAATCAGCGATGGCGGCCGTGGAACAGATATGGTCAAGGTTGAATGCGATATGGTGATAATCGATGGAATGAGCGGCCATTCTGATCGCCGTCAATTGATGGAATATGTCAATCAAATGAATCCAAAACCCAAGTTCATCGTAGTTCATCATAGCGATACTAAAATCTCAAGTCAGTTTAGGCAGGCTCTACGTGAGGCATATCGCGTGCGAACAGTGTCACCCTCAAACCTAGAAACTATACGTTTGGCGTAATTATTGGAATTCAAGTTGAACTTTGTCTATCTGTTTACCCATAATATAGAGCACTAATCCTGAAACCAGTGAAAGGACACCGATGAAAGTGACTGCGAAAGCAGCCATGGCAACTCCGATACTGACTGTATCGTGCGGCCCCCCTACATCAATGAGAGCTACAGCCATTTTGTAACCAACGGTGAAAAAGATAATTCCAGGGATTCCAAGAATTATTAGTGGGTGTTTTGATTCCAACATCCAGTAGAATAGTTGTGCAGTACGGGATGCACTGGTCAATGATTCTCTCTGATGATCTTCCGGAGGTGCATCTAATTCGATGATTCTAACCGCTAATTCTCTTGGTAAGTCAGCAGGGCGATCACTGATTTTAGCTTGTGCAAGTGCTTGTAGCCCAGCAGGAGTGAAGGCACAGACAGATATAGCNGCATTTTCATAGGAATAGGAAGCGATTGTGATAGCCTTTTNATNGTCNNGNANCTCNTNTGTTCTNTCATTTGCAGAACGGTGNTTGAATGCAATGTANATGTCGTGNCGNCTTCTAGCCAATGCAATGTGCATCGGCAAATCCTTCAATTTCCAATGTTTATCCAAACCTATNGCNATAGTNTTGNTNGATTCTTCCAGTTNTAGATTAACNANTGTNCGAGCCAATNCGGGAGCNTGNGGTGGGCCTTCGTGTNCAACAAAAATACCACCAGCCNNCTCNACTAGNNGNCGCTGTTCCTCATCATCNTCTAATGAGATGACAATTACCTCGTCAGCGAAGTCTGCACCCCTGCTAACAGCAGAGCCTAGGCGAAGTGCTTGTTCGCGGGCGACAAATACCAAACGCATCCTTCTCAGTGTACGCTGAAACCCATTCGGCGTTAATGATTCGGTCTGTTGGGGAGATAAGTGGTGGAACTTATTGAAAGACTATGTCTGCCGCCGAAGATTCTATGCGAGGCGATTGGAGGGTGGCAGTAGTCATGCCAGCGCACAATGAAGGAGAGCAAATTGAAGCAACTATATGCTCTATCCCAAAGTGGGTCGATCTCCTTGTCGTGATAGATGATGGCTCACAAGATAATACATCGGATGTGGTCAATTCTGTACTGCCTAATCAAGGAATTTTGGTTACAACTGCGCACTTAGGAGTTGGTGGGGCCATTGCTAGAGGGTACGCCGAGGTAATATCCCTGCTAGATGAGGGCACGATTCCTTCTGGAGATTGGGCTGCTGTAGTAATGGCTGGTGATGGTCAGATGGATCCCGAAGATATCGACACATTACTTGAACCACTTTCGAGAGTTCCTTTTGTTAAGGGCAATCGATGGGCTCACTCCGATGGTTTGGGGGAGATGCCCAATAATCGAAGAGTAGGTTCGTGGTTACTTGGTAAATTAACAACTCTTGCATCAGGCAGGAAGGTTAGTGATCCCCAGTGCGGTTATACTGCCGTTTCAGTTGCAGCGCTAAGGGAATGGGATTGGGTAGCAAAGTGGCAAGGATATGGCTATCCAAATTGGTGGATGCTGAATATAGGTGCAGATTCAATACCATTTGAATCGGTACCTGTTCGCTCAGTCTATAGAAATGAAAAATCTGGAATTAGGGTCCCCAAGTTTCTACCTAGGATATCGTTATTACTTTTCTCAGGACTATGGAAAAGAGGTTGGGATTGGTATGTTAGAGGAGTTGGCAAGACTCCACTTTCAAGTCGTTTAGCAGTATCTACTACCTGGTTCACCTCTTTGCTTCTCTTATTCTCGATGCCAGCACTCATAATAGTTCAAACAGAGATGGCTTGGATGCTTGTTGCAGTGATTGGATTTCTAGCCGTTACATATCGGCTCGATCAATCAGAAGTGCTACGCCGCCTAAACTCATGATGTCGAGTGGGCCCGCCCGGATTTGAACCGGGGTCTAAGCGTCCCAAACGCCCAAGCATAGGCCAGGCTAACCCACGGGCCCCAACACCGCTTCGACCTGCCCTCCTTTCAAGAACCTGTTTATCCAAGCCACAGCCATCCACCCAAGGAATGGCGCATCAGCAGACCTTGCGATTCAGCCATATCAATCAAATCTTGGGCATTGGGTGTATTGATTGCGAGGCGGAACAATTCGGCATCCACTTTCTCTAATTCGATAATTCCCTCTTCATCGATGAGGTTACTGAGTATTTTCAGTAGGTAGCGAGGTGGGGGTTGTTCATTTTCATAATCTTCGAAATTATCTCTGCCTATCAATTGCTTATCCAAGTTGGCTCGCAACTCTGGTGGCACATTAGCTAGAGCAACCCTACGAGACAAATCGGCATCATCCTGTGCTCGGTCTACTATAGGGTGTTCACCTACTTTACCACAACCAGGGCAAGTGAAGTTTGTTAATGAAGAAAGAGATCCAAAGTGGCGTTCACATTCAGTACAACGAATCACGAGAAATTCTCGTTGTTGCGAATCCATGTATCGCCCTCATAATTGGAAACTGAAATCGCCACTATTTTTTCTTGGTGCTTGACGGTTGGTTCCCTGTCCTGGGTTGAATCCATCAGCACTTCTTGTCAAACCACCTCTTACTCTTCCAACAGGTCCACTTTGCATGTTGAGAGTGTCTGGCATTATCAGTGCTGCGATAGCGCATCCGTGGTGCTCATCAGCAGCAGTTACTTCATCGACTGCTATTTGATGCTCAACCACTTCTAGGTCGCGGGAAGCAAGTTTTTGCTTGAGGGTCCGCTTCAGAAGAAGTTCAGTTTCTTCGTAGGAACCATCGCTAGAAATTGTCGCTACTATTGCGCATTCATCACCTTCTGGTGTGACACATTGCGCCCAAGCTACTCCTGCGGATGCGGTGCCTCCATCATGGGTGTATGATTCTGCGACATGGCATTCCACCAGTGAACCCATTGCCAAATCTTCAGGTTGAGTTGGCTCGAACCCTACAGGTAACATTGCACCTTCCATGCGAATGAGTCGAGAGTCACCCAAACCCAATTCGACGAGGCATTGATCAAAGGCGTCTTCTCTAGTATCTCCCCAAGATGCGACTGAGGTCATTAACCACCCAGTACAGGAGCCAGTCGCCTTCTTGCGACTAGTATCAATCTTGAAGTCCATGCTATGCCGACATGGGTTGGGTTCATCAAGTGGCCGGCGAATGGAGTCACTAATGAGGTGGCGTCGACTTACTCCTGCGTTGTTGGTCGCGCTACTAATGCTAGTTGTTGTTGCCATCAAAACTAGAGAGGACGGAGGCATTTCTCAAGAATCGTTTGCAGTTCTTCTGTTACTATTCATTGGCATTTTTGTTGTAGTGATTGTCTCTTCCCCTGAAGAAGAATTAGGCTCTACTGGAAACATCTCTAGGAAATCTGATGGCGGCACAAAATCATCTTCTCAGTCAAGCGAGTCAGCATTACCTGACCCATTGGATGAGGGTTTTGATTCCCCGCTAATGTGAAAGCAAATTCAAGGGGTGACTCGTCGGGAGTCACGAGGGAATGGAATCACTTCACGAATGTGATCCGCTCCAGAAAGCCAAGAGCATACTCGGTCAACACCCAATCCAAATCCGCCATGGGGTACTCCACCAAAGCGACGAACGTCGATGTAAAATTCGTATGGTTCGCGCGGCGTACCTTCTTCGTCTATTCTCTCTAAAATTTCCTTTTCTGTCCAAGTCCGTTCTCCGCCACCAATGATTTCACCGTATCCTTCTGGCGCCAGTAGGTCATGGCAGAGCACATATTTGGGGTCGTCTGGGTCAGGCCGGTGGTAGAACGGTTTTGCGATTCTTGGGTAGTGTGTGAGGAAGTTTGGAACTTCAAAATCTTGAGTTAGAATCTTTTCCTTAGAGTAGTCAAGGTCTTGTCCCCACTCAATATCCACGCCCATTCCCTGCAGAGTCTCTACGGCTTCGTCATATCTCATTCTTGGGTATGGGTTGTCTGCATATCTTGCTATTAGATCTAAATCCCTGTCGAGGCTCTCTAGTTCATCACTCCTCTCATCAAGTAGGGTTGTTGAAATATGCCTGACTAATGCTTCACCATGTTGCATAATATCTGAGTTGCCACCCCATGCAATTTCCATCTCAGCGTGCCAGAATTCAGTAAGATGGCGTCTTGTACGGCTTTTCTCAGCGCGGAAAGAGGGTGCGATTGTGTAGAGTCTCTCTAGAGCAGGCATTGCAGCTTCAGCATAGAGTTGCCAAGATTGTGTCAGGTAGGCCTTCCTGTCTGGATTTTTTTCACTCGGAAAATATGGCACCTCAAACAAGGTACTTCCTCCTTCAACAGCACCAGCAACAAAATTAGGGGCTTGATATTCAATGAAGTCCAAGTTTCGGAAGTAGGAGTGAATAGCACCGAAAACAGATGAACGTATTTTCAGCATGGTAGTCATTCTGTTGGTTCTGAGATAGAGGTGGCGATTGTCAAGTAGGAATTCAGTCTCACCACCATCAGCACTTTCCATTCCCGATTCTGTGATAGGAAATGGATTTTCTGGATTGACAGCGCCGATAACTTCACCGGATGAAACAACGACTTCGTGTCCACCAGGCGCGCGCTCATCGACATTGACTTTTCCAGAAAGTGTGACACTAGCCTCAATAAGTGCAGATTTCAATTCCTCGAAGCATTCATCACCAACATCGCTTCTTTTGATGACACATTGAACAATTCCGGTAGAATCGCGCAGCACAAGAAACCAAATCTTGTTTGAGCCACGGGTACGATGCACCCATCCTTTCAACTCAACATTCTGTTCATCATGAGCGCCTTTGTGGACATCACTCACCCATACCGACTTGGTCACGCTGAGTCACCCTGTGCTTCGCGAATCGCTTCGCCCATTTGAATCGAGCCCTCCGCAACAACCGGATACATCTATTCGTGGGCTTCCCTGCCGCTCCTTGTTCGTATGTCTGATGTACCTGAGAGAGGCCACCAGCGATTGGCGATTTATGCAGTTGGTGGTAACGCCCTTTCAAACCCCTCTCTTACTGGGGGTAAGGCGAAATCTGCAGCAGATAATGTGATGGCTTCAGTACTCGAAGATGTTGTTGACTTGTTAGAGGCTGGAATTAGGGTTGTCTTGACACATGGTAATGGTCCACAAGTAGGAGAAATGTTGTTGATGGAGGAGGCATTATTTGACAGAAGAGCAGCGTTTGATGATGACGTCCCTATGCCGGAAGGTTTGGATCATTGGGTGGCAGCAACTCAAGGAACTCTTGGGCATGACATCGCAACACGTCTTGACAATACGCTTCGCAGAAGAGGTAGGCATGAACAAGTTGCTACTCTGCTCACGCGGGTTGAGGTTTCACCAACAGATCCAGCATTTTCTCAACCAACAAAACCAATTGGGCCTATCATTGATAATTTGGATGCCGTTCCAGAATCATGGGCTATTGGTGCAACAAATATGGATGCTGGACCTCGCCGAATTGTTGCTTCACCGATACCAATTTCCATTATTGATTCTGATGCAATTGAAGCACTTCTTTCTGCAGGTGCAGTAGTTCTTTGCGGGGGTGGCGGAGGTATTCCGGTAGTGACTGAAAAAGGTGGAATTAAAGGAGTTGAGGCAGTAATTGACAAAGATAGAGTTACCGCTTTATTAGCCACCTCAATCAATGCAGATTACCTATTCATTTCTACAGCAGTTGATTCAATAAGACTCAATTTTGGTTGTGATGATGAAAGTAAAATATCCCGACTTAGCGTTGAAAATGCAAAAGGTCATCTTGCAGATGGCCAGTTTCCAGTTGGAAGTATGGGGCCAAAAGTAGAGGCGATGCTTTTTGCCAAGGAATCTAACCCTGAGATGAAAGTCATGCTTTGCAAACCAGGTGATGCCATTAATGCAATGCGCGGTGAGGTTGGAACCACTATAATCTCATGAGATCAATGGTGCTATACGAAAAAAACGGCGGGACTGACGGGGTTCGAACCCGCGACCCCCGGGTTAAAAGCCCGGTGCTCTACCTGACTAAGCTACAGTCCCAACCTCGGGACAAAGAACCCCTCTATAATCACAATGGGTGAGCTGAAACACCACTACACTCAACAGTAGTTAGCGGGCCTTACAGGGTTCGAACCCGCGGCCGACGGATTAAGAGTCCGTCGCTCTACCTGACTAAGCTAAAGGCCCACTCCGGCGGGAGTGGCACCCCTATTTGACCAAAGCGGGTGAAGCGGTTCAAGCAAGCCTGCCGTCAGCTTTGATTCTGACTTCTATTCCTTGGGGAGAGCCGATGACGATGGCATCAGCCATGTGAGTAAATAGCCCCACTTCAACTACTCCTGCAATTCCTTGAATATCAGTTTCAAGTTTGACTGGGTCAGTAATTGAAACTCCAAAGTTACAGTCAATGATGTAATTGCCATTATCTGTAATGAATGGTTCAGCCCCCCCCCTTCTTGAGGCGACCCCCGGACACATTTCTTGCAGGTGTCGAAGAGTAACTTCCCAACCAAACTGAATCACCTCTACGGGTAGAGGGAATTTTCCGAGTGTACCTACATCTTTTCGAGGGTCAGTAACTACGACCATTGCATCTGAGACTTGTGCAACAATTTTTTCCCTTGTAAGGGCTCCACCTCCTCCCTTGATTAAATGAAATTCAGAATCAAATTCATCGGCACCATCTATCGTCACTGCCAACCTATCCACTTCATCCCATGCAATGAGTGGTATGCCTAGTGAACTGGCCAATTGCTCTGTGTCGATGCTTGTTGGGACGCCTCGAATATTCAACCCCTCATCATTCATTCTCCGACCAAGTTCAATTACAGTGTAGCGAACTGTTGATCCAGTACCTAGTCCAACATCCATTCCATCGCTGACAAAATCGCATGCAGCGACCCCCGCTGCCTGTTTTGCCGCTTCGACCTCATCCACGATGCTCAAACCGGCGGGGGGGTAGGGGGAGCATATCATTTGCCTAATCCCTAGATGATTCACGAAGTTCTCAAATTGCCGAATAATTGACAAACCCCCCATGTACTCCGTACATGACATGGAGCGTAGTCTNGGCCGCTTGTTTCTACCTGCCATGCTAGTCCTACTTCTTCTATGTGCCCCTCTTGGTTCATTTATTGACTCCCCCTCTGAACTTGAGGAATTGCCCGCAGTACCTCATACGCCAGTTAATGTGGAGACCACTATTCCCGTGACATTTTATCCCAATGGGACTTCAAATGTTTTGCAACTAGAAGTTCCGGCGGATGAGGCGGCCACCGATTTGGATTTGACCTTGAAACCTCACATCAATCCAATTTCTGAAGGTATGACATGGTCTACTGCAGCGGATTGGAATATGTCTGGAGTAATTACTGATGCGGTAGATTACAATTCTAGTTCTGGCATGACAGTTCTCCCTATGGGTTGGGACTGGGATTTTGAAAATTCGAATCATGGCTGGTCCTTACAATCATCTGGTGGTTGGTCTTGGGGNTATGATTCAACACTTGGTTCATCTGCAGGAGTACACTCNGGAACCAAGGCACTTTACACTTACAACGGCAATTATCCNAATTACATGAGTGGTACTTATTGGGCAACCTCTCCAGTAATGGATTGTGGAGGTTGTTCAGGAAATTGGCAATTGTCCTACTGGAAGCGGCTCGGAGTTGAATATCATTACTATGATCATGCCTATGTCCATGTCAGGAACAATCAAGGGGGATGGTCTCAAATATATTCTAATAATGGTGGGGTAAATGATGGTTCTTACAATCATGTAACTAATTCAATTTCTAGTTATATCAATGGTAATTCTAATTTCCAGGTCCGTTTTGGACTTGGTAGTACTGATGGTTCAGTAACTTACACCGGCTGGAATCTTGATGATGTTTCGGTTTTACCTGTTGGCTCAGGTGTTTCAGGGGGTTATGCAAATTGGACATCTGCAGAGTTTGGGCATGGTGCCGCTGGTTCACAGCTAACTTCTCCAGGACAATATGGCCTGATGAGTATAGATGCTAGTTCATCGGGTAGTTCATCATTAACATGGGATGTTTTGGATGGAGTAACAAAGCAGCCAATTAATGGTTTCATGGGCCGTTCAGAACTCTTTGCAGATTTAGGTGCGGTTGATTGGATAAAGTACCCAACAATAAGAATCAGTATACATTTACATCAGCCATCAAGCACCGTTTTAACAGTTCACAGTGTCAATGTAGAGGGCAGGTATGCTCAGACTTTTACAAGAAACCCAGGTTGGTCTGGGAATCTTAATTGGGATGGCGATTCATACCCCGGTTCAGGCACGATTCTATCGCCTATATTTGAAAGCCTTCGGCCGATATCACAGATTAAAACAACTGTTGCTTATTCNGGTTCTGGCCAACTGCTGGTTGCTTCTGATGGTGGCTCATTTAGTGCAGTTTCAACTAGTGGTGTAATCCATACATTCCAAAGTTACGTTCATACTTTGCAATTCAAGTGGCAATCCAGTTCATCTAATGCAGATTTCCGTTCTGTGCAGATTGATTTTGATTCAGGTGGCCTTCCCTTTGAACCACGAATTGATGTAGGTTTAGATGGGCTAAATGAATGGGAGTTGTCTCACTCCAATATAGGGCCTTGGGGATGGCAGGATCGTCTTTCTACGGGAGCTCTATCTAATGATTTCTCCTTCAACACACCTTCTTCTCAACAGGTGGGAATTTGGTTACCTACTACAGGGCTTGATGTAATGAGATTTTCATTGAATCCTACATCAGCAGGAATCCAAAATCTTGATTTGTCACTTTCAGTAGGTGGAGTATCAGTTTACAACCAGTCGTTTGGCACATTTTCATATTCGCAAATCATCTCATTTGATCCAGCATCTTTGAACAGTTTGAATACTCAATTATCATCTACGCCTACTATTTGGCCAACCTCTACGAAGCAGGTTGGTGTAGGTTATGTANTGGCTGTATTNACTGTGAGTGCTGACTATGGAGTGTTTAGTCTTGGTGGGATTTCAGCAGTCAATCATCCAGTAGCCAATTTGAGCTACGATGTATTCGATGAAATGGTGTGGTCAATCAATGATATATTGCCACTAATTTTCAGTTCATCTGGTGTGAAGAAAGTCCCATTAAGCGTCACAATGACTAATGCAGGTTCATTAAAGGGAACAATAACTGCATTTTCTTCAACAGACGAGGTAAGTAGTGATTCACTAACGATAACTAATGCAACAATAACCCTTGCACCCTCCTATCAGTGGATTGAAGTCAACTCCACACACACCGCTCCTAACGGCACTGTTCATGCTGTTCAATTAGATATGGCTGGCTCATTACATCAAGTGAAAGTTCTATGCAAATTTGATGGTACATTAACTCCTGCAGAAGGCTCATCGGATAATGATATGATTCTTTGGGACAGTGTTAATGGTTGTAATGTCGATGTCAATGGTACATCCGTAACAAGTGCCATGCGAATTCGTTTGAATGCCTCTTGGGATGATGAGGATGAACTAATATTGAGAACTAGAGTTGTATTGAATGATGGCCGTCGTAGTGTTCCAATAACACAGAACTTTGGCCCCGGCTCGGTAAAAGCAGTTGAAAATGATGTTGAGATTGTTTCATGGGAGATGTACAATGATTTGGGCGTACCAATTCCAGTAGATCGTCTATATTTAAAAGCAAATACACCCATCAGAATTTCAGTAGATCTTGGCTTCCCCGATACCGATAGATTCCTAGCGCCGAGAGCTGGGGATGTGGCTGTGCGAATATTTGAGAACGATGTCGTGGTAGCCAATTCTACTGCTCTAGTAAANGGTTCAATAGATTTCAATCTAGTTGCGCCTTTGAGTTCTCAACCAATTGAGTTCAGAGTAGATGTTTATTCTCTACGCGGCCAAGAGAATATCTCATCAATTACATTGAACCGCACCTATGAAATCGATTCTTTAGCACCTATGGTCATAGAAAATAATATTCGCAAATATGACCACCTCCAACAATCCCTAGCGCAAGAAATCAGAGTGGAAATCTATGACCGCCCACTTCTGCCCGACCAACTTTCACTAATGCTTTGGCGAAATTGGATGGATGATACAAATTATGATGGCATGGTTAACGAGACTGAATTCATTGAATACCATATGACAACTCCTTCAAACATCGAACAGGCACGTGGTAATTACACATTTTTATTCGATGATACTGATGGGCCTAATGGTGGCATTGTAGCAGGCTATGTGGCTGGCTCTGATGCCGCTGGTAACCTCGTTATGGGTGGAGGTGGCCCAGGGATTGATGAACAATTATTCACTTACCAGTTGGCCCAAGATGGCGCTCCTTGGATAGTTGGTACTGGAGGTTTTTCTGACGGCGANCACTCTTGGTTACATCCCGCAACTCTCTATGAAATTTCCATTCCATTTGATGAGCCAAATGGTTTGTCTGACCTTGAAGATGTTAGATTCCAACTTGCTAGCAACTCAATTGTTGATTCATTGGAAGTCATCTGGAATGCGTCAACAAATCGCTGTAACGGAACAGGCAACTACCTCGTGGTTGATTCATGCCATATCCATGCAAGAAGTGGAGAAATTTCCCCATTCACTACTGAATTAGAATTGCGGTTGCAATTCACATTGGAGTGGGGATTACCAATTGAAAACGACCTTCGTCGAGCTCCAGCGATTACCGTACGTGACCGTGCCGGTGCTGAATCATGGCTTGAATTACCCCAACTACGTTGGCGCTTTTCTCCTAACTTGGCTATCCTAGGGGAAAGTGTACTACTAGAGGCTGAAGAGGGTNCAGTAATTGGACAAAGTGCTTGGGTAAGGCCAGGGACGGGATTGAACATTTCNGGTCAAGTAACATTTGTTGAAACTGGACTTAATCCCACATTACCATTTGATGTGTCAATACTTCTTGATGGGGAGCGCACCATTATTTCAACTATGAATGGTTATTTCCTATCCCAATTGGTCGCGCCCTCCGAATCGAAGAGTCATGCACTTTCATTCGAATTGAGTGGCTTACCACCTGAAGCAGTAGATGGGACCGATTCGACAACGTCTCTATTCTGGATTGAAGTCGATGGCAATGCACCAAGCCCAGTAGGNGTAGATGCTCCAAGAGAGGGTACAGAAATATCCCTCACTGATCTTTCATCAGTACAAATTGAACTGCTTCTTTCAGAACAAGAGAAATTAGACGTGGATACTCTTCAATTATTCTTCAAAATCACTACGGCAAGCCAACCAAATGGCCCCTCATTGATTGAAGGTTCAGAACCCCTCAATGTTAGCGGCTCACCTGTTGGTCAATCAATATCTGTCTCAGCTGTAATTGATGTTGCTAGCCGTCTACCGGAAGATGCTTTCCAAGAAGCCCTCATACTTTCAGTTTGGGTCAAAGGCAGTGATATGGCAGGAAACGGGATGCAGTCATCAGTTCAGTTCAACAGCGGTTCCACTCCTTTCGTTCTGTGGGATATAGAACATCTTGTGGCCGACATAGATTTGACAAAATTGACTTACTCGAGAAGTGGAGAACTTGATGTCGGGCAGACAACAATGGTAACTATTGAATTAAGAAATAGCGGACATGCNCCNGGNANTGCGAAATTACTTGCTTACGAGATAGGTCGTGATGGGGAGAANCGNTCACTGACTCCAGTNCCAGTATCNGTNGTGGTGCCAATGGGGGAGAGGGTTACTTACGANATTGACTGGATTCCTGAAGANAANGGNGAGAGNTGGGTAATNATTGCATTAGANGANGGTTCNTCACTTGAGGGTGAACATATCAATATTNTNGGNGAANGNGGAGATGATCCACTAGGAAGCGCCCTTCAAGATGTGCCGATGACATGGATAGCAATCATCGCAGTATTACTACTGATTCTGACTCTTGTGGTCTCACTTGCTCTAAGGAGTGGCGGTTCATCTGAATCAGCGTTAGATGATACTGATGATTGGGAAGATGATTGGGATGATGAACAAAAGCCGACTTCAACTTATGCAAGTCCTTCTGAAGCGATGTCAGCCCTAGCTACAACTAATCAGTTATCACATCAACCTCAACAAGCACACCCAACAGAACAACAAGGTGGATACCAGTTTCAACAGCAGGACTCAGCCCAGATGCAGAATTATCAACAAGCGCAACAACCTAATCAATATCAATGGACTGCTGAACAAATACAAGCGTACCAGCAGCAGCAGTATCAACAGTACTACAATAATGGTGACCAACCACCCCCTCAGTAAACACTTTTAGTTCATAGAACTGGTTGTTTATGCACAATTAAAGCAAATCCGTTCCTTTGATAGCATAGTGGGGTACTCGCTAGGGTTGCGAGGGAGTAGGAGGGCTGCTGACAGTGTACGACACTGAGGAAAGTCCCCTCTCCGCCATGCAGGCGCCCCGATTCACTTCGGGAGCCCGGAAGGGTTGGCTCTGCTTCAGAAACGAACCGATGCAGTCGAGTACTGTGAATCCGCAAGGAGGAGATTGTCTGTCATCGGCTGAGACGAGCAACCGCGCCGGAGCAAGTCCAAACAGTTCCGCCGACCAGCATGGGCGAGGAACGGGTAGGATGCTAAGTTGAATGCAGCCAACTGAAAGGTCAACAGAAAGGGGCTTACTCCCTACTCCCTCGCACCTCAATCCAATAATCCATCAATAGAAGGAATTTCACCGATTTCAGACTTACTTTCATTTTCAAGGTCGGTCGATCTTTCTGCAGGAGATAAATCCGAAATGATTTGAGGTTGATTCATCAGTTCTCTTTCTACCTCCAATGTTGATAGCGAAGAGGGGTTGTCATTCCAATTTAGTCGTGGTTGAGAGGGCCGTCGATTTGTTCTGATAATGGTTCCAACAGTTAGTCCAATGCCTATGAAAATTAGAATTCCTAGCAGATACTCTACAGTCGTAGATATCTGCCAAGATTCGGCCTCTACAGTACCGCTACTGCCATCACTAGTGGTGTCACTGCTGTCGGAACTTGGTCCGTTAGATGCGGCATTAGAATCTGTCTCAATAACAGGTGCTTCTGGCCAAGTGAGGGAGATTTTCTTTTCCATCCAAGAGACATCGTGTTCAATTCTCAACACTAATTCAAATTCTCCTACATGTGGTGGTATTTGCAATTCGGTTTCTCCTGCGCTCTGGTTGAGTAGTGTTTCATTAGCAAATATGGTAGTGAATAAATAATCATTTTCGCAACTGGTATTGACAATTAAGATGGCAGTATCATTGTAGCTCTCGGGCCAGTGAATCACCTGTACAGAAAGAGCCATGGTGGGGCAACCACGTATTGAGCCAGCGCTGAGAGGGCATTCATCTAGAGCGTCATTTCTACCATCGCCATCGCTATCCCTTTGTGTAGGAGAGCATCCTACTTCGTTTGCTATTTCGTCTGGTGGAGTAAGGTCACAAATATCAATTGCATCTGAAACTCCATCAGAATCAGAATCCAGTTGCGTCAAAGCACAGCCGTTCATATCAACGGGTGATTGGGCGGGGGTGTCGGGGCAGAGGTCCAAGTCATCGGTAACGCCGTCTTCATCACTGTCTAGTTGGCTGAGTGAGCATCCATTCTCATCTACCACCTCGTCAAATGGCGTGTTTGGGCATTGGTCTGCATCATTCATCACGCCATCCCAGTCGCTATCAATTTGATTTTGCGCACAACCAATTAAATTAATTTCAGCACCAGCGTCAGTATTAGGGCAGAGATCAATATCGTCGGTGACTCCGTCTTGATCAGTATCCTTCTGATAGTCAGCACACCCATCACTGTCAACTTCGTGATTTGCTAACGTTTCAGGGCAGAGGTCGATGTTGTCAGTGACTCCATCTTGGTCAGTATCCTTCTGATAGTCAGCACACCCATTTTCATCTACAGTTGCTCCCACAGTTGTACCTGGGCATTGATCAAGCAAATCGTTTACTCCATCATAGTCACTATCGAGGTCTACTAATCGGCAACCGAAGTGATTTACTGCATCCCCGACAGGGGTTTTAGGACAATTGTCAGCGTTATTTTCAATTCCGTCACCATCAGTGTCTGGTGTGCCTATTTGCTCTAGGATGTACATTCCTAGTAACTTGTGAGTAGTTCCTGTAGGGTGAATTTTGTCAAAGAAAATGAATTCGTCAACTGTCGGTTCAATATAATCTCCCGATTCACAGGTGTATCCTTGATGGTGGCAGGCAGCATGAGTGACATTGGAAAGCCCATAGAACGAACTATTCCTGTAGATTGTCTCAAACATTTCAAAGATATCAATTAATTGGATGCTAATATTCAAGGCGCTCTCCCTAGCAGTCATTGCGACGTCTAACTTTGTGTTGTAGTCAATCATTCGGGCATGCATTGCCTGCTTGCTACTGTCGCTTTCACCTGAATAAGTGGGTGTCTTCTCCAAAGGAGGCATATTGAGTACTATGATGTCTCTTGCCCCGTTAGATGCTAGGTCATTGACATGATTGACGATGTAATTGACGACCTTTTGGGTATCAGTTTCTCCACTGTTAAGGAAGTTGTTCCCACCACCCCAAACCGCCACCTTTTCGTTTGGCCCAATCCAATAGTTGTTAGTGTAATCTTCAATTTGCTTACCTAGATTTGGAATCACGAAGAAGTTCAGTCCATCTCCGGCTTCAGCTCCCCCAAACGCCCGATTTGGGCCCGAGGCACTTCCAACTCCTGGAGTGATGCTGACTCCCATCCCCACAGCAACATGCTCGTTCCACATTGGCCCGTTGGAAAACCTCCCGCTGTAGTAGGGTGGTGATTCAGGAGTTCCATATGTGGCCTTCGAGTTTCCCATGTCACTCAATGAATCTCCAAATACCAATAATTTGGAAGCGTTTGAAGTGACTGATGATTGGAATATGACAAAATCTTCCTCTACGAAGTCTAGTAGTTGATTCCTACTTTGATCCCATAGTACAATTCGGAGGGTGTATTCATAGGAATTGTTGTTCCACAATTCGAATGCAGGGATTGAGAAAGTGAGTGAGCCAGTCTCCGTGGAGAACCCTATTCCTGAGCCGTTATAGGTCATTGTACCATTGTTTGCATAACCTGTATGAACAGTATAGTCGTAGTGATACAGGTTGCTACTCGAGTAGTCCACTCCCGCCCAAGTCAAATTCCAATTAACCAATTCACCAGTCTCAAAAGCGCGGACATTCGGAAGAGATGCGTAACCCTCCATCTCGATTCCAATATCTTCATTTCCGGTTGCGGATTTACTTGTGCCAGCAGATGTTGAAAAGGTTGCTAGAGGTAAAAGAAGAAGCAATATCATGACAAGAATAGTAGCCAATCGATGATTTGAGTGGGCCACGTCACTTTTCATAACTCGCCGTAGGCGAGAGATTGTCATTTAACTTGTCGTAAACCTGTTTAGCCTGTCAATTCAGCGTCCATAGTTCCAGAAACAATGTGGGCATCTTCCTCATAATCTTGCCAATTCCCTTCACCTTTGATAGCCGATTCAATTGTTCTATAAGCGACAATCATTGCAGGTAAAAGTATAGCACTGGTCAATAAAGCCAAGAAAATCAATAGCATCATCAAGGTGAAGAAATTTCTCAAACCAGGAATTGCCAAAGTCAATCCAGCAGCCAAGCCAGCGCAGGTAGTTGCGGTGGTCTCAAAGATGGTTTGTCCAGTTCTTGCGACTGCCTTTACAATGCCACCCGGAGTCTCTTTTTCTTCTCTTATTCTATCCATCACATGAATAGAATCATCAACACCGATTCCAAAAACGATTGTACTAATCATTGCTGTGAAGACATTGACATTGACATCACCACTTTTCATCAATAGTGGTTGCCAAAGAACAACAACAGCAACGGAAGTCATGGTGAAGAAGGCTAGCCTCGGGCTTCTGAACAGTAATGCCATTGCAAAAAGTAGGACAATCATTGTAGCAATAGTAGCATCAGATTGGGCCTTGTGAATTCCCTCGTTAATATCCAATGAAACTGGAAGTCCTCCGGTCAATAGTGAATTCTTAACGCTATCAACCCCCATAGCATTGCAATTCATGGCATCATCACAGCCACCCTCAGAGAGATATGCGTCCAATTGCTCTCTTAATTCACCCGCTAGAGCGAGGTTTAGGTAGGGCTGATTGACATATACAAGCGTCTTAGTTTCTCCAAGGTTAGCCATTGGTTCATTCATCAACATAGATCGAATTTCGTAAGAAAGTGTGTCAAAGGCGATATTTATCATGACTTCTCTGGTTGTTACAGAAGTAATTACAATATCACCAGTAATGATGCATTCTGGCTGAATTTGATTTTCCCAACAAGGGGAATGTAATATTTCCCAAAGAGAGCGGTCATACATTTCTTGCCCTGAAAGATTGACATTGATGTGAATTGCTTTCAGAATCGTTACTAAACTGATTGAACTAGTATTGGCCACGTTGTTAATCTTCTCTTCTGTAATATATTCTATTGAATCCAATACTTCAAGATGGCGAATAGGGGCGATATCATCTCTGACACCCCTTGCTTCAGCATCTATGATGAACATATTTGTTTGTCCTCCTTTAAAGACACTAGAATATTCTGCTAACGTCTCATAAGATTCTAAATCAGGAGGCACCTCATTTGAGCCTGCTGTAATGTCTGCTCCAAGTTCATCTTCAAGAAAATATATTCCAAATATGCTGACAAACAAAGCAAAAGCAATTACTATGACAGCTCCTTTAACTGGCACTTCACCTATTTTTTTCCAAATCTTCTCAGCCTTCTTCCCGCCTGTCTTTCTATAGCGCACTAACCACCCCAATGCAGGAACTAAAATGATGCTGAAAAAGAAGGTACAACTGATTCCCAATACTAGTGTAATCCCTACGGTTCTCATTGGTTGAATAGGAACAAGCCACGCCCAAGCTAGAACACTGAAACCTACAATTGTGGTGATTGCTGAGAGCAGTATTGCGTGCCCAGTTGTCATTATCGAATGGACAGTTGCATCAAGGTAGAGTTGTTTGTCCCACGGATCTAATTCTGGGAGGGGCTCACCATCCCTTTTTGCTTCCCATACAAGATTTGCATTTTCTTCCAGCATATTGTCACGCGTTTCTTCGATTCTGTTGATTAAGTGTAATGCATAGTCAACACCCAGTCCAATTAGAATTGGTCCCGCAGCGATTATCATAGGTGTTAGCATTATGTCTAGAATTACCGTAGTGCCAAAGGTAACTGCTAAACTTAGAACAATTGGGGTGCCACAAATAATCAGAACTTTCGGGTTTCTGTGTAGTGCAATCATCGCAATGCAAACAAAAGCAAGACTAATTGGCAACATATCTTCTAATGCCAAGTATATTGCGTCAGAAACATCATGCAATACTGGAGTTAGCCCGGTGACAGTAATGGCTTGTCTAGTGGGTAGATCTTCCCAACGCTCATCATCCATACTAGAAAGCTTAATTCCTTCATAGTCGCGACCACACAATGGGTCGTCAAATTGATTGTAAATATCGGGGTTTCTAGCGCAGTCATTAATTACTGACTTAAGGTGTAGGATGAATGCTTTATGGTCAAGAATTTCGTTTCCATTAGGGTCGGTCCTAGTATCAACATCGGCCCCAGCCATTTCAAATCTGATACCCATGACCACAACTGCAGTGTCCCAAATCCCATCACCATTAGTGTCAATAACTAGATTGTCCAATGACTTCCCCAGATTCTCCACTGTGTTGTTTACTCTGTCTTGGTTATCGGGAATTACGTAGGTATCGCGCGGGTCTTGATTTGTAATAGTACAATCTTCACCGGTTTGGATGGGGAGGCCATATTTTTCAACTGAACAAGCAAAACGATTGGGTGCTGAGTTGGCTTCCTTAATCATTTGAGATGCGCTTAATATCCAAACAACACCATCTTGGGTCCCTCGGTCATCTTTGTTCCAATCAATTCCTCTAGCATAGCGCGACATATCCTTGTTATCGTCATCCCCTTCAAGGAAACTTATCTGTCTCAGAATATCAACATCTGTAATATTTTCACTACCCCTATGAGTTGGGTCATCAATTGAATTATCAGTGTGAATGTAGAGCAATACGATGTCTGTAGACCATTGTTCCCTTACATCGAGTAGCAACTCAGTTGAATCTGCTCCATCAGGAAGATATATCTCAACGTCTCCATTAATTTGTTGTCCAAAATCCATAGCATCTTTGCCAACAAGAAGTGTCAGTAAAATCATTACGATGACAATTGGCCCAGGTGAGCGGAAAATTGTACGATAGAAACGTGTCGCCTGCCCTTCAACGAAAGAGTGTGACCAACTGCTGATCTCTGAAACTTTACCTCGTACGTTGTCAGAAATATCTGTATAAGTNGAGTAGAAGGGGTTGTTTTTGATTTGGTTGATGATTCTGCGCCAACCTAATTGCTCGATTTCACCCCCCTCCTCATCCGCCATGTATCCTCCTGATGACTTGACTATGATGAACAGTTCGCCCTCAAGAGGTCAAAGAATGGCGAAGAGGCAGATACTCACTCAATGCCGAAGTTTCGAACAATCAAACGCTTCATGATTGTCCTTGTACCTTGTAAAACAAGTCCTGTGAAAATTAGGCTGATGCCAAGCATCGATAGCCATGCAGCAGTTAACCCTGGCCCAACAGTCAAATCAAGTGATGCCCCGGTAAATTCGTTGAATCTATTCAAGGCTCTCATTCCAATGGCTGAACCGAGGGTCAAGAGACCGGCACCAGGTAAACCAAAAGCGAGGAATGGTTTCTTCTGAGATAGAGAAATCAAGGCATACGAGAGGACTGTGAAGCCATGACTCATGGCAGTAAATCGAGAACCTTTGGGCACATCGTAGCGGATGATGGTAGGAACTTCAGTAACTGATAGCTCCATTTCATTACATTGTTCAAGCATCTCAAGTGTGGATTCCATTCCATCTTGATCAAAGCGAATTTTCTTTAATGCTTGATTGGAGAAAGCCCTGAACCCACTTTGTGTGTCCCTGACGGAGAGGTCAGTTGTTAGATTTGAGGCAGCAGTAATCAATTTAACACCCAATTTTCTGTAGGCTGGCATCTCTTCTCCGGAACCACCTTCAATGAATCTTGAACCTATGACGAAATCCGCTTCACCTTCAAAAATCGGTTCTAATAGCGTAGGAATGTCATTGGGGTCGTGTTGACCATCACTATCTAGAATGACTAGTGCCTTTGCATCAGACTCTAGTGCATATTTGAAAATCGATTTGAGTGCTGCGCCATAACCGCGATTTGAGCGATGGTAGTGGACCTTGGCACCTAACTTACTAGCAATTCTTGCAGATGAATCGTAAGAGCCATCGTCGACACAGTAGACTTCGTCTACATGTTTTAGAGATTGAAGAACAACTGTGCCGATGGTCTCCTCTTCATTGTAGAGAGGCATCGCCGCAATCACCGGGCCAGAGGGGTGGCGTTCCTCCATCAGTATATTCTGCCTACCGCGCCGTATTTAGCCGTTTACCGAAAATAATTCAGTATTGTGATAATTAAATATTATATGTTGCTTGGGAAATAATGGAATCTCGAGATGTGATATACTAGCTTTGAGTCAACGTATTATCAGCAGCAATTCTACGACGCTGAAACTCCGCCACGAGATTCCGGCGAAGTTCTGCTTCCCGTTCGTCAACTCTNTGAGATACAATCTGCGCGATATGGGGTTCTAGTTGTTCAAGGAGTCTAGCAACATCCAGTGACTCACTACAATGCGGGCAATTCAAATCATGTTCAGAAATTGAACTCTTTGAATTCTCGGTTTCGTACATATACAGTGATTGCATATTAGAGCAATCTTTCCTTCGTACTTTGCGCTTAACGTTCTTAACCGGTTTAGATTTTGGTTCTGCTCGAGCCCTCAAGCTCCCTAAACCAATTCTTGGTTCAACGCCACTACTCTTTGAGCGGCGCTTCTTTTGAATTGGCTTTTCATCGATATCGAAGTTAACACCAGAACAAACGAACTGGCGCAAATCATCTCCGTCTGGTTTTGCATCAATTGTCATACGAAACTGAGCAGTAGGCCCGCTGACGGTGTTATAAGCGTATCCGCGATTGTTACCAACGCCCGCGCGATTATATCAACAAATCAAAATCGCGGAAGATGAATGTGGGCTCGGGCAACCAAGAGATTACCCGAGCCGTTGGCGAATTTAGTTGTCGATGAACTGACTAACAGTTGTAACTGCCCGTTCTCCATCTAATACGCGGCGGAGAGAGGCGAGGTTGATGATCAGTGGTACATACGTCTGTCCATCACTGGTGCTGTAGGTGGAGCAGTCGGTGAAAGCACTGCTGTTGATTGACAGCTTTAGCGCTCCTCCAGCGTTACTCTTCCTGACATAACCGACCAACAGGGTTGGTTCCTCATCAGTTTCTTCGTTCTCATTCTGGGTTTCATTTTTTACATTTTTACTCATTTTTTTTCAACTCCTGACAATTTCATCATTATGCATCAAAGCTTTCTGACTTGTTGCCGAGAAGTTTCAGTGAGAAGCGAGGGTACACCATCATTTCGTAGGGGGGGCAATGAAAGTGAATGTGTATTGTCTTCTTCCCTTCGGGAATAAACTGAAAGTGAACAAGCAAAATTCAATTAGGCAATTTTTCTTCCATTTGGTACTATTANCTGTCAACAGAGGATGAATGTGTATGGGGGATTGTAGTTAGGGNGCGTAAAATAGCGTTGACTTGTGCGCGCAAGCGTCAAAGAGGGTTGCTTGGTCGGCCTCTTCAATATGCACTGCTTAGTAACTGGTGGCGCTGGCTTTGTTGGCTCCCATCTTGTAGATCTGTTGCTTGAGGCTGGTCACGAAGTTAGCATCTTTGATAATTTCTCATCTGGGCGAAGAGAATTTCTGCAACATCATGGCGAAGAGGTGAGTGTGATTGAAGGAGATTTACTCGATTTAGATGCGGTGAATGGAGCAATGCAGGGCGTCGATATCGTATTTCACCTAGCCGCAAATCCTGATATCAGATTAGGTACCAGTGTCACAGATACAGATCTGAAACAGGGTACAGTTGCTACCTACAATGTACTTGAGGCAATGCGGGTAAATGAAGTTAAGAAGATTGCTTTTTCCTCTTCATCCGTAGTGTATGGGNAGGCGGAGCAGATGCCAACTCCAGAGGATTATGGGCCACTATTTCCCATCTCTTTGTATGGTGCGAGTAAGTTGGGCTCAGAAGCTCTCATTACCTCTTGGGTAGGTACTTTTGGACTACAAGCGTGGATATTCCGGTTTGCTAACATCGTAGGCGCGCGCGGAACCCATGGAGTGATTTTTGATTTTATTCACAAACTGAGGGCTGATCCTAATCGTTTGGAAGTTCTTGGCAATGGTCGTCAAGAGAAATCCTACATGGAGGTACGTGATTGTGCTGCAGCAATAATCCACCTCGTCTCCTCGACTGATGAAGCAATAAATTGCTATAATCTTGGTAGCGATGATACTTGTAGTGTNAGNAGAATNGCAGAGATTGTNATTGANGAGTCNGGNTTNCCCNANGTNTCNATTGANTANACNGGTGGNGATCGTGGCTGGNNTGGAGATGTGCCTAAGGCAATGCTAGACCCAACTCGAATGAATAATGCAGGTTATTCCACAAAATACAATTCTGAGGGTGCTGTGAGACACACTGCTCAGACTTTGATGGAGGAGATTGGAATTGATGATAAGTGAAGGAATTCGAAGACGTAATTTAAGAGCGGACGAGGATGGAGATGCTAGGTTAACAGCAGGTTTCGTGACCGCAGGTGCGCTCACTTTCATCATACTAGCTGTTGTCCTCTTCACTGATGTACCCACAATAGGCCCCAACGAGGGAGAGTTAGCACCAAATTTGATTGGAAAGGTGCATATGTCTGGTTCTTCTTCATGGGATGATTTTGAACTCTATGAAGAAATTGACCACGATTGGTCCAATGAATCTGACTCCGACTCAAAGTGGTTCCTAATCCAATTCATGGATACTGATTGTGGTCATTGTTGGTCGTATGCGGAACAGATGTCCCTGATTGATGATGCATTTAGTTCCCACTTGACTATCATTAGTATTGCAGTAAGTCTCCAAATTCCTAACCATGATTCATCTAGGGAAGAGATAGTAGCATTTCAGGATAAGGCCTCCTTACAATCGTGTAATGGCGGAGATTCTGATTGCGCATCTCGGCCAGGTGAAGCACATAATTGGGCCTATTTTGATGACCTCCTAGGAAGTAACATGGATCCTTGGGGTGTCCAAGGAACCCCCTTCGTAGTCGTAATTCAACCAGATGGAATTGTTGCATGGAATCAAGCACAGCATGCGGGAGTAGATGTTAGTCAAGCGCTCTTTACATTGTTGCCAACACCGGAGGAGTGATAATTATGATTTTATCAACTACCGTAGTCACAATTATGGCTGGCTTAACTGTTCTCTTTGGAGCAGTATCTAGGTTTGAAGCAACCCGCCCGTATTTCAAAAGTCTTGGAATGTCAAACTTGGTATCTGAGCCTGTTAGTCGAAGAATGCTAGTTGGAACCATTTCCTCCATTTTTGGTGGTTTGGTTTCAGCTGTTTGGATTTGGGTTATTCAAAGACAAGAAGTAATTGGTCAAACCTCTTTGTGTGCAGCAAGTAGTGGATGTGCTAGTGCTCTTTCAGAACACACATTTAACATCATTCCATTTACCAATTTGCAGTATGGATTATTTTTCATTCTCTGGTTCAGT
>NYYK01000063.1 GCA_002685895.1 Methanobacteriota archaeon
TTTCCAATTCTTCTGCTGCAAAGACTCCACCAAGTGGCCCTCCAACTTGAACTGCAACGACTTCATCGAGTGATGAATGGTTATTGAAAAGTTCAGCAACATTGCCGCCAAATGGCACTTCGACACACGTTGGAATCCCAACATCACCTGAAATTTGAGCAACGACTGTACCCTTACTTTGTTCTGTTCCAATACTCCCAACCACGCTTCCGCCTTCACGCATGATTGCTGCGGCCATTGAAAATGTCAGAACATTGTTCACAATGGTTGGGTGGCCAAATAATCCCTTTTCTGTTGGATATGGTGGCCGCGCCCTCACTTCGCCTCTGCGTCCTTCTAGGCTTTCCAGCAATGCGGTTTCCTCACCACAAACATATGATCCTGCACCGAGAGCGATTGAGATATCGAAATGCTCGCCCAAGAGGTTTGCTTCTCTGGCACTATCGATTGCTGATTGCAAAATTCGCTTTGCTTGAGGATATTCGCTTCTCAGATAGACCCAGCCCTGTGCTGCACCAATGGTTTCTGCACAAATCAGCATCCCTTCAATCAATGCATGAGGGTCTCCTTCCATCACCATCCTGTCTATGAAAGTGCCAGCATCGCCTTCATCTGCATTGGCAACAACATGCTTGATTGGATCACCTTGTTCCATCGCAGATCTCCATTTGAAATGTGTAGGGAACCCAGCACCACCTCGTCCTCTCAGTCCCGCCAACTCAAGTTCTTGTAATACGAATTCAGCCCCACCATCTCTTGCCTTGTTCAGTCCCGAATATGCCCCAAGTTCCTTTTGCACATCAAGGTCGAGTGGATTTTCTAACCCCATTCTTGCCATAGCAAATCTAGTCTGGGTATTCAATTCAGTCAGTGAGTCAATCGGCCCTAGTGCAGCAGGATGTTCATTTGCTGAGCCATTGGAAATCGCTTGGACCAATGAGGGCACCNCTCCGGGTTGGATTGGTCCGAATGCATGACGAGNNCCATCAATATCAACCTCAATCATTGGCTCAAGATGGAANAANCCCCTACTACCAGTTCTGGTAATCGATACTGTATCATCTAATTCTTGAATGAGTGATNGAACGACTTCTTCTGCNCCCAATNCCTGACTAATGCTATCCATGCTGACAAATAATTGTAATCCAGTACCCGTGCAACCCATTGGAACCATTCGTTCCTTCTCGCAANATNGCTGGACCACTAGTACACAAACCGGCACAATGCAATGCCCCTACGGTTTCACCATCTTTTGCAAGTGATTCTGCAACTGCTTCTGAGCCACGAGCTCGACAAGATTCACCCATACAAACTCGAACTGTGGAATCATCTGNTTTCAATTCAGAATAATATCCGATTACGCCACGTACTTTTGCAGCAGTAGTTCCGGTAAGATTGGCAATTTCACGAACTCTTTCAGCGCTTGGTTGCCCTTTGGTACGAATTTCATCCTTTAGAATATCTAGCAGATCGTGGCCTGGCTTTTCAGGATTCCAACCACCACCATCACCAACCATGAACCATCCACCTTTCAAGAGTGATTTGACTACACTCTTATACCGCCAAAGCCTATGGCTTTGTCAATGTTCGCGCATAGCCTTTATTCAACTATTAATTATGAAAGAGTTGGTTATTCCAATCTCCAAGCACCACTGTAAACATTGAATTTATCTTGTTTGAGAAAACCAATTAATGTCAAACCAGCACTTCTTGCTGCGTCTACAGCCATAGATGAAGGAGCGCCAAGTCCTGCTACAACAGGGATTCCTGCAAAAGCTGCCTTCTGAACTAGTTCGTATCCTATTCTACCAGAAAGCATGAGAATCTGCCGCTCAGCAGGTAGTCCTTCATCTTTCAATCTAGAACCAATCAATTTGTCTAATGCATTATGGCGACCTACATCCTCTTTCACTTCAATAAGATTGGCTTGTTCATCAAAAAGAGCGGATGCATGCAATCCACCTGTATCTTCAAAATATTCTTGAGAAGTGGCAAGACTTGTGGGCAATTTAGTCAAAACATCAGATTTTAGCCACTGATCGTTGGATAGTGAAAGTCTACTAGGTATTACCAAACCTTCTAATGATTCCCTACCACAAAGACCACAACTTGAGGTGATTGTGAATCTTCTTGAATCAATATCTGATAGGTTGAATTGTGAGGAGTCTAATTCAACTGTAACTTTACTTGATTCACAACTAACTGCTAGAACAGGATNCATTGATTGAATAATCGCTTCCCCCAACAACCAACCAAGTACCAAATCTTCGTCATCCCCAGGCGTCCTCAACAGCATCCCTAAGGGCTTGTAATCACCACTTACTTTAATTGATAATTGGAGTGCTTGTTCGTTTGCAAGTATGTCCTTACTTGAATCGAGACTACCTTGATGCCACACTTGGATAGGCTTACTATTGGTCACACCCCCATCCATGAAATGCTACTTTGATTGCCACCCTTAATGCTTCGTTCTATATTTTCAACAAAACAATTCATTCAAAACGGTTGAATGAACGCGGAACACCATGGATGAGGGGGGCGCATCGTTAAACGATAGGCTCACGGATATTGGTCTCGATGAAAAGGAGGCGAGTGTCATCATCCTACTGGCAACTTCTGAACCATTGAAGGCTAGCGCCGTTGGACGGATGGTCGGAATCAGTCGAATGGACTCATATAATACCCTAAAACGACTTCAAGAACGGGGTTTAGTGATGTCGACGTTGGATAAACCAATGCGATTCACCGGACTTGAGATTGAAGAGATTTTTCAGCAATTAATCAATCACGAAGAACAAGAATTGAGAAGAATTAGAACTCATCTAGACGAATTTCAGAAGGGGCAGAAACGAACCTACCGCCCAGAAAACCCCCCACAAAAAGATGCAATCTTCACCGTAGTGAAAGAGCGAAGTTACATCCATGCCGCCATGGAGAGGGTTATCGACGATTCTGAGACTTCAGTTTGGCTTGTCTTGGGTAAATATGGGATCCTGCACCTTGTCAAGACTGGTGCACTAAGGGCCTCAAATGATGCAGTTGATAGGGGCGTTTCCGTCCGAGTTCTAGCTTCCCTTGATAAAACGACCCTGAAATATTTTGAGCAACTCGATGAGAGAATAGAAATCAGGCACAGCGATTCTATCTCCATGCATGGTTGCATTATTGATGGTGAAGTAGCAGTTCAAAATGTTGCTATTGAAAAGAATCCCGTGGGCCGAGGAAAGGAAGATGCTGCACTTGTAATAGAAGCCCCCTCATTCCTTTCAACACAAACAGAACTCATTGAATCTGCATGGAATAATGCAACACCAATATCTACAGCAAAAGTTCTAGTTGAACGAGGGGAAAATACTCAGCCACTTCATATCAATTTGGGCGCAGGTTCATTTTATCGTAGATTCAAGGAAATTATTGCTAGAAATGTGGAAGATCAACATCCTGATAATCATGGGTGGACTAATGCTATTCTTCGCCATGGTGAACCAATTCTGACACCTCAGCCAAATCTCCCTGAATTTGAATTACTCGGATTAAATGTAGCTGATTTAATGCGAATTGTTGGCAAGAGAATTGGTGAGGAAATAGCATTTGAAATAGATAATAATGCTAGTTCAGATGTAGAATTTTGGGATTTACTATCAGAAGAATGGAAGGAAATGGAGATGGGAGAGATGGAAATTATTGGTGACCCCCCCGCCTCAATAATAGTGCATGATGCTGGCGCCTGTGGGAAGGCACCGCAATTTGGTAGTCCTTTTTGCCATCTTGACGAAGGGATTCTAGAAGGCATCATCGGAGAAAAGTTTGGAATTGGCAAAATTGCTGTCGAAAGAACTTGTTCAGATGAAGGCAAGACTCCCTGTTTTTTTGAAATCCTGTTCGACCAATTGGATACATGAATTAATCAAGTATGGGGATGAGGGTATTACAATGGATTGCCCTGCTGATACTGGAGCTATTTCCGAGTCACTATCAACTGATGAAGAATATAATATCGTGCCTATTGATATCGAGGTCACAGATATTGCATCACAAAAATTGCGTGAGTTATTGAATATGGAACCAAATAATGTTGTTCTCAAAGTTGCTGTCCACCGGGGTGGCTGTTCAGGATATTTATACGACATGAAGATAGTTGACATACCTAAAGAGGAAGGTTATCAAATTAGTGAAGTAAACGGAATCCAAGTAGCAATATCGGATTATGATAGTAGCCTACTTGCTGGAATTGTAATTGATTTTCAAGATTCTTTGATGGGCGGAGGGTTCAAAATTGAAAATCCTAATGCTAGTAAGGCTTGTAGTTGCGGCATTAGTTTTGCGTGAAATAATCACAATGTATTGGATTCATCCACTATATCCGCTGCCACTAGTGTTTCAATCTGGTCCGGTTTATTCACTTCTTCAGTGACTACCTTGCTAGGGTTCCTATCTGGTTTTTTGGGTGGGAGAGTTACAACACCTTCCTCTACGAGTGAGGGTAACGCCATCAAATCCTCAAATCTAATTGTGGCTTCAAGTGATAACTCTGGAAAACGGTGCTCATTCTCAAAGAATTCCTTCAGCATACAAATAAGACGCAAACTTAGACTACCATCCTGATTTCTTGTAAATGAATATAATTCGGGATTTTCATCTTCAATTAACTGGAGGTGAAAAGCATCTCGCATCTGTTTTGCCCGTCGGGCAGCAGCCCACTCAATCAAGGCACCAACTATGGTTGCAGTATAGAGAACCACTAGTATTGAGATTGCAAAAATGATTGGATCGTGCAACCCCGCGCCAGGGAATGTTATGGTCAAGAATACTTGACGTCCCAATAATAGCAACAAACCAATACCGACAACAGGCGTCAACAAATCCTGCAATATTGATTCAAGCGGAATAATCCTTCTCTGTGCATTATCTGCAAATGCGAGTTCGCCATCAATGGCTACTGCAGTAATTATGGCAAGAGAGGCTAGGATGAGATAAACAATACCAGCGCAAGCAAGGGCAACAATATCAGGCAAAGAAAGATAGTGAACAACAAGATAAGCAAACAATCCTAGAAACACAGTAGTTGGCATCCGGTGGAGGGCATGAATCCATACATCACCCCTGCGAGCATCTCGAGCAAGTTTCGGAACNCCAATAAGTTGCCAATTTGTGTATTTCTTTATCAGTTTGACAATCCAAGCAAGCACCCCTTGATCTATCATCAACCATTCGGTAAAACGCAACAGTGGAATGAGGGGTAANATTAGGAATACAGCGAAAATTGATAAGATTGGCCACAATATCATTGATGGAAGAATCAAGAAATGCATTGTGTTTAGTGGATATAGTATATCACTCTCTATTCGTCCTTGTTCCTTATCATCTAAACCCCATCCTCGAGCGGCTTTGTCTAGTGAAGCGCGGAAGATTTGCAATGGATACCCGTGTGTGAGAATTCCTTGCACCATTTTTCTATATTTCTTGTGNATTTCTGATNTCAACACNCGCTTCTTCCAAAGTCTTTGAGTTGGAATNGAAAAAAGCATGGGGGCAACTAGTAAACCTACCACTAAAGCAAGGGAAGTAGGGTCATCAACCGACCAATCCACAAGTTAGGCGCACTCAACCATATTGATGAAGAGAACGGTTACTATTGGGAAGAAATAAGTATTCTGCCAAGTATTTGTTCTTTTGCGACCAAACCAAATGCGTGGCTATCAGTGGATCCTATCGGGTCAGGATTATCCCCTTCGAGAAATACTCTTCCATCTGAACAAACCTCTGTAATACGCTTAATTACCCTTACAGATGGTTTCAATGGATGAATACAGAGAACTATTTCGTCGATACGAGGTTTTGTTGACTCATAATATCCGATTTCGCACATTACCTGCTCACCATCACATATGGTTGGCCACATACTATCGCCATTGACAATGACGGGGTGTGTTTGACAATTATTGCCGAACATTGCACTCAACTGGCACGTATCCAAGGCACATCAAGACCCTTCGCTGCCCAGAAAATATTGTGAATTTCCTCGCATGCATCTATCAACTCTTGAGCATGTTGATCAGACACCTCTACTTTACAAGCAGAGCATAATTTAGCAGCCTGCCAGAATTTATCATGAAGGTTAGGAATAGATTCTAGATGTTGAGGCTTGAAGAAATCTGTCCATAGAATTAGTAACTCATCCTTACATTTCTGTGCTTCTTCTTCTTTGATTGCTGCATAACGAGACATTGTGTTTAGATATGCGATAAATTGGTCATTTGTTCCATTCGCAATTGGATTGTTTAAAGCGTTCATTTTGGTGGTCATTGATTGCACTGCTTCAGCAGCGATTCTAGCAGATGCAGGGTCATAGACTCCGCAAGGCCCATCACAATGTGCTTCTGCTTCAATTGGTTCAATTTGGTCAGTCATACTAATGCCTACCCTCCACTAACAGCAACAGATTATCAAACCTCGCGCGGTAACTGGTAACATTTGGATGATGGTGTATTTCGTAGCAATCTTGATTGAAGTCCGGTGTCCGCCGAGCAATAATGGGGCGAGTTGCGGTCACTGACGGTATGGACGAAAATGCCATCAAACAACTAGAGGAAGCGGGGCACGAAGTAATTCTCAACCACTACTCAAAAAGTGAGTTGGATAATGGCGTTCTTGGCGATTTTGATGCAGTGGTCATCAGAAGTGCCACCAAAATTACTGACAAGGTGATTAACTCTTCATCCGGTAGAAATGGCTCTCTCAAATTGATAGGAAGGGCTGGAGTTGGAATAGATAATATCGATATGAATGCAGCTACAAAATCAAAAATCGCTGTCTGTAACACGCCCTCGGCGTCAACCAATGCGGTAGTAGAATTGACCATTGGGCACCTGCTTTCTTGTGCCCGCCACATTACTACAGGTGATCGTACACTAAGAAGTAACGAATGGGCAAAAAAGAGTTTGCGGGGAACTGAACTTTCTGGGAAAAGGCTCGGCTTGATCGGTTTTGGAAGAATTGCTCAAGGCGTGGGGAAACTAGCTCGCTCACTCGGAATGACTCTACACACATATGACCCCTACTTATCACCTGAGATTGCAGCAGATCAACACTGCACCCTGCACGATGATATCGATGAGGTATTCAGGTTGTGTACTCACATCTCAATTCATTGTAATCACTCCGATGAAACTCACCATTTGGTTAATTCAGAAAGAATACAGTTGATGCCACATGTTGGTATCGATGGAGTTCAATGTGGCAACCATCTTGTCAACTGTGCCCGCGGTGGAATTGTAGATGAGTTGGCGGTTTTGGAAGCACTTGAAAACGGTACATTGGCCTCTGCTGCCCTTGATGTGTTTGAAGTTGAACCTGCTCTTGACAATCCACTAATTCATCACCGAAATTTCCACGGGACCCCACATATTGGTGCCGCCACATATGAAGCGCAAGCAAGAATAGGCCAAGAAATGGCAGCCCTAATCATTGACTTCCTAGAAGGAAGAAGACCCAAATCAATCCTAAACCCTCTTATCTTTTGAATCACTCAAGTTTGTGCATCGCAGTTAATGCCTCTTTCAATTCTGATAAAACAGATGGAACCTCTACTCCCTCTATTGGAGAATTCAGCGAGAGTCCCGCATCCTTCTTGGCCTTCCAAGTCTCGGAATTAAACTCGACTAAAGCGGCTGTCAATCCTCGCAACCTACCACCTTCATCAGAATCAACAAGCGTGGGATCAGGGGGCGCAGGGAATTCTCGGACATCGACAGCCGAAACACCATACAGCGTAGTTGACAGATGGTGGCTGAAAAATGGGCAAATTGGAGAGAACATTGTAAGTAAATCACGAACGATTCTGTGAATCGTCCAAGCAGCGGCAGAATCACCATCATAGAGTCTAGTCTTGGCCATCTCAAGCCAGTGACTTGGTAATATTCCTGTTCCGAAATTCTTGATTGATTGAGCTGCTGTATAAATGTCAATTTCATTCCATGAATTATTGACTACCTTATTGAGGTCGCAAAATTCTGCGATAATCCAACGGTCCGATGGAGGTAAATCGGATGGCAAGATATCCAAATCTTCAGGCACATCGAACTGGCTAGCAAAGCGTGCTACATTGAACAACTTGGTCAAAACCCCGTAATATTTGGCCTCAATCTCTTCAGGATTAATCTGAAAATCATCACCAACCTGAGCATCACAAGCCTTCCACAAACGGAAGCACTCGGAACCGATTTTGTTTGCTTTCAACTGAACAGTCTTGTCTGGACCTTTCACCTTCCATGAACCAGTACGACCCCCAGCCCCACATTCAAGTACGGAATCTGCATCAATTCCATTCCCAAGAGACTTGGACATCTTTCGACCCCATGGATCCATTCCAAGACCATCAATCCATACATTCTCAAACCCAGGTTTATCGAACAATAAAGCTGATTTCAGTAGTGTATAGTAAAGCCAAGTTCTCACAATTTCTTTGCCTTGAGGGCGGATTCCAGTGGGGAATGCCCGCTCAAATACTTCTGGTTCATTCAAGTATCCAGAGACAAAAAGATTGGAATTGGACGAATCCATCCATGTATCAAACACCTTTTCCTCGCCCTCCATTTGTCCAAGCGACTCCGCCAAAGATTGATAATCACCCAAATCTTCTCTAGTTTCACGATCTAGAACTCTTGAATCACTTGGAGGATTTTCTCTCCACGGTTGAACATAAGCCCCCGGTTGTGGCACGGCAACCTTGCTTCCATCCTCGGAATACCAAATTGGGATTTCTGTGTGATACCACCTTCGCCTACTAATTGGCCAATCGATGGAAATGTTCTCCATCCAATCAAGAAGAAATTGTTTGTTACGAGGGGGAATGAAATTGATTTCATCTGCTAGTTCAGCCAGCCTCTCCTGTTTGTGAGTTTGACGGACATACCATTCTTTCAGTAGAATGATTTCGACGGGATTCTTTCCTCGCTCAGAAACTGGTACTTCCTGTTCTCTATCTTCAATAGAAACGATTCTGTCTGCAGCCTCTAGAGATGCTATGACATTCACCCTAGCATCTTTTACCGACATTCCTGAAAGTGGACCTGCTACTTCCGTCATGCAACCATCCAAACCGATAGCTTGGAATGGAGAGAGACCCAATTCTCTGAATACAGCAACGTCATTTTGGTCACCAAAGGAACAGACCATCAATACTCCAGAGCCGAATTCCAACTTAACAGAAGAATGTGTTTGAATTTCGACGCTGGTAGTACGACCAGACACTTCAACGGGCAAGTGTATCTGCTTACCGACAAGATGGCTATATCGGGCATCTTCGGGGTGGACTACAACTACTCCGCAGGCGCAGATGAGTTCGGGACGTGTCGTGGAAATGATGACATCTTCACCGCTTTCGGTGGTCCATCTGACATCAACCAGTTGTGTCATTCTTTGTAATCTCTCTACTTCAGCCTCAGCAATGGTGGTTCCTTCAATAGGGTCGTAGATATTTGGCCGTAGGTCCTCAACAATTTCTCCTCGTTTGAAAAGATCAACAAAAATTGCTTGGGTTATTGCGCGGTATTCCGGCGAATCGGTCAAATATTCCTTAGCAAAATCACAAGAAAGACCGACTCTACTTGCAGTGTCACGCATCGCTTGAGTAAACTCTTCAATGGCCTCTTGACACAACTTGAGGAATTCTGCTCGGTCGTAAGTTTTCATCTTCTTACCAGTGTTCTTCTCCACTGTGAACTCAATATTGATGCCATTTCGGTCGACCCCCCAGGGGAAATATACTTCCTTTCCCATCAAACGTTGGCAACGTGCTATCACATCTATCATCGAATACTGTGCAACTGCACCAATGTGCCATGTTCCACTAGGATATGGTGGGGGGGTATCAACAACAAATATTTCTTTATCTGAATTAGGATTGAATCCATAGCGATTATCGTAGGCTTTCTTGTCGGCGTAGTGCTCCTCCTGGATGCGCTTTTCTAAGTCAATCGTCCAACGCTTCTCGTTGATACGCGGCTTTGCCATTCAGAATCCCACCAGGCCCCATCACACGTCAACTGCAAGGGTCCCCTAAGGCTTCGCCATATGTTGCTATTCAAGAGGATACCGCTTATCCCTCGATGTATTTTCAATAATATTCACAATTCGGCTAAACCCTACCTATGCAGAATCACGCGTAAGCGTGGACATTTGGCTGAGAGGTTAAAGGGTGAATTGATTGAGGAGTGATTGGTGGAGAACATCTCAGATAGAGAGATTGACGACGATGTGCTTTCAAAAGCACCCACCAAGCAACTTACTGGCAAGATATTAGCCACTACTGATAAAGTCAAAGAAAAACTCGGTGATATTGATGCTGATAATGCTATGGAAGTTATTCTTGCAGCTCCTCGTAGACTCAAGAAAGAACTACGAAAGATGTCCGTTATTGGAACACTTACTCGCTTCCCAGCACCTACTGTTGCTATATGTCTCCTTATCACCATGTTCTTCCTATTTCATTCGGGCATTTTGGATAAATGGACCGGTACAACTTCCCTAAATGTCAATGGCGACCTAGAAGTCTATCTGCCTGATGATTCTAGAGTGAAAGATGATATCGCCACTATCGAAGAAGATTGGACTACTAATGCCATGATTATTTATGTGGAATCAGAAAATCAAGGCGTCACTGATGTGGCCATTCTCAAACAGTTAGACCTTATTGAAAGACAACTGAATAAAGTTGTTTCAGATGGAGGGGAAGAAGACGGGATTATCTACATATTATCTATATCAACTGTTGTCAAAGAAGTGAATTCTTCTGCTCCGAGAGTTGCAAAAGCGTTTGTTACTAATGCATTGGGGGATGAAGATCTCTCACAACAAATAAATGACCAAATCGATGACCTTGGCGACACTCTTGGCGGTTACAGCATCCCTGATGACCAGAATCGTGTCAATCAGATTATTGGCGAATTGCCACCCAATGCTAAAGACAAACTATACCGCGATGTTGGTGCTGGAGCCCTAGAACAAGTTGGCTTCCCCAATAGAGGCGTCATAGTGGTAGGGGTTGTTGACACCGGATTCCACGCNAGTGAAATTGCTGAGGTCTGCAAAACCGGTGGGCAGAGAGAGGCCGAAGCATATACCGACATCATCACCTACACCGAATGCTGGATTGAGCAAAACGCNTTTGAGAACAACTGGAATGAAGAACAGGCTGGTTGTGAAGAAAGGCCTGATGGACAAAATGGAACAGCCCCTCAATGTCTTGGATTGACTATGACCTTAACTGGCCCCGTGCCAATCACCAACTCAGTTACCAAGTATTCATTTGTTCTCTTTTGGCAAATATTCCCCCTAGGAATCATAGCAGTTGCATTGGGTTTGTTTTTATTCCATTCAGACTTGATTCAAACTGGACGCGTCAGAATCATTCAAGGAATCAAAGTCGTTATCATTTCAGGTTTACCNACTCTCTGTTCTGTTTGGTGGACCCTTGGAATCATTGGTTATCTCGACTATGAGGTGACTATGACGGTAATCATTGTTGGTCCAATATTNCTTGCCCTTGGCGTTTCGTATGGGCTTCACATTACTAATCGATATGCAGAAGAATCGGGTACACCCGAAGATAAAATGGCCATCGCTTTGCAATCAACAGGTAAAGCAGTGCTGCTTTCTGCCATGACAACGGTCATTGGCTTCATATCTCTTGTTTCAACACCTATGGCCCCAATCAAAACTGTTGGAATTGCGTTGGCTGGAGGAATTGTCATTGTCTATTTCTTAACCATGGTNATGGTTCCTAATTTGACGATGTTATTGGATCTGAAGAAACCTAGTCACCCGCCACCNAAGATAATCGAATTCGTAGTTGAACAGCCGATTAATTGGCCCAAAATAACTCTCAGTATTTTCGTCATATTGATGCTAACTTCAGCATTTTGGGCGCGCCCATTGGTTGAGGAAAATATCGACCTACTTGACATGGCCCCTGAAGGCCAACCACCTATTCTGAAAATGAAACAATACAGTCAGGAGTTCAATGCTGGACAGATTGGGATGCTGCTTGTTGATGGAGCCATTGCCGGNGATAGAGATGATGATTCGACAGAAAATGATGACCCATTTGCTAAATTACAAGATATTGAAATGCTTGAAAATCGTACAGATAGAGTTGATAGAACTAACGCTATCAGTATAGTCTTCCTAATGAAATCTGTTGGCGTTTCAGTCAATTTATCAGGCACTTCTGTCCTACCGTTCTGTGATATTATTGGAGGTACTGGCGAAGAGGTATGCCATGTCATATTTGACAGAGAACAAGACCAAGATGCTACCTTTTGGAAAGTACTCAGTACCTTCAACACCGAGGATGATGCCAATAAACGCGTACAGATTTTCCTCCTCGATGTTTTCTATGCTTCTTTGACGCAAGAAACGCGGCAACTGTTCATAAACGAATCATTCCAACGTAGCCTGATTTACATTGATATGCCATTCATGAATGTAAAAGAAACTCAAACTGCTGTTGATGAAATCAACATCTATGCTGAGCAAAGTTATCCGNGTGGCATCTCATCATCACCACTCATTGGAGTTGCTGCGGTAACAATCGCGGTGAACGAGTTAATTGTTGGCTCACAATGGACTTCGCTAGGATTCGCTCTAATTGCTACACTGTTCACTCTAGCAGTGGTATTTAGGGATCCAAGATTTGCCCTGTTAACGACCTTGCCGGTAGTATTTACAGTGGCCATGCAGTGGTTAGTGATGCAACAAATGGATGTGACTCTTTCACTTGTCACAGTTATGATAGGTTCAATTCTTGTGGGTGTTGGTATTGATTTCAGCATTCATATTGCTAATAGGGTTCGAGAACAGGGTGGAACCATCGAAGCAGTGAGAGAAGCATGTACCACTACGGGAATGTCGTTAATTGAGGCTGTTTTTGTAACCTGTCTGGGGTTGGCCACTGCATTTTTCATACCAATTCCCGCCCTCAAGCCGTTCGTTCTGACCATCATTATTCTGCTAATTGTTGCTGCATCTTCTGCTCTNCTGNTGTTACCTGCGATTTTCACATTNTTAATTGAAAGTGGTGTTGGATTGGTTGGAGGTTCCGCTTCAATGATGCGTGCAGCTCGACTAATTGCAAAGGGCGAAGATGAAGAAGTCGTACTCGCAGCCCCAACCCAGCGCACTGACCACGATTCATGGTGAAGAAAATGGGGGATGAGATGAAGCCTATTCCTGTGGCCGAACGAGCTGCTCAGATTGAGTATGCTATACGTGATGTTGTAGTGCCGGCAACAGAACTAGAAAAA
>NYYK01000064.1 GCA_002685895.1 Methanobacteriota archaeon
AGCTAGTAACGAAAATGTTGGTAAGGACTTACGTGACTTGTATGACACTCTGACTAGCGGTGGCGTGACTTATGTCGGGGCAATAGAAGTGGCTGAAGCCGCAAAAGTGGTTGAGAATGTGCAGCGCGACCTCAACATTGCTTTGGTTAACGAGTTGGCTAGAATTTTCCCGGTCTTAGGAATCGATGTTGAAGATGTTCTTGATGCGGCTGCAACTAAATGGAATTTCCATCGCTATCGACCTGGTGTAGGAGTAGGTGGGCACTGTATTCCTGTAGATCCATACTATCTGATTCAGAAGGCGAAGAATGCAGGCGCTCCAGTCGAGTTGATTACTTCTGCTCGGCAGGTCAATAGTGCCATGCCCAGCAATGTGGCAGCAGACATATCTGAGATATTGAATAGATACGATGTTGAAATAGATGGCTCTAATGTTCTATTACTAGGTTGGTCTTACAAGCCAGGAATTGGGGACCCCCGAGAAACACCGGCGGAGCCACTAGCAGAAGCCTTGGCGGAGATGGGTTGTTTGGTGCAAACCTTCGACCCTCTGGTGGATGACCGATTTTTCCCAACAGGTCTGGCGGATTTGGTACGTGTTGAATCAGAAATTCAACCCTTTGACATTGCAATTCTTGTGACTGCGCATGATGAGGTTGTCGGATTGGATTGGGAAAAACTTGCAGAAATGGCCAATCAACCTCTGATTTATGATGGAAGAAGAGTGTTAGATGTCAATTCGCTAGAATCTCTTGGTTGGTTGGTCTATCTATTGGGCGCTCCCCTATAATTTGGCAATACATGGTGTGAAGGTTCATGTTCTCGTTGAACTCCGGCTTGCTCGCGGTGAGTTGTTATGGTTGACCATCTGCCAAACTTGGGGCGTGAGGCTGAGATGCTTCAAGCGTTGGGCCTTTCCTCAATGGATGACCTGTTTTCGGACATTCCCGAGAGTATCAAACGGGTTGGCCCACTCGATTTACCACCTCCTCAGACAGAAGAAGAAATTTGGACAGAAGCACAAAGATTGTTATCAGCAAATGTGCCCATCAACAGCCGCCCGAATTTTCTTGGTGCTGGACTTTACGAGAACTTTGTTCCCTCGATGGTGGCAGCCATGGCAACTAGGGGGGAATTTCTCACTGCTTACACGCCTTACCAGCCTGAAGTCAGCCAAGGAATGTTGCAGGCGTTGTGGGAATTTCAAACAATGATTTCTGAATTAGTAGCACTTCCTGTATCCAATGTCAGCGTGTATGACGCATCAACTGCAGCTGCTGAAGCACTCACTTGCGCCACTAGAGTGAATAATCGCAAAGCAGAGCAGAAGAATGTAGTCTATGTGACAAAATGGTTACCAGAACATCGTCTTTCAGTTATTGAGAATTATACTGCTGGAGGTAGCATTGAAATCAGAACCTTGGATTGGAATAATGAAGGCATGATTGATCTTGTCGCTGCAGAATCAGCAGTAGGCAGTTGTGCGGTCTATGTTGAACAACCAAATCCGTTTGGAATTATAGATGAAAATTTGCCTAAATTGAAACAAATCATTGGTGAAAACTGCGCTTTGATAGTGGGAGTCAATGCAACATCACTTGGTTTGTTGGAAGCACCTGGTAATTGGGGTGCAGACATTGTAGTGGGGGAAGGTCAACCCTTCGGAATTGGAGCCACAGCAGGAGGTCCCATTTACGGGTTATTTGCTTGCACTGATAAGTATCTCAGACAGATGCCGGGGCGCATTGTTGGACAAACAATTGATGACAGGGGAAACGATGCATTCACCCTCACTCTTTCAACACGTGAGCAACATATTCGCCGTCACAAAGCGACTAGCAACATCTGTTCCAATGAAACACTGATTGCCCTAATGGGGAGTATGCATATGGCTCTACTCGGACCAATTGGTCTAGAGAGATTGGCTCTCCGAAATGCAGCATCTTGTCAGGTGGCACGAAATGGTGTTCTATCTATCAAAGGGGTTGAGTTACTATACCCTAATTCATCCTCGTACAATGAATTCACTGTTGTTTTACCTGGCTCAGCAAAAAGTGCACTTTCCCATCTTGATTCACTTGGAGTAACTGGTGGTTTGGCATTGGAGGATACCACCTTGCAGGCAAGTGAAAAATGGTTGCATATCACTGCTACAGATCAGACTACAGAAGACGATGTAGTTGCTCTAGTTGAGGGCTTGAAGTCGTGGATTTCATCATTTGCACAGGAGGTGGAGGCGTGAGTGATATTTTCGCTTTTAATGGCGCTGCTACTTCTGGGTATGCGCAACCAGCGCCGCTGCTTGAAGATGGCGAGGCATCAGCAGGGATTCCGGAATCAATGCGAAGGGCAACCTTACCTCGATGGCCTCGGGCCAGTGAGCCAGAGTTAGTTCGTCACTTTACTTGGCTTTCACAGCGAAATTTTGGGATTGACAGTGGCTTCTATCCGCTTGGGTCTTGCACCATGAAACACAATCCCAGAGTCAACGAGAAGATTGTTCAGTTGGCTGGAATCAATGATTTACACCCTCTTGCTCCAGAATCACACCTACAAGGTTTGATGTCTATTTTCTACGAAATGCAAGAGATGCTAGCTCATTGCGCCGGCATGGATGAAGTTACTCTACAACCGGTTGCTGGCGCCCAAGGAGAGTTTGCAGCAATCCGGTGCATTCAGGAATATCATCGTAGTATTGGTGAAGAGAGCCGTGACAAAGTGATAGTTCCGGATTCAGCACATGGTACAAATCCAGCATCAGCCGCTATGTGTGGGTACGATATCATTGAGATTCCTAGTGGAGAGGATGGGCGCCTCGATATTGATGCAATACGCGCAGTGGTGGGGGAAGATACTGCGGCAATGATGGTGACTAATCCAAGTACACTTGGAGTATTTGAGCCAGATATTGCTGAAGCCGCTGATATTGTACACGCAGCAGGCGGCCAAATGTACTATGATGGTGCTAATTTCAATGCGATTCTTGGCAAAACATCACCTGGTTTGATGGGTTTTGACGCGGTACATTACAATCTTCACAAGACCTTTTCTCAACCACATGGGGGAGGTGGACCTGGCTCTGGACCAATCGGTGTGAAGAGTCACTTGGCTCAGTTCCTTCCAAAACCGCTAGTGGATAGAACAGAAGATGATGGTGGTTTGGATGGATGGACCTACTTCTGGGTTGATCCAGAAAATAGTATTGGTAAAGTTCAGCAATGGCATGGAAATGCTGGCGCAGTGGTCCGTTCTTGGGCATTCTATCGCCGCTATGGGCGTGAACTTGAGAAGATGAGTGAACACGCAGTTCTGAATGCAAATTATTTGCGGCATCGTATCTTGAACCCTGATGCTGAGGTGGTAGCAAATATCCCTGCAATGCCGGTTGATGGTGCTCCTGCAGAGGTTGTGAAACACGAATTCACATTGAGCATGTCTCCTATCAAGGATGAAACAGGAGTCACAGGTAAAGATGTAGCAAAGCGGTTGTTGGATTATGGGTACATGGCTCCAACTCTTTACTTCCCAATGATTGTACCGGAATGCCTTATGATAGAGCCAACTGAAACGGAGAGCAAAGAGGTTCTAGATAAGTTCGCTGAGGATTTCTTAGCGATTCTCGCTGAAGATCCAGAACTTGTCACTACCGCTCCACATTCCACTGATGTTGGCCGAGTTGATGAGGTATGGGCTGCAAGAAATCTTGTGCTACGTCATCCTCTTGATGATTAGGTCACCAAAGGGGTTGATTCAATTACCATCGGTTTGCGTGAGCCTATAGGCTCACGAGGTATTATCATGGTATTGAGGCTGCGACTTGCAATCTTTTTGACGCTCTTGATGCTACTGACTCCAGTCGCTCCACTGCTTTCAATCGAGCAAGTATCTGCATCTCCTGAAACCAATGGCACAGCCTCACCAGTTGAAATTAGTAGGGTGGCTACTGGCATACTTTCAGAGCCGGCAATTGTTGGCGATTCAGCAGGAAATTTCCATGTTATATGGGTTGAGAATCATTCAAAATTGATGTATCTAGCAGTGGATTCTGAAGGTTCATCTGCGGGTCAGCCATCTCAAATCGGAGCCTCTGGCGGAAATATCAAGTGGTCCCCTAGAATTTCAATTGACGATTCAGGAATTCTTCACATGTTGTGGATAAAAGATTCTACTTCTAGCAACTGCTTAGTTTACTTCGCTAGCAATCCAACTACTGATAGTGACCCTACAGATGGCTTTTACAATCCTACTGATTATTCTACGAACAACGTTGTATGTAAAACGAATTTTATCATCGATAACATTGCCAATCCAAATCTTGCAGTAGATTCTCAAGGAGCAGCCCATATCGTCTGGCAAGACAAGGATGACCCGCTAGACTCACATTTTGGATTGCCAGCTATTCGCTACTCAATGATGGAGGCTAATTGGAGCTCTCACATGGCTGATAGCCCAATTTTTGATACCTTGTTGACTACATCCCCTAGCAAGTCAACTTTCCCTGAACTCACCATCACTGATGATGATGAGATAGTGGTTACTTGGCAAGATTCACGTGGAAGTATGGTGGAAATAGCGGTTCTTCTCGATTCGTCCTCTTGGGATGGCATGTTTGACGAATGGAAGGATATGTGTACCCTACTTTATGGGGGGACCGATCGTCAAGGCTGGCCCTCTCCTGGGCTACAAAACATGGCCGATTCAGTAGGAGTAATCTTGTTAGATACGATTTATGGTCTTGGTGATTATGTCCCCCCCAATCCTGCTGATTATGGAAATTGTGCAGGACATCATAATACCGGTCAACGCTCAAATCCAGTAATTCTCACTGAACAATACCATACAGGCGGGATTCGCAAGTTACACCGAACCATTTTCAACGGTCAAATGCAAAATGGCGCTAATCAGTACGAAGATTGGGGGCCTGCCACAACTTGGGCCTGTTTATCTTGGATGGACGCTAATGGAAATGTTGGCAATGCATCCAACCCCCCCACTCTTTATGACCATCGTTGGAATCCTGAAGCAACTAAATTCGCAATTCCAATTAGTGATGAAGCACCAAAGACTGGGAATACTGGCACTTCTTCAGATGATGACCAATCTATCGCTGAAGCCCATGACGCCTGCGTAGAGGGTGGCGTAGTTCCAATCACAGTTTTGGGAGAAATAACTTCTTCCTCTTCCAATAGTATGTGGAGTTATGGGCTCGATCTCTCGCAATGCCCGTTGGGTGCTGTAAGTTCAAACCCACGAACTTGCTCCAATATCAATGTTAGAAACACTGATGCAGGAGGGAGAGTCAGTCAATGGCCAGCTACCGGGCAAAATCTCTCTCAGATGTTCGATTTTTGGATGGGGATACTTCACTCTGGGACTCCAGAAGTGTGGACCACTGTTTTGGACCCCTATGCNAAACTAAGTGATTCGTCCTTCCAACGTGGAATGCCTGCACATTCAGAGAATGGAGGTGTATACTCAGAGGATATTGGTTGGGGTGGGCAAGTAGCAAATCACTTTGTGGTGGTCAATGATACCAAGATTACTGATGATGATTCTTGGTCAGGTCGACCTGATGTGGAGATGACTTCAGATGGTTGGTTCCAGTACATCTGGTCTGATAGCAGACAGGGCCGCTCGCAATCAGATTCACATGAACTCGTCTGGAAGAGGGTCAATCTTGAAGCGTGGGATTTCAACGGCCAAGCCTCAGGAATTGATTTGAGCACAAATTTTGCTGCTTCTAGCCAAGTTCAGTACCTCTCTCCTCTTGATGGAACTGGTGCTGTTGGCGCACGTGATGCAGATGCTCACAACGGTCAGGGTTCAATCATCATCGATGATGATGACTTGATGCATACAGTGTGGGTCGAGAGTGATGGAGATTTGAGTACCAATATCACCTACCGTCGTTCGGCCGATGCTACCCGAAATCCGCAGCAGAACTTACCAAATCCTTGGTACGTAGAAGTAATGGGTCAAGGTGTAGGTGCTCTTGGGCCAACATACGACCTTGCAGATTGGCAAAGTGAAAAGATGTCTGTCGGCGGCGAAAAAATCCTGATTAATGTTGATGCTGATATGTTTGGGCCAGCAATTGCAGTCACCAGTGACAATCGTCGAACTGCAGCTGTTGTTTGGGTTGATAGTGAGCCGTGCGATACTGGTGCAACTGGTTTGCCCTTCGGAGATCATCTTTGCTTCCGCCGTATTCAGCGCAGTATCCTGCTAATTGAATCAGATGTTCCCTCGCTTTCTCGAACCCTAGAGCCGGGAGAACAGGTCACAATGAACTTCACAATAGAACATCTCGGTCCATCTTCAGGAAACTCCATGGATGTCAAATTGGATTGGTCGGGATTGCCATCAGACTGGACTGTGACAGCACTCGTGGGTTCAGGCCAAGGCCAAATCTTGATGTCTCCAATCGATTCCAATTGGCAGATGCCTTCGGGTGGTAATTTGCCAGTATCTCTAATAATTGAGGCACCATCAAAATTTGATGCAACCATCTCAGAATCTCATCAACCAAGTATAGGGATTGTCTCAACAGATGGCATTCATGGAGCATCATTATTTTTGGACATTAATCTAGAGGTCATCCACGGTTTGGTTCTCGATGCCCTGCAAAACACGATTCAGATTGAGCAGGGAGGTTCGGGTCTTCTCAGCATCAACATCTCAAATTATGGTAATATCTGGGAAGATGTCTCTTTCCCTAACAGGACCACTTCTAGCGGACGTCAGATTTGGGGCTTACCTTACGGATGGGAGGTTGATTTCGTCGATCATATCAGTTTACTTGAAGAAGGCACAACTACCTCCAAAAACTTGCAAATTACTGTGCCTGAAAATCAGGTCCCAAATTCAGTGAACCTCACTGTAGTTGCCACTTCAGACAAGGTCTCTCAACAAGGCGTTCCTGGGGCCGAGGCGGCATACGAATTGACGGTTGAAGTTATTCGAAAAAGGGCGGGCAATATTATCTTTGAATTGTGGGACCCAATTGAAGAGGTTTTGCCGGGTCAATGTGCCTATTTCATGGTGGATGTGACAAAGCATTACGGTGATGATGATGTCATAATAACTGTTGAACAAGGCCCCCCTGATAGGCCTGAATCAATTTCTCTAGAGGCGTGGCGCCAGACTAATTGGGTGGTCAACATAGACTACTCTGCTCTTCCGGGTGGCAACATTGTTGAGCCAACTGCTCGAAGGTACTTTACCTCAGGATTGTCACGTAATATCTTCGTGGAATTATGTTCTCCATATGACGCGCTAGCATCAGAAACTCANGANGTNACNTTACGGGCAGAACTGTTCGTTGATTCACAAGCATTTGATGAAATTTCAATGCAGGTTGTTGTTCTGCCGTACAACTCTTTGGTAGCTTCATGGCAGAATGCACCGAGTAAAATTGAGCCAGGTCAAGCATTNGAAGTCACATTGTTGGTAGAGAATGATGGTAATGTGCCACAATCATTTCAGCCGATAATGGCAGATAATCCAAATTATGATGGGTGGTCAATAGAGTGGGTGAATGGCACTCCAAACGGACTTGAAGTTGGTGCTGAATTGTCCATGATTGCTATTGTGAGGGTTCCCCTCAATGCTCTTGCAGGAAATACAGAGGTTGTAATCCAATTACACTCCGTTGTAATCGATGATAGTTTACGTGCAGAAGTGTCTGGGTTCATTGAGATTCTTCCTAGGGTAAATCTGATTCTTTCTCCTAGCGAAGGATCAACTTTTGATTTTGATTTGAGGCCAGGTGATGTGTTTGATGTATCCTTCAATGCGATGAATGATGGTAACCTTGCCGAAGCTCCATGGCTTGAAAATCATACAACCGGAGCAGGTGGTACCCTTTCAGACACGCCTCGAATGGATGGCTTGATTGGAATCGAAACAGTGTGGTATGTAGTAGAGAATGCTGGCACACCCCTTGCATTGTTCACTGAAATAGAACCTGACTCAAGTGGTCGTCTAAGATTACCGCTTCTTCAACCAGGCGAAAGTGTTCCGGTAGTATTACGCATGAGTATGTACGGTTATCCCGGTTGGTCTAGCGATTACTTCGGGGTCCGCCTTCGTTCAGAAAGTGGCTATGCCGTTGAAGGCGGTGATATTGATGCTGATGAGAAATGGTTGACAACGGATTCAAATGAGCAAATCGTTGATTTGAATGTCTTGATTCCTGATGTTTTTGTCAATGCTGTAACCGAAGAGTTGGATGATGGTGATGTCAAATTACAAGTTAAGGTTCAGAATATGGGTAATGTTCCCGCTGAAAATATTCTATTGAGAATCTGCGACATGAGACTGGCGCGAGCAGAAGTTGCTGGATGTGATCGTAACGATGCCATTGCTGAGCAAAGAATCTCTTACGTAGGAGCAGCTATTGATGGCGTACCAACTACTCATGTTGTGGCAATCCGATTGACTGAGCCAGTAGGTTTTGTCGTCATCTCAATTGATGCAGAGAATGAAGTCATCGAGTCTGATGAATCGAACAATATGATGGAAAAGGAATTATTGTTACAGGCAGGAAGTTCATCTGGTTCAGACACGGCTTTTGAATTTGCAACAGGTAATATCCTGCTAGGTCTGATGGTTGTACTCTGGGTATTGATTCTATCACTTGGGGTTTCTGCTATTCGTGGGCGCCGACGTAATCGAATGAGGGCATCTAATTGGCAGAATGATGATAGTTGGGGTGCTGAAGTAGATCAAGCTGTAAAGAAGGGACGCAAGGGGCGAGTTAAGAGCCCCGTAGACACACCTTACGCTGAAGTTCACTCAATGGATATGTCAATGCCTTCACCATCATCCCTTGATGTTAGCGACTTGGATCTTAGTCCGGGTGATCCAACCCCTCATTCGGCTTCTGAAGGGGCATTGGAACCTCTTGGTGACATAGGATATGACCCAACCGAAGAGAAAGCGAAAAGTGACGAATTCACTATTGGCGATTTGATTGGCGATTTGCTTTGAATTGGCAATTGTACGAGGTTTCCTTTGGACAATTGCATTAGGTAGTGCCACTTGGCGACTTGCATGGAGGCAGACCTAGACCAGTATTGGCTTTCAGGAGAGCCTCGTTGGTGGCAACGTGCAGAAGGTCAACCNGAATCAGAATGGGTATCGAAGGAAATTGAACCAAATGGAACTTGGAATGGATGGCGACGTCAAAGATTACAGCCAATGGCCACAAGATTTCTTTTCGCTCCTGCATGGTCGTTGGCAATGCTCATTGCCTCTTCATTCCCGCTTATTTTCCCTGACAATACTCCAGATGACCAGATGGTGGCCTCCATACTCTTTTTTGGCTCATTCATTCTCCTTATGATTCAGCCTTTCCGAATTGCTTCAGTTATGCCTGATGGTGATGGGGTAGCAATGTTGAGATGGTTATGGTTTGGCGATGGTTTTTCCAATATTGCCAAGACAATTGGTTTCACCATTCTTGGTGGGTTGGCATTTGTTGGACATATTGTGATAGATGCTAGAATTGGCTGGATTGCATACATCCTGTTTCTAATGCTCTGGTTGCATTTTACCTTCCGGGCCGGTACCGCCTTCATGCCCCCCTCTGGGAGGTGGCTTATTCCTCTTGGAGATATACAATATAATGGTTCGAGAGTTTCTGATGAATGGGTATTAGATCGCAAACGGTTTTTTCCCGGTCGATTAGCCTTCAATCACCTGAGTGGTGGTCGGAGAGCCGAGTTACACGGTGTAAAAAGAGGTGGTGAGAAATTCATTGCTTTCCATCTCAGACATCCATCCAGTATCTTGTATGACCCTTTTATTGATGCCGAGAAAATTGGTGAGATTCAGTGCTGTGGGCTGGGGTATTGTGGCCCCCGTCTTGAAGAAGTAAGAGATGTCCTAGCGCAGCCACCGATTACTCTTCCATTAAGGGGATGGCCTGAAAAATTTCTCATGNAAGATGAAGAGGAATGACAAAGAACTCTGATTNTTACGATAGCGCATGACTTCAAGAGAAATCAGATTAGATGCATCTGGATTATTGAGATTGAAAATAGAAAAATTAGCAGATTCGGACTTTGAACCTTTTTGGATATCAGGCTCTGATCCGCTGACAGATATCCCTGCATTGAGTGAATTATCTCATCTGAGCATCCCTCTACAGGGTAGAATATTGAGATTGACAGAGGTGATATTTTCAGATAATCCGCTCGGCGGCGCTTGGTGTGCAAGGGGATTTGTAGCCGCTGCATCCCAAGGTAGTGTGGGCTTTGCAAATGGTTTACTCGATGCGTGGCTTGCCGGCAGATGGTCGGTTACTCAAGAAGCTAGGGCAAGAGCAGTAATACGCAGTTTCTCAAAGAGACTGAGAAACGGCTTGTTGGCCGAAAGAGTAGCCAAGCGAGGGGTGCTAAATTTGTCTGATTTACCTGCGGGTATTGTGCCATACATCGTAAGGCAAAGAAACTGCTTGAGAAAGAGGCGTGAATGGGTGGTGATTAGCGGTGGTGACCGCCTTTCACCTGGCTTTTGGAAATGGTATTTTGATGAGGATGGAATTGGAGAAGTGATAGAGCGTCAAACACCTACTTGTAATCTGATAGAATCGTTTGATGAAATCGGCATCCATTTGAACCACCCGCGAGTCGCCTCAAGTAATGGACATCTGCATCCTGCTAGGTAGCAAGTCCGACTTGCATGTCTCAGACAAGTGTACAGCGATTCTTGAAGAGTTCAATATTGACCATGAAGTTCGGGTAGCAAGCGCTCACCGAGCGCCAAAATATCTTGAGGAAATTATTGATGGGGCAATTGCAGATGGCTGCAAGATATTCATTGGTATGGCAGGCATGGCAGCAGCNTTACCCGGCGTCATTGCTTCAATGACTACCTTGCCAGTAATTGGAGTTCCAGTTGGCGGCAAAGTTCCACTTGACAGCCTCCTCTCAATTGTTCAGATGCCACCGGGTATGCCAGTAGCAACAGTAGGTGTTGATAGAGGAGACAATGCTGCAGTCTTGGCAATACAGATGCTTGCACTAGGAGATGATGAACTTGCCTCAAATCTAGCTGTTTGGAGAAAAGATAGAACAGCCAAGGTAATCGCAGACGATGAATCATTGAGAGAGTGATGCGAAATGATTGGCACTGTGAATCTGATTGATGAGGCAATTGAAAAACTCAAGAATTCAGTTGATGATCTAGCAATTATTGCTTGTTCAGGGGGTATTGATTCCTCAGTAGCGGCAACTCTCGCCAACCGCGCAGTAGGAGATTTACTCCATTGTGTCTATGTTGACACCGGCCTCATGCGCAAGAACGAGACAGAAGATGTTCAAAGAGTGCTAACTGAACTCGGCCTAAATCTAACCACTGTTCATGCAGGTGACCGATATTTCGAAGCACTAAAAGGCGTTACAGATCCAGAGAGAAAGCGAAAAATCATTGGTGAATTATTCATTAGAATCTTTGAGGAGGAACAGAAGAAAGTTGGTGCTAAATATCTCGTCCAAGGTACAATTGCTCCTGACTGGATAGAATCAGGAGGTGGCGAGAGAGATGTCATCAAATCACACCACAATGTGGGTGGCCTCCCCGATGATGTTGATCTTGAAATCGTTGAACCACTACGAGATTGTTACAAAGATGAAGTGCGAGAAATGGCTCGCGAGTTAGGCATTCCCTCTTCAGAAAGACAACCTTTCCCCGGACCAGGTCTAGCGGTTCGTGTTCTCGGTGAATTGACCCCAAAAAGGGTCGAGGTCTGTCGCGAGGCTTGTGCAATTGTCGAAGAGGAACTTGAGGAGGCGGCGGCTGAAGGAAAAATGGAGTTGCCATGGCAATATTTTGCTGTCTTGCTTCCGGTTCGCTCTGTAGGAGTACACGGTGATGTGCGTGTTCATGGCGAGACTGTGGTCATTCGTGCAGTGGCGAGTCTTGATGGCATGAGTGCTCGTTACTCACTTGTCCCCCACGATGTCCTAGAAAAAATCAGTATTCGCATCACTAACACCTTGAAAGGCGATATCAATCGAGTGGTCTATGATGTGACTCACAAACCTCCAGGTACAATTGAGTGGGAATGAAAACAGCGACCTACGTAGTGTATGTTAATTTTGCTACGTCGGTTGGACTACGGTGTCTTTAACTATGAATGGGGTTTCGTAAATTCATGGCCGGTAATAATGGCAAGGCAATCTTTCTGTCTTCGATTTTGCTGATTCAAGTGTTATTG
>NYYK01000065.1 GCA_002685895.1 Methanobacteriota archaeon
AAGATTTCCCATTGATGGCTACTGGTTTCAGCTCAGTTCTAGATTTCCCAATTCTCATCTCCAATCTAGTTGTAAGTAATACCGATGATATTTCACCCCGCCTAGATAATGTAAAGATGGAAGTGAATGATATTGAGACCACAGTGGCTCATTACGGCGATGTGATGAACTTCTTGGTGACTGATCAAATTGGTGAATCAAACCTTACTATTCTATGCAACACCGTGTTATTGGGGGCTCCAAATTCTGAGCCTCTCGACCAGATGCAGTGGAATGAGCAGAGCCAAGCGTATGAGTTGTCGTATGATTCAACACAGTTTGGCAATTCAGCCTCAGAACTGATAGTTGTGTTCTCTTGTAATATGCGAGATGAAGTTGGAAATATTGCTAATCCTGCTCCATCATTACAAGTCAGTATTCTTCCTGGCCCCCCAGTGGTTTCTAATTTAGTTTTGAGTAGCAGTAGCGGTCCACTCTCAGGGGGGATGTCGATTGGTACTTGGCGCCATAACGAGCCAATCACTTTCTCAGTTGAGGAGATAATCAATCGCTCTGGGCTAAATGCATCGGTTGAGTTAACCCGACGAGAAGGAAGCTCAGTGATTACAATTCCACTCGCTTGGGATAACTCCACAATGAGTTATACTGGTGTATGGACCATCACTCGTTACAACTTCGGGGTGTGGGATCTTGAGGTCAAACTCGTAGATACTCTTCACTCGGTAATGGATGAGGATGGTGCGCTAATCACTACCGATGCTGTCGTCACCATAGTTGACCACCTTGCCCCTAGTCTTGACGCAGTTTCTTTCGATTGGGCGCCGTCAAATCCATCAGTATGGCGCTCGACAATCGAATGGACTTCTGAGCCCAACGAAATCATTGATTTGTGGGTGGCTGTAACTACTGATGCGGGAGTGCCTGTAAACAATCTACAGATTACCACTACCTCTAGCAACAGCGGTTACGCTGACTGGGACACAACCGGTATTGAGCCGGGGCGTTACTATCTTGAGATATTCTTAGAGGATAGTGCAGGTAACCAAGCCCCTGATTGGTTATCAGGTCCTGATAGTGTGTTAGTAATAGCACCACCAAGGGCAATTACATTTGACATTCTTGAACCGGTCAATGGAACTGAGTTTGTGCACGGCGAGGTTATCACCTACCGATTCAATATCTCTTGCAATGACGGCTGTGCGATGTCCTTGGAAGAAGAGAGCCTTGCTGGGCTATCCAACGGCACAATTGAGTTTAACAGAACATTGTCAGAAATTGGCGATATCACCAACTTCTTCACATTGAGTGCTGGTGACTTGAGTGTCACTCAAATGAGCCACATAACGGTAATTGCTCCTCCAGCCCCTCTCTTTTCACTTCCAAGTTGTGTTGATAGTGAATCTAGTGATGCGGAAATGGCTCTAGCAGGTCATCTTGAATTCGTCTGTGATGTGAAAAATATGGGTAGCATCCCATCTATTGTTAGGTTCAGGGTCACAACTGATCATTCGCAGTTCACCTGCACACCTACAACCCCTCAGGCTGTTCCAACTACCGATATGCTAGAAGTGAACTGTCACACCCAAGGGGATGTCGAAGATGCCACTGAAATCAGCACCACTGCTGTCTTTGAGTGGCAAGACCATGTTGGCAATTGGCATCGTATTGGCTCGGAACAAGCATTCAGCATATCTCTGATTCCGTATGATGATGGAACTCAAGATTCAGCCGACTCCACTCAAGCGGAGGGAATGTCCACTATGACAGTCGTGGCAGGGGTGATGGGGCTAGTTACAGTGTTAGGAATCTGTCTAGGATTGTTCATGTTCTTACGCGGTAGGCGCCGTGATGAAGAAGGTGAAATTCAGCATGACAATTTCGGTGGCGTATCCCCTAACTTGGAGGCGAACTCTCAAACAATCATCATGAAAGAATTCGAGTCTAATGAGGGCACTGAAAAACCAGATTGGGTTGCATCCTACGAAGGGTTGCCTCCAGGTGGCCGCTATGAAGAGGTTCCTGAGGGAATGTGGTATGTGGATGCCGAAGAGAATTGGTGGTGGTCTGAGCAGGGCGGTAGTTGGCGCAAAACTTAGTTCACCTATTCAGATTCAGGATATTTTTTTCCCAACTTGATGGAGATTACGTATGGGTGACTTTTATTGCCTTTCACTCCGTAGGAGTGGCATGGCGAGAGTTAGAGTTGCGGTGTTTGTTACATTGCTGATGATGGTTGGATTGATGAGTGCAGTGCCTACAGCATTGGCAGAGGGGGATGATTCGATTTCTTGGGGTGTTGAATATGAATGGCTCAATCTTAATGATGACATTAATGCATTGACAGGTTTACCTTATGATGATATAATTACAGATATCGAGGATTCAGCAGCTTACGCTGGATTCAATTTGACAATCTTGAATGTATACAGCGGCATAACTTCATTCTATGTGGAGCAGTGGGATGATTCTACAGAACAACAAGTTACTGACAACAGTGGCACTAGCCATACAGTCACAACGAGGATGACAGAAATCACTCTGCGCCATGGGATGTTGTATGATGCAGGCATTTTGATGGATTGGGAAGATAATTCAATTATGGGGGCCCCCTCTCTTGAGACGGTTCTTTCAGCAGATTACGAAACCATTGCTGTGATGGATTTATTGTATACTGAATATGTTACTTCAGACATGATGTTGGTGGGTGCGGATCTTGATGCATCTGGTAACTGGGGAGTCGGAGCAGGAATGGGCCTATTTGTTGATGTATCTGGCAACGGAGATTCATTTGACATGGACTTAGACCTTTCATTGGAGATGGGCTGGGATGCCAGTTCAATTACCAGTGAATGGCGCTTAGAACATCCTAGCAATATCCTAAACATGATGAATAACGGTAACGATTTCGAGTGGGAATGCGATGAAACACAGTGTGGGAAAGTCACAGGTTCTTATTCTACCGTTCAATCTTATGATGTTTCTTTCACTGGTCTTCCAATGGATGAATTTGGATTTGATGCAGATGCTTTAGATTTGCAAATTTCAGACTCTATACCTGATTCAGGTACTTTTGATTCAGATGACGATGACTGGATGATGGAAGATGGGTTGGAATTTGAAAATGATTTTTCATTCGGTGACCAGCAAACAATAACGATTGATGATGGAGGTACTACTACTACTGCAACAGAAGTTACGAGTGATCCGTATCCACCAGGGATGAGCATAATGCTTGGCTATTCCTTTGCAAATGCAATTATGGGTAGTGGAGACCAAACCACTGCTGCTGAAGCAATGGCTGAAGCATTGGAATCTTGGAGTGAAGATGCCGGAGAAACCGTGGAATTCGGCACCTTCGTTTGTGATAATGGTGAAGAGATTCCTGCTGATTATGTCAACGATGGCGAGGATGACTGCTCTGATGGTTCTGATGAAGGTGTGGATGAAGTCGGTAGTGAATTAGAAAATAGGACTATGAATATTGGAGAAGCATTCGTGGAATCTGATTTCCTCAAAAATATGGAAACATTTGGCGAGCGCTTAGGGTCTGAGATGGAGAAATATCAAGACTTAGAAATTGAGTTAGCATATGTAGGCGGTGATTACAATGCTCTTTGGAGTAATGAACACTCTCGCTATGTTGGTATGCAACTGATTGGTGAAACCGAAGCAGGGAATGAATACTCTATACTCGGACCTGAGACTGATGCTTACAACAACAATCCTCCAACACAAACCCATCTTGTATATTTGGTAGGCGAGGCCGCAGATGTTGCTGAAGATAATGCGGAATTAGCCGTCACAATTGAAGATCTTGCTCCGGTAGCTCAACACGATGTTTCTGCAGTCATTGAGGCATTAGGAATTCACGCACCTGAAGAAATGGTCAGTGATAACAGCCAATCCGATGGTGAAAATAGTGACAGTTCATTTTCATCCTTGGCTACCATGGTAGCAGTTGGTTTAGGTGTACTGCTTGTACTCATTGTTTTGGGTGCTGTAGTGATGTTGGTTGTTGGTAGAAACCGAGGCGGTTCAGGTGATGTTGATTGGAATGCTCCAGCGGATCCCCAGTCATTCTCATCTGAGCAACAGCATTCATATCAGGAACAGACGATGCAACCTGCCGCTGCTATGGCGCCAACAACAACGATGCCATCTACTCTACCAACTCCTCAGAATCCACCTGCAAACATTCAGGGAACCATGCAACAAGATCACGAAGTGCTTGAGTGGCCAGCTGGTTCAGGTAGTTGGTGGTTCCGAGACCAAAACACCGGCCAGTGGGCAGCCTGGCAGTAATCTGCTGACTAAGTGTGGGCTGTTATGCTTGACATCAAGCCGACATCGGTCGTTAGGCTACTAGTAGTTGCTACATTAGCAGGGCTATGCTTGTCTAGTGTATGGTTCCAGATTCAAGCAAAGGGAACATATGTGGAGGGTATAGAGAGAGAACCTACTCTATGGGCCAACTACACTATTGATGGCGATGTAGAGGTCATTGAACTAGAGATATCCAATGCCACTCCACTAATGGTTTACTGGTTAGAGCGAGATAATGTCCAAGATCCAAATAGTTCTAATTCATCCAATACAGAAAATCCAAACAATGGTTCTGAACAAGATGAAGAGGAAGGTGGAGATAGTTTCCTAAATCTCAGTCGGGCTAGAATAATTGTGAAGATATTGGCTATCTTGTGTTGCCTCCTAGAATTAGCATGCGTAATTCGTCCAAAGAAAATCACTCGAGGTGTGGCTATCGGTGTTTGGTTTGCAGGTTTGTTCGCTCTGACTATATTGGTGCCGGTTTCTGTAGTAACAGGTTTCAGTAGTGATGGAATGCAACCAGGGGATGGCTTTGACACAGATGAGAAAAATGGTGCTAAACAATTTGCACACGGCACCTTTGATTCAGGGTTGGAGGTATCTCCAGTCGCTATTGTTTGGTCGTTTGAATCTGAGGGATACGATCTCGGTTTGGTAGAAGAGCAACATCGAGATTCAGTCCGTCAATCACCTCCTGAAGAAGGTGAGCATGGTGCTGACTCATTCATTCGCTTTGCTGGTGATGTGAGTATTGTTACCTCTGAAGGGGTCTGGTTTTGGTTGTCCATCCCATTATTTTTGATACTAATTAGCTTGCTGGATGTAATTGTAAATAGGATACTTGAGACAAAGAATAATCTTGAACAAGATTCAGAAGATTTGCTAAATAATGTAGAAAATGAGTCATAGATAGTGTTTATTCATGTGGTGATGTGCGAAGCACATGGACCTAATTGCTACGGCTCAAGAATATTGGGAAATTGTTGACTCTATGGATTGGTGGATTCGTCTAATTGTGGGGCTCTCTTGCTCTGTTATAGCTGGTGCGTTAGTGCAAATTATCGCGAAAGGTCCAGTTGTGAAATTGATTTCAAAAAGTGATAACAAATATGATGATGCTATTTTCGACCTTGCAACCCCACTCATCAACGCAGGTGTGGTATTGGCTGGCTTGTGGCTCACAATAATGTGGGTATTTGAGAGTGATTCAACCAAGAGTATGTTGTTTGCTAAGTTGATAGTAATAGTTCTTGTTTACATGCTTGCTCGTTTTGCAGTTCAAATAGTTGAATTATTCGTACCCCCCGTTATCGAAAGCCTGAATAAACGGGCAGATATGGATCTGGGGGGGGTTGAATCATTAATTTTCTCTGGGTTGAAAATTGCTATTTGGCTCGGAGCAGCGATAGTCATTTTCGCACAATTAAATATTGATATCACAGGAATTCTTGCATCAGCAACAGTCATTTCGCTAGTTGTTGGTATGGCTTTGAAGGAGACGGCATCTAATTTGGTGTCAGGAATGATGATGGTTATGGATAAGCCATTTGAAGTCGGTGATAAAGTAACAGTAATGGGTGTGACTGGTAAGGTGGTTGATGTAGGGATTATGTCTACAAAAATTAAGACTGGACAAGAACACCAAGTGGTTATTCCAAACAAGAGTATTAGCGGAAAGGAAGTCATCAATTTCGCTAAGGGTGGACCAGAAGATACCCCAAAAAGAGTTAATTTGCGATTAAATATTGGAGTTGGGTATGGTGAGGAACCTGCTCATGTTAAGCAGATGTTGCTTGATGTAGTTCGCGAATGTGATTACATCATTGACAATCCCCCCCCTACAGCACTTTTCCTAGATATGTTAGATTCAGCTCTATTGTTCAGACTCAACTGTTGGGTACGTGATTACTCAGATGAATGGGTGGCTAGAGATTGGATTCTTACTAGAGTCCTTGAGAGGTGCATTGACGAAGATATTGACATACCTTATCCACATATGCAGTTGAAGTATGACCCCGCATCAGTGGTAGAAAAGGAAGCAGCAAAGAATGCTGCCGAGGTAGAGAAGAAGTCTGCAGACAAGGAGCGAATCAAGGCAGAGGCGAGAGTCAAAGAAGAGGCTGAATCTAGTGCTAGGATGAATGCGCGCAAGGAAATACGTGCACGTATTGAGGAATTGAATACCGCCCTTAAAGAAGAGGAATTAGAAGAATCTGAAGACCCTGATGACCCTGAAGGCGGAGTAAGTCAGAGTCGATTGGATATACTTGCAGAAATTCAAGAGTTAGAACATCAACTTGATGAAGGCAGTAGCGATGATGATTGAGCAGTCCTCAATCATTCAATCCAGTGAGCAAGTTTGTCGACGATTCTTTCGCGGAAAGTCAGCAATTGCAATTTAGGGCCATCAATGGATACGGACACAGTAGAACCTCTCGTAAAGTGCCATTCGTCCCAGCCATCTGGTACACAATATCCCCTGTGCATATCGGAAATCAACACAGTTGGTTTGTTGGTCCAGGCGAAGTAAGAACCATCTTCCCTTCTCTCATCTCTAGGTAAGTCACGTGCGCAGAAGAGGTAATGATCTAGAATCATTTCAGGGTCAAATTTCATACCCTCAATTACACATATATGGCGGAACCAAGCACCTTGACCAACAAAGGTAGAGAATAGTAGCCCTGAAGAGCGCTGCATCAAGTCTACAGCCTCATGCGTGTCATCACTCTCTCTCTTCAAACGGTAGCGGCTTGGCTGATATTGGTGGGTATTGGCCACCAAGAGGTCGTTCAGTGCTGGGTCACAAGTAATTCGATTGCCGCTGGTGGTGACTATTTCCGCGGTTAGTCTGGGGAGTTGATTGATGATTGCTTCACCATCAAGAGCAGCACGCAAGTCTGCAGCGAAAGTAGTCGAATCACTACCCATGAAGAATCCAAATGAACCATCAGGGTCATCACTCATTGGGTGGCTATTCACGCCCATTACCGGTGTATCAGCATCGACATTATGGACAATTGATGTCAAAGTTCCATCGCCACCAACAACAATTACTAGGTCGCGGCCGATAAAATCAGAGCGCTTCACGGATTCTCTTGGAACGAGTTCATACGAGGTTCCCCTTTCTTCGTTGATTGCTTCAAGATCTGCTTGAAGAGAAGCGATTGAACGGTCATGAACTGCCTCAAAGTTCTTCTTGTAAACAACCAGAATGTCAGCGCCCATGGCTTCACTCCCAGAGATTNCCTCAATTGTCCCGTGGGGGGCTCATTCTTAAGAGGAGTTGTCGTGAAAGGTGCCGTGACAACCATCAATAGGGTGCAGTTTTCAGAGCGCATTGTGAAGAGTGCATTGATGCTACTTCTTGCGTTTAGCCTTCTGTTTGTCGGCTGTTTGGATTCTTTTGGTAGTGGAGAGATTGATGTTGTGGTAGCTAAACCTGGGGATGCGATGACTTCNGCACAGGTCGAGGCTTACCTAAATGATGCTTCAATCATGAATTTGACTGCAATGGCTGCCTCTGAAGAACAGTTCCGAGTTGAGATATATTCCAAAGAAACCAATGATGGTGAATCAATGGAATTGACCTACATTATTGGTAAAGATGAGATTGCACAATTGTATGAAACTGGGATGGCAATAGAATCTGACATGGTAGGAATAGAATATACCGCCATTCAAGGCGCTTCCAAGGACATCAATGTCAGAATGGGCAATCAGTGGCTTCTCGCCCGCGACGAGATACCAGAGTACGTAGACCCATTCGTTCAGTTATCTGAGGTGGAGGAGGATCAATCAAGTGGGGGTGATGAAAATTTGCCAGATTTGACGCCCGAGTTAGATTCACTCAATTTGGATTTGACTGGCTTTGATTGGACTGTGACTATTGATGTACCCTCTTTGCAACAGGTTGCAACCTCATCAAACAACACACATTCAATTATGGTCGAGTTTTTAGAGGCTCCAGCAAGGCTGCATGAATTAGAAATCAATTCAAATGATGGTAATGAAGCGTTCAAAGTGACCATTGTATGGGGAGCAGAAGTTGCTCTATCTCTGAACAACAGTTACCCAAGAACATCAGTATTGATGGAGATGGAGAAAGATATTTCGCTAGGCTCAAGCCAAGATATCATCGTCTTTTCAGGCGTGTTGACTGCCAACCACATACAGGATGTATTGATGGATGAAATTGAGTTGCGAATAGGTATTGAGGATGTTCAAACTGAGGAATTCAACTACTTTCACTCGATGTTACTGACCAATCTGACATCAAATGTCACAGATGCATATGGTGACTGGTGGGATGTAGAATGGGCCGATGCAGATGGGGATGGTATTGTCTCAAGTGGTGATTCTTACACAGTNAGCACCAATAGTNCCTATGGGTGGGATTACGANGTACGGTTCTACGATNATTGGGCAGANGCCTATGAGGGTGGCCCACTTCCAGGTTTTGAACTACTCTTTTTGCTAGGGGCTGTACTCTTTGCCGCTTCATTTCGCCGTACATTTCATTGTTAGTAGTGATAAACTCAATAATCAATCATTGTAACCGCACCACATGGCTGACGACGAGCGCGCTTCAGATAATTCTGACCTGCCGCTTGACGATGGAGTGTATATCACCGATGAGGATGATACCTTTGAGAAGATGAAACGTGGCTTGAAGAAGTTTGGAAAGGACCTCAAGAAGGGTGCTGAAGATATTGCTGATTCCTCAAAGAAACTAGCAACCAAATCTAAGGAAAAAATGGATGCCGCACTTGAAGAGAGGAAGAGGAAGAAGGCTCTGAAGGACCCACTAACTTTCCCTTGGTCTAGTCTTACAGTGCCTGATTTGAAAGAACGCTTACGTGATTTGGGCCTTGCAGTATC
>NYYK01000066.1 GCA_002685895.1 Methanobacteriota archaeon
ACCACCCTCCAACCCTCTCACCAATGCGGCAACGACTAATCAACGCCCTAAGTCGATTCAGACCACTGCATGTACTTTCACATTCAGGTAGTCATAGGTTGGGGTTGCATGGCTTTGTCCCTAACGACATTGCTCCAATCAGAAAAGCAGAGGAACTCCCCGATTGGTTGCCACCTCATTCACCATGGCACCCATCAGCTGACGAATCAATCACTTCAGGATATAACCCACTAAGATTATTGGTGCCTAGAATTGAACGTTCAATCGAGGCGACGCACGCCTTGTTGGATGCAGCACTAAATGCGAAGTCACCCCCAGAATCAATTCTAATTATTGATCCTTCAGCCGAATCAAATCATGAGATATGGGCTTCAATGTTGGATTCTTTTGGCTTTCGTCTAGCTAGACGTTCGGCTCCATTATGTGAAAGTCCTAGTGTTCATTGGCTTTCTGCATTAATTGGATTACCACACTATGAGGATGCTTGGTCTCTCTCTCAATTACGTGCAGTTGCAGTACAGAATACATTGCAGTTTGAGCAGGAATGGCTTTCTTCAGCCCAACATCCATCAATACCTGATTTGAGACCAGTTCCAGATGTGGATGTGTTGGAAGAAGTTTCTCGGGGTTTTCACTTGTTAGGGGGTCAAGGCGCCCTATTCCGCTGGTTGCACGCCCTGGCTCGTAAACCTCTTGCTAATGCATATCAAGATGAGGAAGAAATAGGAATACGTCATGAAACAACTCAATGGTGGCTTCTTTCTCTTGCAAATAGATTGAAGCCATTGATGACAGTTTTTGATGCAAAAGTGTTTGATGAACTCCTCTTTTCTATCGGCTGTTATAGTGGTGAGAAGTTACCACTTCCCGACCCAGATGAGAACGGGGATGAATGGTTACGGCAATTTGGTTCATTACTGAAATGGCATTTATTGACCAACAATCTCGATGGTGAAGTGAATAGAACATTAAGTGGACTGCAAGATCTGTTTGAGGGTCATTCATCTCTTCGCACATCACAACGTATGTTGGGTCACCTATCCCCCAAAGGAGGGTTGGAATGGGTAGATGAATTACTAACATTGGTGGATGGCCTAACTATTTCTGGTAGCCGTGCTGCTGATGCGATGTTGCGCCTTCTTACCCCTACCGGGGCTCTTGGTTGCCATGCAGATTTGGTCATCTTAGCACATCTAGATTCTGAATCATGGAAGACTTCACCACCCACCACGCCGGGGTTATCTGAAAATGAACGTTCTGAACTAGGAGTGTTGCCACCAGATAACCGTTTACGTGAGGCAAGGCATGCATGGAATCACCTGTTGCACTGTGGAAAGGAAATCATCGTACTTGATGCAGGAGAAGATGAATCATCTCAACCTTCAACCCCACTTTCAGAATGGTTGGCAGCGACAGAGTGGGATACCACCTTACCACCTAGAATCCCATCTTTCATCTCTGATGTTGAAGTCTATCGCATGGATGGCGATGAAACAAGTTGTTGGGGTCTTGCATTCATTGAAGAAGAGGGTGCTTTTCCAGTTGCTAGGCCGAGTGATGTCATCACTAAGGGTGATGGAGTGTATGAATTAGTCGTCACNGGGAGCCATCAGCGAGATATTCGTCAGCGTAGTGGTATCGACTTGCATAGGGCAAGGAATCCACTACAAGCCCCACTGAATCCATCTGCAGTAACCATCTCTCTTGATTCAAATTTGATAGAGGATCGATTATCCCGTCAACCTCGGGTAGGTAGTAAGGAACAACCATATCTTCCCCCCTCCCGAATTGGTGAAATAGTGAGTGTTGATGATTTGAAGATGCAACTTCAAAGTAATGGACCCAAGGTAACATCTCCTCGATTGAGCGCCTCATGGCCGACTATTGGGTTGAAGATACCACCACGTTCACGAGCATTGACAATTGACCCAAGACCACTCACTCCAAATTCAACCTCACTTGAGGACCACGACAGGCGCCATGGATTTCTCGATGGGCCATCTAGAGTAACCAAAGTCTGGTCCCCTAGTCGATTGACCCAATGGCTTTCATGTCCTAGAAAAGGGTGGCTCTCAACACGCTTGAAAGCAGAGGGTGAGGATGAAGAAGATGACGATGTAGATGCTCGCACTCGTGGCTTGTTGATTCATGAAGTCTGGGCTCAATTCATTTGTGAATCTCTCAAGATGAAAGAAGGAATTGAACGAGAGAAATTAGTGCCACTATCTCTTGCAGCAACTGGTATTAGTGAAGATGATTTACGCCTCCGCTTATTACAAATTGTTGATGAAAAAGCCCCATGGCTACGTCGCTCAGATGCTATTGCCACAGTGCGTCGTCTCGATCTTGTTGGTCTCAATCTAAAATCATATGAAAAGGCCTTAGATGAAGATTTAGTGGCGATTTCTGGTCGCTTTGGCCGCTTTTTGCATTCAGAGTTAAGCATTGGTGTAAGCGCCATATTGGCTGTTGAATGGCCACTATCAAGCAGTGAAGAGAAATCAGGCATCTTGTTAGAATTACCAGAAGAGGGTAAGGATGTTCTTGCAGGAATCCGTTTGAGGGGTACAATAGACAGGGTAGAACTCATTCCTATTCCCGACACAGAAGGAAAGTATGTCGATGAAGNGGGAAGCAATGATCTTTGTCCATTAGACCTTGATAAAGGAGAGAATTGGACTCCTCGCCGTTTGGTGATAATCCGCGATTTGAAATCTCTTGAAGGACCNAGCAAAGGAGATGCTGGCAAACGACACCAAAGGGAACTGCTTGAGGGAATACAACTTGCTCTTTACGCTCGNGCTTGGGAGGTAGAACATCCTGGTGACCGAGTTGTGGGTGTGGGTATCGCCGAGATTGGTGAAGAGAGTGGTTTGTATATTGAGGCGGACCCTGATTATCATAGCTACTTAGCCTCACTTGGGATAGGGGAAATAGCCTGTAACACAGAGACGCTGTTTCGCCGACCAAATGAATCAGCAGAATCTCCTCACAGTAATTCGTTCCGCGCATGGGTGCGCCATAGATTGACGGCAGCACTTCGCATTGGTCAAATTTCTGAGGAAGGGTGCGTAATACCTACACCTAGCGGAATTACCTGTACCTATTGTTCAGTCAAACAGGTATGTGGTCTAGCACCTACCGTGGGAGGTGACCGCAAATGGAATTGAATAGAGGACAGACCCTTGGGCTGAATCTTGACATGCATATTGTTCTTGATGCAGGCGCAGGCACTGGAAAGACTGCTTGCATTGTTCAAAGAGTGCTTGAGCACTTCCTTTCAGAAGATCAGAGAGCAACTCGATTATTGCCACCTGGNCCAAGAGAGATTGATCTTGGTGGTGGATTGCTAAAAACAGCGAAGAGTGAAAGAGAAGATTTGAGAGAATGGCGTGGTCTCTTGCCAACCGAGGTAGTGGTACTAACTTTCACAGTAAAGGCAGCTGAAGAGATGCGAGATCGTTTGCGTCGTGAGTTATCCTGTTTGAGAGCAGGTCCCCGCGGTAAACGAGATGGCCTTCGATATGACCCTAGAATACGCAACGAAGGACTGGTAGAACAATTGACAATGTTACTTGATGAGGCACCAATTGGAACCATTGATTCTTTCCTTAATCGGTTGGTATCTGCTCACCGTAGTCTGTTAGGTGACCGTCCAACTCATGAGCAGATGTCAGATGCACAACGAGCATTATTGATGGATAGGGCAATGAGTTCTCTTTGGCGGATACGAAATGAAAAACATGCTGGGGATCTCGGTGTGGTATCGGTCACACCGGGAGATTTCTTGGCTGCACGTAATCGACTTTCCCACCAATTAGGCGGCCGTTCACGAACCCAGAAAATCATCTCTAAATTATTACACAATTCACTTTTTGTTGATTCAGTACGCCGTTCTCTTACTTCATCTTCAGGTAAGGTGAATGCCGATGCATTGCGTAGTGTTTTTGTTTCTCACCTAAACGCAGATGAAATCTACAATTTTGCAATTGAATTGCATGCTATTGGTGATGAATGGTTAGATGCAGCAAAACAGCGTTCACAAGAACTTGGTCTCACTGAAGGNCTTAAGCAAATGACAAGAGTGAATTCTCTTGATACACTTGTTTCTGCAGGCGTTCCTGATGATTTATGGGATCAANTATTGTGGATTCGATATTTCACTTTAGCAATATGTAGTCTAGGTTCAACAGAGAAAATAATCCCCTCTGCTTTCCCGCGGAATCTACTACCAAAGGGTGATGGGTGGCCATCAGGCATCAATCCACTTGGCTCAATTAAGGATAAAGCAATTCGTGATACAATCAAGGAGAGGATGGTAGNATGTCAAAATCGTGCAAAGAACCTCTACGCCTTGATACTCGGGATGAGGATGCGCTCATGCGCCCTCATTGCAGAACTGCTTGACCCTCGCGATGGACCCCCTTGTTGCCCTTCGGATTCGGCAGTAAGGCCCGAGAGAATCTCAGACCCATTCCCCCCATTTATTGAAGATAAAAGCCTAGCACTCGATGCAGATGCGGATGCTAGAATTCTTGCAGATTTATTGACTGTTCACAGCGCTGCTGCAGATGTGCAAACTGAATTGAGATTACAAGAGGGATGGCACGACCATTCAGATGTTGCTCAAGCAGCAGAAGACCTTCTGTTAGCTCGTTGCCCCCGTATCTGTAAACGGTGGTATCCCCCTGATATTGTAGCGGCATTAGATGCAATAAACGAAGAACACCCATGGCGCGATGAACATATTCACACAGCAATTTCATTGTGTGGTAATCCTGAACAAGGGAAAGACATAGCCAAACATCATCTTGATTATCCAATGCGTCTTGTGAAGGAGGATTTGCAGAGACGATTCCAAGTTCTACAAAGTATGCGTAGACGTTTCAGGGCATTCATTATCGATGAAGCGCAGGATAACTCAAACCAACAGTGGCGAATGCTCTCTCGTTTATGGGGTGAGAGAGAAATGAAAGAGGGCGACCCAGACCCACCCAATTCACCTTGGCAACCGACAGTCTGTTGGGTTGGTGACCAAAAGCAGAGCATTTACGGATTCCGTCAAGCACAAGTCAGCGGAATGTCACGTTACACAGTTCATTTACGCGCAATCAATGAGCATGAGTATGTAAGTGAACCAAGATTATTGATGAAACCTGCATTACGTAGACGAGACTCTGCCCGAGACCCCCGTCTAGTGGAAATTACCAGTTTTGTGACTGGCTTGGAGTATGTTAACCACCGTCCAATACCTGAAGAGGCATGGATTAAGTTTGATCGNGGAGATGANGANAAACGCCTAGAGCANACTGATGTCGTTCGNCGCACCGAAGGCCATGTTGATTTAGTGACGAATTATCGAACATGTGATGATCTTTTGCAGACAATGAATGAGTGGTGGCTTGACCTCTTTGATAGCAGACATCACCTATTTCCTGGTGATTGGTATGCTGCCCCTAAAAGCCTCCGTGCACATAGAGTGGAGGAGAATGGGCATCTAGAATGGCTCCTTCCAATAGCCACTAACGAAGCGAGTGACCCTCCTTCAGATTTGACAACCCCTCTAGATCCGTTCGCTCTCGGTTCAGCAGCCAAACAAGTGCATCTTGAACATGAGTTAGTCGCTACTCGAATCAGAGCACTAATTGATGGCACTACTACATCTGTACACCCTTCACCAGAAGGCGAAGAAATCGAAATAGTTGCAGGTGAGAAAATAGAGCCACGTGACATCATGGTATTGATGCCTGCTCGAACTCACATGCACGACCTTGTCCGACGTTTAGACGATTTAGGCATTCCTGCATTAGCCGACCAAGAGGGAGGGCTTCTTACCCAGCCAGTTGTAATGGCGTTGGCTGCTTTACTTCAGGTTGCAGCACGGCGAGGTGATGTGAGTCGTGCTGCAACGCTTGCTCGCACATCACTTGTAGGCTTCAATGATTCACAATTGGAGAAATATATTGCAGATAAAAAGGGGCCATCAGATTTGCTGGAGAGATTGCAATCTCATGCTATTAGCAAACCACAACGAGCCTTATTTGAACGTTGGAAGCAACTAGCGGATTCCAACAGACTAGTTCGCATGTTGGAGGAGACATTGGACCATTCTGATTTGTTGCTAGCTTATCCAGGACAAGTTGATAGACAATATGCAGAACAATTCCTCGCGCTTGTTCGCTCACAGATGGCCGAGGCAGGAGGAGATCCAGTTCTCTTAGCAGAGCGAATTCGTCGTCTCGCTGCAGTAAATGGCAAATTGCTACCTGGCGAAGCAATGCCACCTGCAAACGCTGTACGGGTTATGACAATTCACGGCTCCAAAGGTTTGCAGTCAAAAGTAGTGGTTGTCTGTGGGCTCTTTTCAGAAAATCAGAGCAATCTCGGCCAATCTTTACGAGACAGCATTCTTGTATCTGGTCAATTATTCAGCCCTAGAGCTAAACCATGGAAGAGCCGAGACAATATCGATAGCGGTAGTTGGCGCTTTTCATCTGAAGTACTAACATCGCAAGTTCAAGCAGAAGCACGTAGATTGCTCTATGTGGCTTGCACTCGAGTAAAAGATAGACTCATTCTCGCAGGTGCACCAGATGGAATAAGCTTAGATTCTCAATTAGGGGAAGTAAATATCAAATGGAAATACAAGCCGACACCACCATTCGGATGGATGTGGTTGGAGGCATTAAGGCAGGCAGCACACCGAGATGGTCAATTAACTGGGCCATGGTTGCTTGAAGACGATGCCGCCCTTTCTCACCTTCAAGGCAGTATTGCTACACCGTTACCATTCAGTGGTAAAGGCCAAATCACACTTTCTCCTTCAAATCTAATGGGTTCTCCACATCTAGCACCCGGATTGCTACCTAATTTCCCAGTCTATCATCATCCTGATGTGATTATGCCGGTGCGTGAGAACCTCTCTTCATTGGTTAGATTCACTCGTCTTCAGGAGAGTGCACGTTTACCAGTGGTAGAGTTAGCCAAATCAGGAAGTCCGAGAGTGGTGGGAAGGAAGATTCGTATTGCTCCACATACTCTTGATGCGGCCCATTCTTGTATTCGGAGTCATTGGTTGAAAGAATATGTAGGAATTTCTGGGGAGTCAATTATTCTCCCATTTATCCCAGATGATGCTGATGCGTCGACTGAACCAATATTGCCTGCAGCTAATGAACTCGGTTCTCTATTCCATCGTTTGGTTGAACTTGGTCTACCAAATCCAGGATTGAGTGATACATTACCTTCCACACCATTGTCCGAACAATGGGTCACTCCTTCAGCGAATCGAATGACTGACTCAGGTCTAATTTCCCAAGTATTGGACGAACTGCTACCAGTAACAGTAGACCGCACCATCGCCGCTGCGATGTTGATGAGGATGGCAGAGATTCTCTTGCAGGGCAAACTTGGTAGATTAACACTTGGCGAATCAATAAATAATCTTCATGTAGAGGCTTTGAGGACTGAATGGCCATTTTTAATTAACATTGAAACAGGACTTTCTGATATCCCAGAATCTCGTTGGACCCCCTATGGTGAGCAGGTCATCCAACAGGTATCATCTCTTACTTTCGAGTTTGATGGAATAGCAGACCTTGTGCTCTGTCAGACAGATGGCAAATCACAAAACACGATTCGAGCAATTGATCTCAAGACAGTAGGTTGTCTTTCAATTCTTGACCCTCCTAGTGATGTGAGTGGAACTATATTTGAAGTTACATCAGATATTGATGATGAAACTGATAGAACCTATGCAGAAATTGAACTATTAAGTCATTACAAGATGCAGTTGTACCTCTACCATCTATGTTTAGTCAGACAGGAAGCAATGCGTGGGGCACAAGGTCTACCTGTTAGGGAAGTAGAACGCCCAGCAATTCTTGTCGCTGCAACTGGTCGTTTAATCTCTTGGACTGAAAAAGAATTTGAAGAGATAGCCGCTGAATTTGATGAGCTTCTCCATTCACTTGCCCTTGTCGAAGTAGAAGCGAGAGATGACGAATCATGTTTCCCAAGATTAACTGGTTCAAAGGCTGATGCTTGCAAAACTTGTCCATTCTATCGAGGAAATGTTCGTCTTTGCGCCCCTGAAGGAATTGCATTGGGTGCGGCAGATAATTGAACATCTGCTAAGTATTACGTTTTTCAGAATGTGCCTGGCTGATTATTTATTGAATGTACAGTTCCTTGTTGTTGTGGCATTACTCCCGGCGCTTGGTATCCTGAAACAGGTGGTTTTTTACCCAATGTAAATCCTAAAATTAGACCAAGAATTGCAATAAATCCACCGCAGCAACAGGCAGATGGCCCTCCTACCAAAGCAAGGGCAAGCAAGCCAATTCCCTCCAATATTATTTCTCCATCCCAAATTTCAATGGTATTGTTGTTAGTGGTCCAAGTAAATGTTCCATCAGGACATCCCTCTTTACATAAATATCCAATATGTATTGCACCATCATCAGCAGTGCTGTCATCAGAATTTTCGCACGCTGGTTCAAAGAAATTCACACCTTCTGAGTTATTCAGTGTGAAATTACTAACTAGTTCACAATCTTCCTCAGTAAGTTCAGCAGTTCCATTCTCACCTACTGAGTCTTTGCCATCTGCGTATTCCCCTCTCATTACAACTACCAAATAGGCATCTTCTGAATATCCAGTTAATTCTATTTCACCGTCACTGCCCTCGTATATTTTAGCATCATCAAACTTGGAACCACCCGATGTGGTTCCCCAATACATCATCACTCCCCCAATTATCAACACGAAAACTCCGAGAGGTATCATAATCTTGCCACTAATGTGCATGGCTGCGCGAAAATAATTCAACACATCAACAATTCCCTTATTTGTTAAAACACTCTCGCCTAATTTATGGCCGCAACCGATGCAATTGATTGGGAGCACCTTTCAGAATTTTCCGAACGGATGTGGGAAGATTCAGCATTGCCAAGTTTGTGTGAATTCATTGAGATTCCAGCTCTTTCACCAGCCTTTGATTCCAACTGGTCAGAGAACGGTCATCTTGATGCAACGATTGACCTTTTTATTGGCTGGCTAGAAACGGTTCAAATCAAAGGACTTAGCGTATCAGTACACTCTTTAGAAGGCAGAACCCCCCTTCTATTACTCGATGTGGAGGGAACAATTCCTGGTGAAGTTTTGTTTTATTCTCACCTTGATAAACAACCTGAATTTACTGGCTGGTCAGAGGGAAAAGGCCCATGGTTACCTGTACGTGAAGATCCGTGGCTGTTTGGCCGAGGTTCTGTCGATGATGGCTATGGGGGATATTGTGGTATCATCTCATTGATGGCACTTCAAGAGCAGGGGATTGCTCATCCACGCTGTCGATTTTTAATGGAGACGAGTGAAGAGAGTGGTTCACCCGATTTACCCGCTTATCTTACTCTGTTGAAAGAGCAACTTGGCACACCTGACCTTGTCATAGTTCTTGATTCAGGCCTTGGAGATTACGAGAGACTTTGGATTACTGAGAGTTTGCGGGGGCTTGTAGGTGGTACACTGACGGTTGCGGTTACCTCAGAAGGAGTTCATTCCGGAATGGCCAGCGGCGTTATTCCCTCATCATTTAGGATTGCTAGAAATCTGCTATCACGGCTTGAAGATGACGAAACTGGTGAAATTATACCAGAATGGTTGCATATTGATTTATCAAAGCAGTTGTATTCTGATGCTGGTGAAATAGTAGATGTATTGGGGGAGGCACTTGTTACTGATTTTCCCTTCTTGGAGGGAGTCCAACCACAGCATGCTAATCTCGTTGAAGCACTATTAGCACAGAATTGGAAACCCACACTTTCTATCACGGGTGCCGATGGTCTTCCTTCTATTGCTAATGCAGGAAATGTGTTGAGNTCTCATACATCACTGAAAGTCAGTGTNAGGATACCCCCNGGNNTTGAGTCAGAACCNGCCTCAGAAAAATTGAAGAAATTGCTTGAGGANAANCCACCTTTNGGTGCCAANGTTACCTTTGAATTGGATGCNGCAGCGAATGGATTTGCCGCACCNCAAATGCCANCCATNATNGCNGAAGCNGTTGATTTTTCAAGTTNCAAAGCNTTNGGNAAAGGCTCNATGCCATTTTANGAAGGAGGTACAATNCCATTCCTTGCNATGATGCAGGAATCNTATCCGAATGCGCGCTTCCTCGTTACTGGTTGNGCTGGCCCAGGAAACAATGCTCATGGCCCAAATGAGAAACTTCACATCCCGACAGTGAAATCATTGACACAATGTGTTGTTGCGGTTCTAGCAGCGATGGCTGATATTTGAGTATGAACTTCTCAAATTATTCAAAACTCACCTATTTTCATTAGTTGTAAATCTCCTGTGCAAGCCGCCCCTATGGGGCGGCGGCTATATCAAGGACAAGCGAGTGGCCAAGTCAAGTGGTCAACATGTCAGGAGACGATGAAGGTACAATAACGCCTGAAGTCCGTGTTCGTCAGTTAGAGGAAGAACTTTCTCAGCAAATCGAGCGTGTGACTAAGGTATTCAGCGCTTTTGAACAGGCAGAAAAGGAAATTGTGCAACTCAAAGCGGAGATTGAAGTTCTTGAAAAAGAGGTAATTGACAAGGAGATTGAGCGAGAAGGTCTCGAACAATTACTTGGAGAGAAGGACCACCGCATCCGAGACCTTGAGTTGTCCGGTGCAAAGCGAGGTAAGCAGGTTGACCATCTTGAGCCAGAACTTGAGAAGATGGAAGAGAAATTCACTCGTGAAAAAGAACGTCTAACTAGAGTTTTTGAGATTGCTGAAGAGTTGGATAATGATTTGCGCTTGGCAGTTGCCGAATTGAAGGCNCGTGACGATTGGTATGTCGACCACATGAGAGTCTTTGAAGATCTCAATACTGCAATCAAGCATCGTTACGAGATGATTGAGGCCGCAGTTGACGCAGAGCGTAAGAGTCAACATATGCAGCGGGCAATCAACGAGAAATTGCAAGAAGCGATGGATGCACGTTCTGAAGAAGCAGCCGAGGATGCGGCAGCTGAAGATGCTGCAGCAGAAGTTGAGGCCGCAGTAGAAGTTGCCGAAGAAGAATGACCTGCATAGTGGTCTTTCTTTGAATGATTATTCGGGTTTTGTTCCATCTGCTAGTCGAATACATTTTGCAGGAATTCCACCCCATATTTCTTTGGCGGGAATTTCAGTGAATTTTGGCAGAACAGCTTTGCTTGCTATTACAGCGCCATCTCCAATTATGCAGCCAGGATTAATTTGTGCGGCAGTTCCAACGACTACATCATCACCAATCCGAATCTTGGCAAGATGAATTCCATCTTTCTCAAATAGATGTCCGTTGATGACAGCATTTCCACCAATTACTGTTCGTGACCCTATTTCCACCATGAAACAGTCATTGATTAATGGTGAATTGAGGTATGCATCTTTACCAATTTTACAACCCATCATTCGATAGTAAGCGTTCCCAATAAATGAGGGGACCATCCATTTCAACGCAGGTAATGCAAGTCGGTGAAATAGGGAGAGAAAGCCCCAATGAATTGTCAACCAACTTTCAGTTGGGGCCTTAATTTCTTCAAGCCGAGGGCGAATAATTCGACCGAGAATTCCAATTATCAGTAAATCAGTGAAGCACCAAAGCATCATACCAATTCCAAGAGTTGCTCCNAGCGCAAGAGCACGTTGCCAAACAGCCCATGTTACGGTTACATCACCAACTTTCCAATACAGCAAGATGGCTGGTACTGCTGCAAGGCCCCAAATAATGAATCCAAGGGGTGTGATAAGTATGGAGAGTACGCGATGAATCCAGCGGAATCCACCTAATGGTTCCGTCATTCAATCACTTCTTCAGAAACTAATTCTCCACTATTGCGAGCATCCTCTTCTTGCGCTACGCGTATACCTTCGTCAAGATCTACTCTGCTAGCGACAAAGGTTCCGGCTAGAATTACTACTGTGATTGACAACAATGCCACTCGGCTGTCGAATGTTGTACTAGCAATTGCGTAGAGGGCGGTACCTATCATAGCAGCAGATTTACCGAGGAATCCGAAGAATCCGAAGAATTCCGATGTGCGAGTCTTTGGAGTTAATTGTGAGAACATCGAACGAGCTTGGGCGCCTGCTGAACCCATTGCACAACCAACAAACAGTCCGAGGATAATCCATTGTAGTGAGACGCTGATACCAAGAGGNGCCCATACCATACTGCGCATGGTCGAGGCCCACCCATCAACAGGCCCTCCTTGGTCGACAATTGTAGGGTGCGTGTTTCCAACTTCCGAAGCGCCCGCAATGGTCGAATTTTCTGAACCACCAACGATGATGATGGAGAATCGATGATTATCTACATCATCAAAAGCAGCAACTAGTGCCTCCGCTTTCGTTTCTGAAATCNNCTTAACATCTTCCACATCTTCGGTGGCTTGACCCGCAAGGAACGAGGCCCCAAAGATGCCAACACCAACGAGAAGGAATGCCGCAAAGATACCCATCCAACCCAAGTTTTTCTCTTGTAACCACATGAGGCCACCACCTAGTAGGACGACTAGGACCAAGATGAATAAACAAACAATCAATCCAGTACCTAGCGTACTTTCTCCTGCATCTTCTACTGAATAATCAGTTACAGGGAAGTGGTTTTGGAAAGCATCACGGAATGCAGCATCACCTTCGGAATCTTCGGCAATCCAGCCTTCATATCCTCGATTATAGAGTGTGGTCATTTCATACAGTTCCGTTTCTTCATTCCACTCAAATTGGAAATCGTAGCGTTCAGCGTGCTTTTCTCCCTCTAATTCCAGAGGTGCAAAACCGGCTGCAGCAACTGCGACTGCACAATAGATGAGAAGCGCCAACATCAATGCAAATTTTGTACCCTTCTTTTCAGCTAATTTACCGAAAACGAATGTCATTGGAATGGCGACAATGTTGACGGTCAACAACAACATGACATTCATACTTGGATTCAGCCTCAATACGGATTCTCCAAATGCACTTGCCATAGCGGCGATTGTGTTCACACCATCATAGAATAACAGATAGGCAATCAAGAAGAATGCAAGGACCTTGAATTTTCGAATCTCAATGGCAGTTTTCCAAACCTGACCATAAGCAATCGTTGCTGCCCCTATAAATCGAGAAAAGTTGTTTTTACCTAGATTTTCCCAGTCTAAATCAGAGACGATTTCTGGTTCAGGTGTCCATTTGAACATCAATGCCCCGAATCCCCACCACCATAGTGCAGAGGTCACAAAGACCACAGCAATTGTGAAGTTTGTATCCCAAAATTCACCCAACAATATGATGAGGTGGAAAATGAGCAGTATTGAACCACCCATGAATCCATACATGTATCCCCAAGTTGAGACTTTGTCCTGATNTTCTCTCTTGCCCAAGTAAGGCATGAACGAGTAATAGATGACATTACCACCAGTGAATCCAATTGTACCGATGGTGAACATCATGGCGAGAATCATGTATCCATCTGAGCCAAAGTAGGGCGCTGCCCCCATCAATGCGGTGAATGCGATACCCACAACAGTATACCATTTTAGCAACTTTTTCTTGATTGGCATGCGATCTGCAATGACTCCCAATGCAGGTGCCGTCACGATAACAAACAACATCGAAAGAGTGAGAACGGTTGCATAGAACGAGTCACCAGTCTGTGTTCCAGTGGCTTTGTTGTACAAACTGGCCATAAGTGCTGGAGCAATGACAGTCATCACCGTAAGTGCGTATGCTTGGTTGGCCCAGTCGAAGAAATACCAGCCTTTCCAGGAGTTCTTCTCATCCTCAGATAATCCATCAACATAAGGTGACGGCAATTTATTCATGAGTGCTTGCATGCTTTACGCGAGACCCTTTCAGCCTATAACCGAACACCTAGATTTAATGATACAAAAATAAGTAATAAGCGAATAGAAATTGAACAAAATATTGTAAATGCCTGATTAACAAAATCCGAGGGTTCATTTGTAAAAGGCTGACCGGTTGAATCGAAGCGCATGGTTGAAGGTAGTGATTCTTGTTCTTTTGGAGTAATTCCAAGTGATAATTCACCTATCAAAATACACCACTTGGTGAAGGCTCCTGAAAATACACCTGGCTCCATTCGTAAGCGAGAATCTTGGGATGCCAAGGAGCCCGCTGTGGTCTACACCACGCCGGAGCGACTTCCTGATGGTTCACACTGTCAGGCGACCACAGTTATTTTCCGAACCCGCGGATGTGTTTGGTGGTGGAAATCTGGATGCACCTTTTGTGGTTACTTCAATGATGTAAGAGATGATGTAACATATGATAATCTGATGGCTCAGTGGGAAGATGCCAAGCAGCAGACAAATGATTTTGAAGGCTCAGAAGTAATCAAAATATACACCTCCGGAACTTTCTTTGAAGATCGAGAGAATCCTCCTGAATGGCAGGAGGCTATTCTTCGTGAAACACATGAGCGAGGCCTTCGTTTGATAGTCGAGGCTAGAGCAGAAATGTGCACTCCCGAAAAGATGGCATGGGTGGCTGAAAGACATCCAGGTTGTGTGGTGGCAATTGGCCTTGAGGCATACGATAATGAAGTATTGAAATTTCATTGTAACAAGGGATTTTCAACAAAACAGTGGCACCGTGCTGTAGACACTCTTCGAGCAAATAAATTGGAAGTTAAGACCTATTTATTGTTCAAACC
>NYYK01000067.1 GCA_002685895.1 Methanobacteriota archaeon
GTAGAAAAATAAGTGAAACAATGGCCATCGTCATACTGAATTGTCCACCAATACCCATAACTGATTCTCCCGTTGTCAGAACTAGTGTCTATGTGATTCCCTATCACACTTTACAGGTGAAACTGATCACGTAACAATTACTTACGTTAGAGTTAAATCCTACATCGTCAATCCCGTGGTGGTGTGAGAAAGTGAGTCGATACCTTATTGATTACCCCACTAGAGGGTCTCGGTTATTACAGAGAGTAAATCCCACTATAGACCTCTGGGGTTTCTCAGGTAATTGATCTAGGTCAAGAGATAATCAGACACCTGACATTGAATGAGTTTCAATACCTCTTCAAGTCATAGCCGATGTATCTTCGACCATATTGAATAGAAACCCGACCAGTACCAATCAATCAGTTCAGTTGCTGAATTCATTGGAGAGAACATCCCGAATTCAAAATAGTGAATCAAAGATACCCCTAAAGGATTAGGGTTTCAATAAGAACCGAAACTCGTTCAGATTTAACCTAATCTAGGAACAAACAGTCCTAGAACTAGATCCAATAATACGATACCAATCAGATCATGTGAGGTATAGAGAGATGGACTTCTATTCTCCACAGATTCGGAATCTCAAACAAAAAGTCAGCAGAAAATTCCGCAGGATATTTTTCCGACGAGAAAGTCGATTGCCTAAAGTAACTCTTTTGCAGATGTTTTTATAAGAACATCTTTGTAATGTGCGGACGTTATATGCCGACCATAATGTCTTTTCACCACACTTGGATCCACACCGCATTGAACTGCAACTCGAAACACTGAACGATCATCTACTAACTCTTTACAGAAAAGACAGAGACCGACAACAGAGAGTGATCGTTTTGGTTTCATGGTTGTAATACTCCAGAACTTCCAATGGTCCTATCCACGTAATACTACCGGGAATTGGGAAGTTCAACTGACCTTAATTCTACCCCCTAAAGTACTCCTTATCTTTGGGATGTTTAGAGAAATACCCATCACATACAGTCAGTATCAATCTACGAGCTGGTATCAACATATCTCTCATCTTGTTCAAGTTCTGTGCTGATGGTCTACTCACATAAACCTCCTTTCTCTTACGAACATCACCCCTTCCGATATCTTCTAACCATTCTACTTTTGACCCCCTACTCGACCTGAACATACCACTTTTTAAAATAGATTCGTTATCACCCCCCTGAAGCCACATCACCAGACAGTTGTAACAGTTGAATAGTTTTTCCTGTCTCATAGTTCCAGTAATAATCCATTGGGCTGTTCTCTTCTGAATCCTTTTACTATGTGTCCCAGATAACATTTCCCGAATAGATGACAGAGAGGCATTTACACCCATTCTGGTATCAACACTGAAGTACCTGGTGTGGTCATCAAACACAACATCATCAACAGTGGTGATTTCTGTAGCCTGATTTGGTCTTTCAATGAAAAGATCCTGATGTGTAGACCACCACTTATCAAATGACAGACTAAGAACATCATCCAAATCCCAACCTACATATCTTTTTCGATTTACAACAACCTTCTCTTTGACTTCTCTATATTCATAACCAGACTTACCTTTCTTTTTGATAAGTACTTTCTTCCTTTCTACAAATGTGTATTCAAGTTCCTCCAACTCAAGGGCCAGTTTTAAATATCGAAACCACCACCTGTAATTCTGTATGGGTCTTGAGATAGGTACTTGTGTCTTACTAATCCTTCCCGAACGACCAGATCCACCATACGACCATCTAGGGTCTGTATAAGTCATTACTTCTAGTTCTGTCCCGATAGGGATCGAATCGAGTTTTCCGGTTTTACTGTCTAATTTCAGTTTGTATTTTGTTCGTTCTTTGGTTCTAGGTTGAATCGCCTTTGAACGACTAAGTTTCAATACAGGTTGTAGGTCACTCATCTCACCTTCTCCTGACTATCTGACTACCGTAGTCAAATAGTCATCAGTCCGTGTATATCGGAGTGACTCCATTATACCTCTATATACGAACCGGTAATACTGTCATGCTAACAGATATGGTATCGAAATGTGTATCGAGACTGAGTTCAGATTTTGTAGAGGATGGGTTAGACCCCTACTACTTCCCAATCGTTCCGTGAGCCGACTCCCAGGAGGTCTAAGAGCTGATTTTCGACAGACTGTTGACTTGTACTGACCCGACAATAAATGAGTACTTAGTTTTTTATGGGTTTCGTGTGTATCGGAGTAACTCCATTTATACCGTATAGACGAACCTCAAAACCTGTCATGCTGCTAGATATGGTGTCGAGTTTTATGTCGAGTTTAGTTAGTTTCGTGTGTATCGGAGTAACTCCAATTGGTCTGTATAGACGAAGATGTAATCTCTGTATGCTATTAAGTGAAAGGTGAGAAATTGTTCTCATCTCAATATGAGGTAAGTGAAGTTATATGTATTCTGTAATGAAGAAAGTTGGTAAGAGAAGTAAAGTTGTTAAGCAGTTCAGTTCAATTGATGAAGCTAGAGACTATCTAACTAAAGAGACTGATAAGAATTATGTCTCTGCGACAAAAGTAGGTAGACAGTATGGGTCTGTCGGTATCTGGTGTCCTAGTACAACAAGTACACGATTGTTAAATCGTCAGACAAAGAGTTACCAGAAAACACTCTACAACCCTGTAAATGAATCAAAACTCTATATTCAATACTCATCTGAAGTAATCCCCTTCCAGAGTCAGTCAAAGGTTCAAACACCTGTAATGACCGATGTTGTTGAAGAGGTGGCTTAATGGGTGGTTCTACTGATAACACAACCTGTCCTGAATGTGGTGGTGAAACAGTTTGGATGACCTCCACTGAATACGAGGCAGAATGTGAACATACTTTTTGTTTTAACCAGACCTGTGGCTATTACGAAATGATGAATGAAAATCCAAAACATCCTGACTATCCGAAAAACGGGTCAGGTCATCACACGCCAGAAGAGGTGGAAGAGATAAGAGAAATGTTTAGTTATTACGATGATGAAGATGATGAGGTGAAAGAATGATTGTTATTAAATCAAAAGAAGGTGTTGAAATGCCGATTTGTCTATGGGAAGGGTATAACAACAACCATGAACTAGAGGGTTGTGTACGGCATACCTATGTCAAAGGTGTTATTCCAGGATTTTCTGAAAAAGAGTTAAAGGAGATAAACGAAAGTCTCCCGTCTCACAAGATAAAAACATGGAAAGGATTAACAGACTTTTCTGAATTTTATGAGGTTTGGCATTATGGTTTTGAATACAGTGAAAAACTCTATTTCACATATAAGACCGAAAACTTAGAGAAAACATATTCTCTAACTGGTTTTGAAGTCGTTGACGGGTATCTAAAGATTGAAACTTGGAAAAGAAGTGAAGACAGTTGTGTATTTTATGAACTAGAGGAAGAACTACGAGATCGTGAATCTAGAAGATATCTAAATGGCCTATTGGAATACTTAATAATGATTGATAGTGGAAGGAGAATACCTGTTAGACCAGATATGAGTTCAGTAAGAAAAGATGCCAGAACTATCATGCGTAAACAAACACCTTTTCGATTGAAAGATGTACTTGGATGGCAGTTGTTTCGTCAGAAAGGAGAACCTTATCCAGAAGATGATAAAACAGATCGTCCAGGCCATGACTGTATAGAGGGTCGTAATCATTATCTTCACAGAGATTATTCTCCTGGAGAGGTTAAAAGACTTTCTACAAAAATCAATTTCAATGACTCTACTCCAGTAAACCCAGACCTACCTGAGACTGTAGATTTGATGGAAGTAATGAAGATACACGGGATGATTTCACATCGTTGGGGTAAGAAAGGAGAAGATATAACAACAGGATTTGAGAAGTATTTACAGGACGCCGATAAAGCTGCTTAGCCTGAGTATCTACATTATCTAGACAGACCACCTTCGGGTGGTTTTTGTGTTTATAGAGTGTAGTTCGTGTAAATGGGAGTGACTCCAATTCATCTGTATAGACGAATCGGACATTCCTTTAGCCTATTAAATGAGAGATGGGAAATGTATCTCGTCTTAAATAAGGAGAAGTATTTGTATGAGTAAAGAAGGAGTAATGAGAACTTTTACGCTTCATGTCGATTTCGATGGTCGTAGAGAAGATGGTGAAATGTTGGATGGTAGAAAAGTATTAGCCACAGACGAAGATGATGCATACAAGAAGTTCAATGGGAACTGGGGGAACTTAGAACATTTTGGTGCTGGGTGGCGGATTGAAGATGAGGAGGAAGAAGATGAGTAAAGAAGTAAGTCACTACGACTTAATGAGAAATCATTGGAACAACAAGTTAAANAATAACGAAGATTATTTCACACACAATTTAGATTTGAGGAATGAAATTGCTAAAGTCTTGGAAGATGCAGGGTTTCATGTTCCGTGTTGTGAAATGAACTCAATATTCTTTGAACACAATGATAAACAGTATGGGTTTGCTATCAGAAATCAACCTATTCACGATTTTGTAAATGAAGTGTGGTCAAGCTTTGTTTTTGACAAATACGATCCCCAATACTCCACAGTGTGTGACTCTCCAGATTGTGACCAAATACTACACAAGAATATCTGTATCTATATTTGGGAAAAAGAAAGTACTGGTGAAGAACTTACCGTTTGTGAGTCTTGTCATCAGGACATGAGTAGTTGGAGAGCTGACGGTTGGGTGGAACAAGGTGATGATGATGAGATTGATGATCTTCTAAAGGAGTACTTGGCCAAGTGTGATGGAAACAATGTCTCCCCTTCTGATCTTCAAGACTATCTTAAATTTGAAGGACACTATCCCACACATAGAGAATGTTGTTACTTACTTGGTGATAGTGAAGAAGATGTCAATGAGTATATGTTGTCGATGGGAAGGAGTAAGTCCGACNACGAGGTACATGGTGATGAGTAAAGAAACTATTTTTCAAACTATCTTTCATCCACCAAAACTGATTTGGTTTTTGGATTTTGATCTGAAGAAAGTAGCTGAATGGAAATATGATGCTGGCAACAGACACCGTGATCCCTTGTTACTTGTCAGACACAAATCCACTGATACGCACTATATGAAATATTCACATGACAGTGACTGTGATGTTCTTGATGGAAATTTCTGGTGGGGTGAACCTGATATGTATTACCTAGATGATGAAGAAATACAGGAATGTCACGGAGGTGATGATGTTCTCTAGTGATGAAACTTTATGAGGAGTGACTACATGACTACGGAGGTTTTTCTATGACTAGATGATGTTTAGTGTATATCGGAGTGACTCCAATTAATCTGTATAGACGAACTGGACATTCCTTTAAGCTAGNAAGTAAGGATGAGAAATGGTTCTCATCTAAAACAAGGAGAAGTATTTGAATGAAAGTTGAAGAAGTAAGNCCTGGTGTTTCAACGGGTCAGTTAGTGAAGTTAGATNAAGGGTCNTACAGNTATTTGAATCAGATTTTAGAAGAATTCAATAGTACTCATGATTTTTTAGCTTCCTTTGCTTTTGGAAAGAGGATAGTTGAGAAAGAGTTCCAGATGATTCTGGATCGTTATTTCAACAAAAGCCTACAAGAGTTTTATGACTATCTAGTTAATGAAGGTCAAGTCGTATGTGAGGTAACTGTTTGTGGCCATATTAAAGATATGACTTTGTCTACTACTGTTAGTAGAGATGAAATAGAAATTGATGATGGTCAAGTTACTAACGGTGAAGAACTCTTTCAGATGGGTGTAATAACTGCCTTTAGGTACAGCCCAGATGTTGCTGAAGTTGGTTACTTTGAGTTAGATGATGTCGAGGTTGGTAATGAACAGATACAACTACCCGAAACTGTAAAGGATACTGAGTTGAAAGACATCATTTACGGTCAGGAGGTTATCTAATGCCGAACTGGTGTGAGAACTATATCGAGATCAGCCATGATGCTCCAAAGATGATTGAGAAGTTTGTAGAGGCCTTTAATAAGGAAGAAGTAGCAAACACATTTCGACCTCAACCTGATTTCACAACTACTCCTGTTCCAGAAGCCTATCCTGAGATTTCTGCTAGTTTTGAAAAGGATCCTGTTAAGAAAGCAGAGATACTGAGAAATGAAGGAACTATCAGAAAAGGTAGTTGGTGGGATTGGAATGTTATTAATTGGGGAACCAAATGGGACTTCGGTTGTGACGGTCAAGAAGTGGAATGGGATGGGAGTAATAACCTAACTGTTTTCTTTTTGACAGCTTGGTGTCCACCGACAGAACTTTTTGAATATATGACTTCGGAACATGGATTTCATATTTGTGGAGAGTTTCTGGAACCAGGTATGGACTTTCTAGGTAGATGGGAGTCAGATATAGGTTATATAGATTCAAGAAGTGTTCCACATAACCGTGATGAATTATCTGAAATCGAATCTGACTATCCAATGATGTATTCCAGTGTGGAACTACAAATCGAGTGGTCAGAAGAACAGGAGGAAGAAGAAAGGGAGTTCGAGAGAAAACAAAAGGAGACTGATAAAGCTGTTTAGTCATGACTAACAACTTTATCTAGGTAAGCCACCTTCGGGTGGTTTTTGTGTTTATAGATTCCTGTTCGTGTGAATAGGAGTGACTCCGATTCAACTGTATAGACGAAGGAGAGTCATCTATAAACTGATAGGTAAGAATGATGGAATGGTTACCATCATTTGATGAAGGGTCGGGAATGGGTTCCGACTCAATTAGCTTTTGAATAGGAGACTATATGAAAGAAACAACCTTTAAGGGGATCAAACCCCAGCTAGTAAAAATGGGTTTCAATGATGAAATCCTATCTCACAAACAGTGGGATAGTTATAACAGTTGGAATATTCGTGACCGTCAGGTCAAACATGGACAGAAGTCTACAAGTCTAAAACTGAAGATGAGACAACAGATACTCGATACCGAGACTGATGAGGTTTTATCGGAAAGAGATTACGACAAGTTCATACAAGTATTCCATCACTCACAGACTGATCCTGTCGATAAGACAGAGATTCTAGAAGATGTTGGTACTTTTGATGTGGAGAATGGTGACAAAACTTATGAACAGAGTTCATTAGTTACCAACTCCAATTCAGAGTCGTCCGATGTATCTGAGGATCATGAGGATCTTTTCAAAGAGATGGCTGCTTGAACTCACTTATGGTGAGACAAGACTTATGTGAGGAGAGAGACCTTATTGAGGATTTGTATTCACTATTTACTAGTGTGATTGAAAACCAGACCGGTTTAGTTGTGATAAACGGTCGATCTTGGATAAAGAACTTAACAGCCACAGAAATGGATATTGTTGTACCTGAATGGGATGAGAACCCTGAATTGGATTCTCCCCTGATAGGAGTCGATATCGGTATTCGTGGTTACAAGTCTGATCCAAACATATTTTTTCAAACTAACCTAGTGAGAAATAAAGTCCTCAGTTAGAAGGTCTGTGTATTAGTTGTATTAATCGTATTGGGGAGTTGTCTGGAGGTGGAGTGAAACCTTACAGATGGCTCCTCGTTTTTTTATGGAGAAATAGATGTAATGAATGAAGATGTAAGCAGTAAAGATGTAATGGAAAAAGATAGTACTTGGTATGTTGTATTCGATGATGGTGAAACAATGGCTGGCCTTGTTGGGTGTTCTGTTGTGTACCTCACTGAAGAAATAGCAGAACACTTGAGTTCGGGTTCAAGACTTTGGCGTTTACAAGATGAGTTTCCAGATGAAGACATAAAAATGTATGACCTTGGTGACATATTTGATTTCTACAAAGAATCGTATGGAAGTGATTGGGAAGATGAAATAGAGAAGATTAATGACTTGGTTAAAGAGGCCTCAATCAAAGACCAGTATGACCGTTATGTAGATAAGGGGGTCGAAAATGAAAACTTTTAGGATTTATATCGATTTCGATGGTCGTAGAGAAGATGGCGAGTATCTGGATGGTAGAAAAGTACAAGCCAAAGACGAAGATGAAGCATGGGAGAAGTTTTACAAGAAATTTGCTATTGAACTTGACCTCTTCGGTGCTGGGTATTGGATCGGAGAGGTGGACAATGAGTAAGGTGAGGAAAAACAAATCCCCTAGTCAGATATCGAAAGAGTACAAATTAAAAAAGTATATGGACATAAAGAAGATGGACATTGAAGACATGATGCAGTTTGCAGTTGACAGTTCACCGACTGACGAATTCAAAGTGGATCGGTTAAAGGTTTTTGACTTATGGAATCGAATTCGTTGGCTTATGAAACACGACAATATTTCACCAGACATTCGGATAGCAGATTGTGGAAATATTCTTCAAGGAAAACCATTTGGGAATCTTGAAGTCATATTCACTAGTGATGATGACCCCAATGTTTATGGAATCGACATAAGTGTTAGAGGAAGGTTGTCTGACTATGAGGTTGGGGTAGAACAATGAGGGTATTTTGGGAGTGTAATCAAACAACCAAAGGTACTACTTGGAGAATCAACAGATTGTTCATGTATCAATTTCTGGAAGAAAATGGATTTGGTACTTTTCGTGAGTCTTCTAAACGGACTATTGAAGGAAATTTGATACAGATTGATGAAGGAGTTGTTAGACCCCATACCTTGAGGTCTATTAGAAAGTGGGTTTTGAGATATGTAGATAGTCTTTCTGATCCTGATAGAGACAATGGCCTTGAGGCTTTGGTTCGTTACGGTGACCTCAAAGAGGATCTAATCACATTTCTTCCTGTGTATTCGTCATCAACGGTTGAACAAGATAAACCTGTGAAGTTTGTCCAAGACGATTACAAAGTATCCCGGATACCGTTCAAGAATGGTGTTGTTGAAATAACACAAGAACACATTACTGTTTATCCGATAAGAAGTCTTACTGATAGAGGTTGTATTTGGGAGACACAAATTAATGGTAATGAAATAGAGATTCAGAATGACAGTGAAT
>NYYK01000068.1 GCA_002685895.1 Methanobacteriota archaeon
TCCATATCTTATTTTGATTGATTTCTGATTCTTCATCCATTTTTTTATTCCAATCTTCACTTGGTATAAGTCCAATTGAAAACAGCATTATCAATGTCAGCAACAATGGCATAACCACCTTATTATTACGAGCCATGCCATTAACAAACAGGCATTAGAAATAAAAGTAATTATAAATTAAATAATGAATTAAATTAAAATGATGGTTTTTACTCATTATTTAGATTGTGACTACCACATGACTCTTTTCGAGACGCTGCTGCCGCAACAGCACTATGTGCAACTCTAACTAATCCCTCTAAGCGGAATACTTCAACTAATTCAGTATTCATCACTGGGTTTTCATCTGAGAGAGAAATTGAAGTAGTTGATAATTCAGATAATTGGGTGGATGCTGATGATAGGTTTGCTGTGTTGCGGGTGGTTCCCATTGATTCACCCATTATTGTATTCAATTTATTTTCAATTTGACCACGGGTCTGTCCTGAATCATTCCCATCTAACAAATTTGCATACTTAATTGCGACATCCATCAAGGATGACTCCATTGAATCTAAACCGAAAAATTCGGCATCGCTTGCGTGCTCGGCTGCACTCTCTCCTGCATTAGAACCACCATCAAGAGATTCAAGCAATCGGTTACCCACTGCCATATCTGCCCCGTGAAATCCGCTGCAAGCACAATCACCAGCGGCATACAATCCCGAAATACCGGGCACTGAACCTGTTGTATCACAAGGAACGCCTCCCAATGTAGTTGAGGCACGAGGTGAAATTGGAATTACTGTTTCATTCATTTGTCCACCAAGACGTGACGATACTCTTTCAGAAGTATCTCCATACCATGCTGGTGAGCCCCTAGTTAACACGCGGGCATCTAATACACATTGTTCACCTAATGATATCAAAGATTGGGACGCTGAAAACATACCACCTTCAGATGCAAAAGAAACAGCGTCACCTGAAGCAGAGCGTACTGATGCCCCATCATTTAGAATTGCAAATGGAAACTGTAGGCCGTGCGCATCCATACAAAGCGGGTTCCATGCGGTGAACTCCATGTTTGTTAGTTCAACGCCTGCATCTTGTGCCAACCACACCCCAGTGCCCCCGCTACCTCCATTCCACGCTGATTCAAAGCCATCAGTTGCAAGAATGATTGATTTCGCTTGGATCGCCACCAACTCGCCTCGTTGGACATCTAATGTTACAAGTCCTGCTACTGAGTTGTTTTCCTTGACAAGTGATAGTGCCTGTGTATCTCCACGCCTCATGATGGAACGCTTCATGCATTGCTCTTGAAGAATGGAATAAATTTCTCGGCCAGTAGTGTCCCCAGTAGTGGCTACTCTAGCAAAATTATGACCTGGGCCAGATATTAGGTGGGGTGCCCCACTAGAAGCACGACGAAGAACCAAACCCCACCTTTCCATTTCGGCAAGATGATTGAAAGCGGCGCCTGTTCTCTCCCTTACTGTTGATTCATCACAAATCCCAGCGCCTGTTGCAAGAGTGTCTGTTGCGTGTGAATTGTTGCTTTCTTCATTACTTGATACTGCTAAGCCTTCAACAGTAGTTGATGCGCCGCCTGAGCCAATTGCTCCTTCCTCTAGGATTATCACTTCTGCACCAGAATCATGAGCGGAAATTGCTGCTCGTAATCCGGCAACCGTGCCGCCTACAACTACTACATCCCATGCATCCATTGGTCACGCCACAAGTAGTCGCATCATAAACTCCACGCCGAACGTCTCTAAGAGACGTCTGGTAAAAAAAGCGGACGCGGCAGGATTTGAACCCGCGATCTGCGGCTTAGGAGGCCGCCGCCTTATCCAGCTGGGCCACGCGCCCAACCACTCGACAAACAAGTCTTAGATGACGGTTGTGGCAATCAAAGCATCACCATACCATGTCGAAGACCTGCTTCAGAAACTTCATGGAGAAATCTCTCAAACTGTATTCGTGGATATGAACTACGACTCAGTCTTGAATCGCATTCAGCAAGTCTAGTCAATAATTCATCTTGTAAAATCGGAGAAAGCATCAATCTACCTGATGTGATGACTTGGTGTAATTGTGAAACAATATCATCTGCGTCCAATGCGAAATCACCCATCAACCTATCAAGTTCCGCCAATGCTCCAGATAATACCTTTTTTTGGCGGCCGTAAACCGTTTCCCAGCGCCATTCAATAATACGTCCACGTAACGCCATTTCAACCATCAATCTACCACCTTGAAGAGTTGAGGCTGCTACTAATTTGTGCACTGATGCGCGGTCGCTTACTTGTCCTGTTTTTGCTAATAATTCAAGAATGAATAGTGCCTTTCTCAAGTTGCCACCACTTACATATTTAATGTCACCAAGAATACCTTCTGCTAATTCAACTCCTTCCTTTGCTGAAATATGTTTCAAAATCGCCTCTAGGCGATCTGATTCAGTGGATGGTATTCGTATGTGTTTACTCCTGCTACGGAGTGCGTCCATTATTCTACTAGGTGCTCTAGCAGTAAAAATGAATCTTGATGTTGTTGACTCTGACTCCATCATTCTTCTCAGATAGGGTTGTCTTTTGGGGCCTAAGTGATCCGCATCCTCAATAATAATCAAACGACTTACTGGAGTGATGCCTTTTTCTGGTGAAATTAATTCAACGCCCGCGGGTGGTGGGTCATCATCAGATACGACCCACATGCTCCTATCAAACGCATCAAGACTGGTGCGACCTGTGAGGGTGTCCTTAGATCTAAGACCGGCTGGTCGCAAAAACTCCTCAAATGTCTTCATTGCGCCAGTCGTACCTGCTAAATCCCTAGCTTGTATGATGTGAGTTGTTGATTTCCATCCCAATCCAAGAACTTGTCTAGCAACAAGGCGCCATGCTGCAGTTTTGCCCACACCTGGTGGGCCTGTAATTAGAAGATGGGGGGGGCTTCCTGAAAGACTAACTGTAGTCAAAGTATTACGAATATGCTCAGGAAATGCAAGCTCATCAAAACGGCGAGGGGCGTGCTTTTCTAACCAACTCGGCATGGGGCTAACCTCAGTGTTGGGCTCACAGTCTTTGAACTCAACGGGGAATGATTACTATTTCATGATTGAACCAATGCTTCAACTTCAACTTCAAGCAGCATCTCTGGATTAACTAATTCATGGACTACAACAAGTGTGGCTGCTGGTCTAATTTCTTTAAAAAATTCGCCATGGACCTCCATTATAGAATCGCAATCTTTTGCTCTGGTTGCATAAGTTCTTGTCCGTACAACATCAGATAAAGCGGCTCCTGCTTCTGTTAATGCTAACTCAATTCGTCCAAAAATAATACGGCATTGTTCAACTGGATTTCCTTTAGCAAGAACATTACCATCTGAATCGGTTGCTGTTGTGCCCGCAACATGGACCACATCACCAACTCTAATCGCTCTAGAATAACCAGCCACTCGCTCAAACGGGGTGCCACTTGACACCAACTTACGCCCCACCATCGAAAGGTGAGAGTGTGTGACGATAGATGACCTTTGTCAATCTGCTTTAATCATCTTGTAGGCGCCTTCGCCACCTTTTTCAGGGTCTGTTCCTGAACGACGTGGTTTGATAAATATGCGAAATCCACAACTACGGCAAGATACGCCATTCTTTTCTTGACTAAATGCTTCTAATGCGCCACATTTTAGGCAACGGTAGAGAACTTCTGTGGGAAGGGCATGTGCCCCACATGCTTCACAGTTTATCCACTGCGTCCATCCCTGGATGCGGTGATTCTCTTTGCAGTTGATATTGATGCACCTGTAGGTGAACATTCGGTCCTTAAGAAAGGTGTAGGCTCGTTCCATGTGTGCGGGCGACCTGCCCGCCCTTTTTCAACCTCGCCCTTTGGGCNTAATTATTCTGAACAAGCGTTTTTACAGATNATTACGAAATTTTCCATAATCTTAGCACCATATTCAGAATCATTGACTTCAGGGTGAAATTGAAGGCCAAAACGAGTTCCTGCATCGTTTTCCATCGCTTGAACCCGACAAGATGGGCTGCTTGCAGTAATATGAAAATTCTCTGGTACAATCGTTACCTCATCATTGTGACTTTCCCAAACAACTTGGGTTTCTGGGGTTTCTGTGAACATCCCNCCCCCACCATCGATAAGGGTNATCTCCATGGCGCCAAACTCTGGAGATTCTGATTCACCACAATCACCACCATAATGACGAGCCATAAATTGATGACCNGCACAAATACCAAGAATTGGTATATCAAGAGTTAGAAACTCCGCGCAATTACCNAGTTCTCCAGTCAAACCTACACGTGCAGCCCCACCTGAAAGAAGGAGACCATCTAATTGTCTAAGCTCNGAAAGTGGCGTCTCATTGGATATTATTTGAGTATCAACACCAAGATAACGAAGCATACGCCATTCGCGATGGGTCCACTGCCCGCCGTTATCGACTACATCAATGACGAGTTGATCTGACATGACCCTCAAACCACTCTGCAATGGCTTCGTTCAATGAACATGCCGCTCAATTATCGATATCTGCTAAGCGAATTAAGTATGATATCTTCATGCTGTGTTCTATTGCCGCAGCGTTATCCCAAGCTTCGTTGAAATCTGCGCCGACTGCATAAATTCCACCNCCCCTAACAACAATTGCCTTGCAATTCGATTGTTGCAGTCCTTCTGATAATTGGCGTAAGAAATCATCTTCTGTCACATCATCTGAATCAACTATGACTACAGAGTCAAATCTCTCTTTACCGGAACTATCTACTGGGCGTAATACAAACAAATCTTGCTCGAGAGACATTGCTGTTGAATATGGCGCAGGTAAGTGAGCACATGCTGCTCTGCCGTTATGTTCTAATGAAGCAACAGCCAACAGAATGGTATGAATTCGCCATGTATCGCCTGCACCTAGTGGTGCTTGCTCTCCCAACCTTCCTGAAACAATGTGCCTCTCATCAAGTTGGCCCAAAGAAGAACCTTGTCGGGTCATGTGCACAAGATTTGGTTCATCAAGTGAAAGTATGGAAATATTGCCAGATGTTGCATGACACAACCCCTCTCGCTGAAGTTGCCTACCAATTCTGACAAAGTCACCTACTACATGTGCGGGGACAATAAAACCGTCTCCAACAATTGGGGGCATGGGCTGGGTGTCCATTTCTTCAATTATTCCCGTAGCACCAGTAACTGCACCCCGCAGGGATTCATTTTCATAACGAAGAGCTTCTACTTCGGACATCGGCGTCTGTGCGATTGCTTTGCCTATCATATCCCCCATCGCATCAGATTGAATATTGGGCAATTCTGTGGATTCNATCTCNTCATCAGATGACGTTTCTTCAACTTCTGGTTCTGACTCATCTTCGCCCTCTGCAGGGGGTGCTTCTGCATCAGCAACTTGCGGGGGTGGCGAGGAACGTTGTGGGGGAGTTGATCCTGGTGGGTTCATTCCTGGAAACATACCCATAGGCATTCCCATTGGCATACCACTTGGGGGGCCACTAGGTGGNCCTTTTGGAGAACTGCCCGGTGGTCCTTTTGGTGGTCCTTTTTTCGTTTCTTTTTCTTCCGCGCTATCGGTTGAATCGCCGTCTCGCGCCATGTCTCTCAACCCCTGCGGGTGGGTTCTCGTTAAATACAGGTTGGCTTTGGACCGCATTCACCGGTTGCCCCGATAGTGTAGTGGCCTATCATGAAGCCCTGTCGAGGCTTCGACCCGGATTCAAATTCCGGTCGGGGCGCCATCATCCATTTTTGGTTCTTAATATATGGAATTACAAGTTACTCAATTGGCCATTGTTGCCATTCATCTTGGCTACCTTCTGCTCGGAAATGATTCTGCCCGCTTCCTTCTGGCCATTCAACCCATTCGAATCCATCAGATATGGTTAGATTATCAACAGCGAGCGGAGGAGATGTTGCTTCTGTTGTAACTAATAAGTGGCTATCGTCCACTAATTCTTCTTTCGCACCTTCGGGAGCTACAAAATCTGCGTCGGAATTAATTACCTCGGATGTATGATCTACATCATCAAATACNCTCTGTTCAGCTAACAAACTCTCAGGGGGGCCTGATGGCATTACTGGTTTCTTAACTAATTGTAAAGCTTGAATAAATAATAATAATACCATCAAAATAACTACGATTAGTGGTATCCAAGAGGTCCCAAGAAGGGATTCCTCCTCAGCAATAGGGTCAGTTATACTGTCATCAACTGTTTCATTCAAAATATCCCCTTCATTTATTGTTTGATTGAGGTTTGTGTTGTTTTGGAATGTTTGATTCTGGAAAGTTTCATTTGAATATGAATTATTTTGGAATGATTGGT
>NYYK01000069.1 GCA_002685895.1 Methanobacteriota archaeon
CAGTCAAGCGGAATCCGAAGCGCCACTCAGGGATGAGTGGCGGCACCACTCTCCAAAGATAGAGAAAGCCAGCATTGAGAATTAGGCCTATAGGGACTATTCCCATCGCAGCCCTAAATTCTGATTGGCTACCTATCGCCAGCCAAATGCCCACCGCTGCCGGTACAATGGTTGAGGGAACTGTTGCTAGAACCCCACCATGCAAACCACCCCATCTCTCGATGGAAACGGTCACCAAAATCGCAGCAACGCCGGCAATCAACCCGGAAATCAAAATGGCAGCGAGTGCCAACATTCTCACCGCACTAACTCTTCTCTTTGCCTGCAGATGCTTTTACTTCAACTGCTGACTCTTCTGAATCGTCATCATATTCATCGGAATCGTTTCCAAAAGGTCCCAACTTAGGAGTCGAAATGACTCCTTGAAGCATTAACATAGTCATTATCAAACCAACTGCTAGAATGAATACTAGTGTGGCAAGAACAAAAACAGTACCATTGAGTCCTCCTGTATCTGTGCTGGACTCAATAGGAGTATCCCCCATCACATGAAGGTGTACAACCGAATTGGTAGAAGCGTTATCTCCCGCAATAGCCCTTACCATGATNGTCTGATTGCCAGTTACACTGTTTCCGGGAAGGAACTTCAAACGGTCATGAATCATCTCATGAGTGATTGAAAATTGGGTACCTGCTGCTTCAAAATCGGGGTGATCAGACCAGTAATCTCGCATATCCCAAGTGCGCCATTGAACCTTACCAACACTCTCACCTACTATCTCGAAGGAAACCCCCTCGCCCGGACCAATGTGGACCTTGTTATCTCCACTTGCCCCAGTAGTTGCTGAAACATTGATGGAAAGCGTTAGCCCATACACTTGGTTGGCTGCTTCTGCAACTGATGGNTCACCATTTGTGTGACCGTGGCCGTAAACATTGTTTTGGCGGTTTTTGGGGATTAAATCCTCAGCGCATGGCTCGTTCTTGAACATGTAAGAACACAGCCTGTATTCTGCTGTCTCTTGCATAATGTTGCGAACATCAAATGGGGAAAGGTCGGGATTGGCTTGATACATTAGTGCNGCTAAACCAGCGGCACCGGGGGTAGCCATACTTGTACCAGATTTGGAAGTATAACCAGTACCAGTATTGAAATCTGGTGCCATTACATTACTACCGACAAAAGCGATGTTTGGCTTAATCCGGCCCTCTTCTGTTGGACCTTGACTTGAATAAATTGCAATTCCTGTATCCTTATCCAATGCACCTACGGTGATGACATCTTCAGCGCTTCCNGGNGTACCTATCTGTGCGCTAAAGGCCGAATTACCTGCTGCGATGAAGAGAGCAATTCCATTGCGAACCATCTCGTTCGCCATACGGTTGGTACTCTCCTGCTCACTGGCTGTCCACTCAGAAGCACCAGGACCACCAAGACTCATGCTAGCGGCGCGGATGTTGAATTTATGCCGGTTGTCAATTGTCCACTGCATCCCTTGCATGACTTGAGCGAATGAGCCTGAACCACTCTCAGAGAGAACCTTTACCCCTACGAGCTGTGCTTGAGGAGCAACACCCACATATTCGTAGGTAGGTGCACCTGTTCCAGCAGTTATTCCTGCACAGTGGGTACCGTGACCTTGATCATCATAGGGTTCAACATCTGTACCATTGGTATCAGCTGGACGATTGATGACATCATAGAATCCAATGACCTTGGGGTCATTTGTCTCGTTGTTATCATCCAAATCATTCAATCCTTCATGACTACCATCAATTCCTGTATCAATGATTGCAACAACTGAACCTGCGCCAGTATATCCTGTTTCTTCCCAAACATTTGTGATGCCGTGAATTTCATTGACATCAGCCATTTGAGTTGACAAGATACCATCAATTTCAACAAGAACAACACCAGGTAGATTGGCAAGATTGCCTATTTGAGAAACCTCAACAGAGCCAGCGATTGAATCTATGATATGGTAACGGAATTGAACTCGGAAATCTACTCGCTTCTCNAGAAGTCGCTCATCGGCCTCTGTTGGCAAATGGTCAAAATCGACTATCACACTGATACGACCTTCATCATCAACCCAATCATATTGAGTGCTATTGATGGCGATAGGAATAGCGTCATGAATCTTATCGCCATTCTTGTCCATGTTGGTAGTCTGCCACCAATGTTCATCTTCAACAGGGGTTGAATTGGTTATAGGTGCTGCAGCACCCATCANGGGTAGAACAAACATCGCTAATACTGCAAGACTAATCCACATCAATCCGATGTTTCTAGTCCCCGCCCTGCCTGTGAAATTCATGCTGCTCACCCTATGGGTGAGGCCCAACCACTTTGAATCTGCCCCCATCCGCCGTCATGCTGAAAGGGGCGAAGCGGCTGAACCAACCCGTGCGAGCAAGCCGCCTCACCGTCATCTTCGCCGCTTTACTACTCCTAATCACGCCTTCAACAGGGGCAGTAGAAAGCATTGGCGAGCCGTCATATACAACCGATGATTGGTTTGAATACGATGGNTACACNGAACAATTGGTGGCAAGCTTAACTGATCATTGGGAAAGTGAGGATGACTTCCTTGGCGTCGAAGTAACCGAACGTGAAGAACTTAGGGTAACTCAACTTGGAAACCAGCACTGTACCATCCTATCATGGTCTGGAGATTGCATCAAGGCACAAATTACTCATCTCGTTAATTTCACAGTAGATTGGATGGAAAACACGACAAATTATGACAATGATACACTAAATATGTCAATCTCCTATACTGGGACGCACTGGAAATCTAGAGGCACAGCAGGCTGGGAGAAACTAGACGCCACTACCCTAACAGTAACTCAATTCTCTGGTGGTGGAGAAGACAATTATCTTGAGCATGAACTTAGTGAAGTGACCTTGACAAGAAGGGTAGGGGAATTCCCTGAAAGCATACGAATTGGCGAATCTTGGGATGTAGAGAAAAGCATCGAAATAACGGGTGTTGAAAGAACTAGGGAAAATATGGGCCTATGGGATGAGAATGAGTATAACCACTCCACAACTTCTCAAGTATTGAACCAAGTGACNGGTGAGAGGGTCATCTATTACGGAGTTGCAAGCGAAAAAAGCCATGATACGCTGACTGTGGAACGGGTTGACTTGGGCAATAATGTCACGACTGTCGACTGTTTCATTGCTGATGGCTTCTTAGCACATACTGAAACATGGAATTATGGGACATTGGAATTATCTGCAACACTAGTTGATTTCCGTTATTATGTGAATGAACCTCATGAAACCACTTCTTATTCCAATTGGCTATTCCCTACTATCTTTGTTTGCCTTTTGCTCATTGCAGTCTTGGCTGCAGGTGCGGCATGGTTTGGTTTGAGTACGATTCCGAAAACAAGAATCGAGTACGAAGGTGAGGAAGAAGATTCCTAGAACCGTACTGAGTCGCCAAAATGTTTTGACTGGAAAGTCATGATTTCACTAGCTTCTGATGCCAAACGATTGGCCTCCATCCTCAGCAAACCACCAATTGCACTTCCTTCTAATGTGAGAGTGTCAGCACCAACGGTTTGATCTGAATGAAGGTATGCAACCACGCCGTGGGTCGCCCAATCATCCGCTGTAGGAGTATTGTCCATGGTATTGCCAACCATGATTCGCAATTCTGCTGAACCGTTCGCATCCGTAACAAAAGAGAGGCGTTGAATTCCTCTGAGGTAAAGGTATCCTGATTTGCTCACCACTGGTTGCCCTGATGAATCTGTGATGTTTACCCAACAATCGATTTCACTGTTCAAAGCCGTTGAGTTTGGGGATAGTTCTACTGAAACCACCTTTTCTGGCGTTGCTGGTTGAAAACCCGTTAATACCAGTGTAGCATTAACACCGTCCAAAGCGATGTCATTGGTCCAACGTGAAGCATACTGGTTGACTGCTGGACACCACCAACGCCACTCCTCAACCTCATCTTCGCTATCTAACATCCATACGAGGGTGCTCTCTTCGCAACCAGAAACACCAGAATCACCTGTGGCATTAATCAAGTAAAACCACTCTAAATCATCATATTGTGGTTCAGTAGGAATATCAATTGCTACCAAATCGGAAGTCGAAATTATTTCGTTGGTTTTTGTCAGATTAGTCACAAGATTCCAAGACTCATTTTCGGCCAAGGGAAAATCATAGTATTCCAACGGTGGCGAATATAGGCCTGATTCTATGTAATTAGCAACTTCAATAGTCTCCTGAATTATTGAAATTATTGCGGTAACCTCCATTATCATGTGTTTGTCATACCTCACTAATGCTAAATCACCCACGCGGAGATATTCAGTATTGTCGTAATTAGCAGTAATACTCCCATCTATTGTTATAATAGAACCATCGTTCAATGGATTTGGTACAGGAAAATCATAACCGTTACCTGTTACAACAGCGGTGGTCCTAGTTCGATAAACAGGAGTGATTTCACCAGCAACATCAATCTCCTCAACGCCTTCTACCACGATGGTTGCTGGACCCAATAATAAATCCAAAATTGCACCTTCGAGAGCCGTCTCCCTATCCACCAATTCCTGCGCATCAAGAGCGGCGGCATATGTCCAAGTATCACCTACATTCCAAACAGGTGTGTGTGCCGTCCAATTCTTGGTATTATTTTCATCCACACTAACATTACTCGAACTGTTCTCGCCACTACTTTCGTTCTCCGAACCGCCCTCATCTTGGGTGAACCTCAAGGTGAGGTCATATTGTGAACCTAGAGAAGGCGACGAAATTGCCGTTAATAGCAGCAAAATAGCAATTAAAGCGGCTGGAATCACAGTTCTGAATACCGCCGCCATGACTACGTCAAACTGTTCCAGTTGATGAAATGAATGCAAAATGTCTGCTTGGAATAACATAATTTCCCTGCCCAACCTTCAAGCGGTCAACCTACCTGAGCAGACACATGGGCAAATTGTGGGCTATGTTCATCCTGAGTATTCTACTCGTTAGTGTAATGAATTTCTATGCGATTGTAAGAGAACCTGATATCGTAGAAATTGCTGATTTACATTTACATATTCGTGAAAATGTCAAAATAAGAGGCGAGTTGATTTCCTATGTACACGACCCATACGATAGTGGTTCTGACCAAATCGACCTTCTCATGGAAGATGGATTCAATGTCAGTGAAGTAAAATGGGTGGAAACCTCGCCTTTCTTACCACCTATTGGCACTCTGATTGAAGTGGTTGGTCAAGTAACAGAGTGGAATGGTAGAATTTTTCTCAACTCAAAGGGTGCTGGGGCTGTACAGTGGGACAAAGATTGGATACCTGAGGTTCACAATGTGAATTTAACAGGGGTTTCCCACGATCCAGCTGCATTTGATGGGGATTTAATTTCCCTCGTTGGTTATTCTGGTGATGTTCTTGAAGGAAATGTGACACGTCAAATTTCAAGTTTAATGGACCACCCCTCCTATGGTAGTGCTGACCACGTTATCTCAGTGGCTATTGAAGGACGGTTGAACGGTAGTTACGAAGCTGGCTCAAAAATTATGGTCGTAGGCTGGGTTCGTTGGTCTGAACGTGACTTCCGTTGGCAACTTCAGACCCATGCCACTCAGATTGAGATACTACATGCAGCAGGTGCAAAGCGGCTGTCATGGAGTGCAGACTCCACAGGATGGTCCTATGACATTGGAAGTTTGGTGACGATTGAAGGAACTGCTGCTAATGATGACGGTGAATGGTGGATTATGGGGCCTGGTGAGACTAACAAACTCTGCTTATTGCCCACAGAAGATGATGTTGCAGGGGAATCAAAGGATTTCAATGGCCGACTTGTCTGGGAAGAAGAGCGGATTCAACTCTGTCTAGACCATGGTCAATCAACTTCCATTATCAACCCAACAGGAGATTCTGGCGGACCCACAACACCGCTTGCCGATTTGGTCAGAGATCCCAATGCTTACCGCAATCAAACCTTGAATCTCGTGGGTTGGATTGACAGTCCGATTTCACCCGATTATGACAAGGGATATCTAGCGGATGGCCCAGATTATTTCACCCGCTCTACGAAAATGAGAATCAAATTGGAAGGGGCGAGAGCGGGCTGGATTGAGGCTGGTACGAAAGTAAATGTTTCAGCAACACTCATTTGGGATACAGTAGATGCTCGCCTTCTGCTTCAAGTACACAGTATCTCCATTTGGGCGGATGAACCGATACCAATAGTGACCTTGTCTTGGATAGAGGGTTTTGACGATTGGCAATGGGAGATTAACAAACTAGTCAAAATTAATGGAATCGTTAGTGAAGAAAATGGAACTTTATGGATAAATCGTGAAGGGACTCAATTGGGTGAAAGGCTCTGCTTACTAGGAGATGGAACTGAACTCACATCACAAAGTGCCGCGGGTGATTCGCCCCTGTTCTGGAGTGGACGACTATCCACCACTGAAAATGTCATTGAAAGAGAAGTTCAACTCTGTCTCGACCGGCGCTAATAGCCAATCTAAGGTGATTTAATGGAAATTTGGATGGTTGATTGGCTTTGGCTGATGGGTTCATTTTTCATTGGCATATTTTTCGGCTGTATGACTGGATTGATTCCTGGTTTTCACGTCAACAATGTGGCAATGGTAGCCGTAAGTCTCTCACCTTTGGCAATCGGACTTGGGATACCACTCTCTGCCGTAGCAGCAATTATTGTATCTATGGGGACTGTACACACCTTCCTCAATTACATCCCTGGTGCGTTATTAGGCGCACCTGATGGTGATACCGCGCTTGCACTGTTACCGGGTCATAGGATGCTGCTATCAGGTAACGCAACGCAGGGAGTAGCATATTCCGCACGGGGCTCACAACTCGGTCTACTTCTTTCAATCCCACTTCTATTATTTGCTAGATTTTTGTTTGGGGAAAACCCCGGATTGGGTTTTTACGAGGAAAGTAGGGAGATTCTGCCATGGTTATTGTTGGGTATTTCTTCATTCCTTATATTGACTGAATCTACCAGATTGGCTTGGCCTAAATGGATGCAAGCGATTAGTAAGAATTGGAAAATAAATCTATTTGGTAGAGAATTCAATTTCGGTTTTTCTGACAGTTCAAATGTTGCTGGAATAATTGCTGCCGGCTCTTTCTTCCTACTCAGTGGTTTTTACGGTTGGGCGGTCTTTGAGTTACCCGCAAACTCTCCTGTAGGGCTTCCTGGTGGTGCTTCAGGAGGCACCATGCTGATGCCAGGACTTGCAGGACTATTTGGAATCGCTAATCTCATTGACATTTATGTTACGACTTCTGAAATGCCTGAACAAGAAGAAAATTGGGAAATACCGCCAGCAGGGCCTTTAATCATCCCTTGCTTTCTTTCATCTATTTGTGCGGCAGTCATGGCAATTCTGCCAGGAATGACCGCTGCACAGGCAACCGTCGTTGTCATGACCGTGCGGAACTTCTTTGGCAAATTGAGGGATCCTGATTACATTCCTGCTGATTTTGAATTTGGTCCGGGACAATCTCAACACCCCGCGGTGCAAGCAATGGCTAGGAGAAAGGCGATGCAAGATAGCGCTGCAATGGATTCTGAACAGCCATCGAACGCCGAAGAAATCGGACTACTATCAGATGAATCTGGAGCAATGGCAGTAGGTGGCGCTCCTCTTTCAGATGATGATTTGGCTTTGCTTGAAGATGCAAGGAAAGAGAGAGCCATTTCACCCGATCTTGATTTAGAGGCGCAAACCAATCAACAGGATTTGGAAGTCATAGCAATCCTATCCGCCACCAACACAGCGGTGACTGTGATGGTTCTCGCCTTCCTTTACTTGGTGGGGAGGCCACGTTCAGGAGCGGCTCTCGCTCTCAACATGATGTATCCAATCGACCCATGGTCAGGTGTAGAACCACCGCCAGATTTCATCAAACTCATAGCGGTCACGGTAGGAGCTGGATTGATTTCGGTACCAATCATGCTGAAAATAGGTAAAGCGTTTTTGAAACTGCACCAAATCATTCCACTCCGCACACTCGTTTTGAGCGTTCTAATCTTCATCGCTTTGCTATCTTGGATGACCACTGGTTGGATTGGAATGGGGGTCCTAATTACCGGAACAGTACTGGGTTTGATGCCCCCTAGAATTGGAATAAGACGCAGTCATGGAATGGGAATCATTCTCGTTCCAATAATGATTTACACATTTGCCGCAAAAATGGATACTTTTGGATTCACGTAAAATAATCACAATTGCGAAGATGATAATTGTAATAGCCTCGAGCGAGGTCGTAGACCTCGAGGTTGAGTGATAACATGCGCCGCGAATATTTCATACCAATACTAATTCTCATTTTGATGCTACTAAGCCCACAATTTGCTATGCTGGGACCGGCAGAGGAATCTGCTGACGCTGGTGCCAAGAGTTCAGCCTGCTCTGGTACCCTATGCCTATCGGAACTATTCGTTAATGCAGTCGGCTCGGAAACTGACGCTGTTGGACCTAGCGACTGGACTACTGGTGAATGGGTTGAAATTCACAACTCCGGAACATCTTCAGTAGATTTGACTGGTTGGTATCTGCACGATCATTACGGTAATTCCAATCGGCAATTAGACATCTCTATCACTTCATCGCCTGTAACTGTTGTTTGGCCACAAAATGCTCAAAATTTGATATTGGGGGCTGGTGACTACATGGTAGTTGCAAGAAATGGTGATGGCTCTAGTTGCGGTTTCTGCATGACCAATGGTCAAGGTATCGTCGAGTTACACGACTCTTCTGGAACAAACGTTCACGAAGCAACTTGGAGTACATCGGTATCTCAGGGAGTATCGCTTATCCAAGATACCTCGTCTGCAACCACTGATTGGCAACCGGCCAACAGTTTGACCCCAGGGCAAGCAAATAGTGGAGGTGGAAGTAGTAGTGGACCTACATGGAATACCAGTGATTTACGAGTTAGTGAAGTATTGGCTGATGCATGGCCAAGCAGTGATAATTCGACCTACCCCGGTGGCGAATGGGTGGAAATAGAAAATACAGGAATTAGCACCATCAACTTGTCTGGTTGGAGTGTTAAAGACATAACTGGAAACACATTGAACCTCAATGCAACCCACCTTGTCGATTATGCAATATCAGATTCTATCGCTCCAGGGGAGCACCGTGTTGTTGCCACAAACGGATTCAAATCCTACGGTGTGTTCAACAATGGAGGAGACTCCGCTTTCCTTGTTAACCCAGCAGGAGAATATGTGTCCGCTGCTAATTACTCTAACAATGGTGAAATTGGGCACTCTTTTGTCCCGCCACCAATTGGTTCTGGATACTGGACTACAGCCCTTTTCCCAACACCTGGGGATACAAATGCACTCAGCGTTAACGGCAGTAGCCTTGTGAGAATCAACGAAGTCATGGTCAACGCTACTAACAGTGGACAGGCTTATCCTGAGGGGGAATGGATTGAACTCTCTCACAGGGGGGGCAACCCATCTATCGATGTGACCGGTTGGAGAATTGTCACTGGAACTGGCCAATACTTACCACTTGATGCCGGTTTTGCCGACCGAGATTCTGGTGCTGGTAGTATGATTGAGGCGGGCTCATATGTTGTTCTTACAGTCCCAACTCCTGCTGAATTGTTTGTCAATACAGATACAGTGTCTCTATTGGATGAAAATGGCGTGATTGTTGATTCAGTACTCTGGAGTGCAAACCCTGGCAATAACAAGACCGTCGTTCCAACTGATCCAGATCTCTCATCTCAAACATTGATGACCTCGAGTTGGTCCACACCAGCATCAGCCAACCCTAACCAAATTGAGAGTTCTGTCAATGAAAGTGCAGAATTCCGTATCTCGGAAATAATGCCTGACCCTATTGGCTCAGATAGCAATCACTACCCGGAAGGTGAATGGGTGGAAATAGTCAATGTTGGAAATAATACTACTTCGTTCCAGGGCTGGAAGATTCGCGCCGAAGGCGGAGGTTCATTGACACTCAATTCCCAAACAATTCCCGGAATGAATGAAAGTGACCCATCCGAATGGGAATTAGATTCTGGAGAATACCTCGCTGTATGGAAAAATGGAACCAGTATGACTATGAAAAATAGTGGCTCGATTGTCTCTCTTGTCAACCCAAGTGGGGAGTTGACCCAAACCATCACTTATACCCTGACACCAGAGAATGCAACCCTTGTCGAAGGTTTTGATGATACTGGAAGTTGGGTTCCCTCTCCATATCCCACACCTGGGGAGGAAAACCCAGAATTTGAAGACCCGTACACCGGTTCAACTGGGCTAGTTGTAAGCGAAGTAATGCCACAATGCACCGCTGGAAATTTGGATATTGATGGTGACTGGCTGGAGATTCACAACCCAACTAATGCAGATATCAATCTCTCACGTTGGATGATTGCAAGTCATAATCAAACAGGTAGTCTTGACCATGTGCTCGTTCTGCGAGACACATATCTTCGCCACTACGACGACAATGGAGTTGTCTGGCAAAACCAACCCGCTAACTGGTGGAGACTTGGCCCAGGGCAATATGCAGTAATAATTCCTGAAAACAATGCACTGCTCAGCAATTTCAACGAGGCAATAGACCTGCGAGATCCTAATGGGGATATCAGGCAAGAAATCATCTGGTCCAGTTCAGAAAACTGTAGAAGCATGGAGGGTGATGCGGGTGCATGGAGTGAGCCTTGGCTGAATTCGATGTGGCCAACACCGGGTCAAGAAAACCCCTCACCTTCTCCTTGGGATGAAAATGATCCAGTTTGGTTCACCAGAATTATGCCGGGACAAGTGCATAATAGAGATAATGAGTTCATTGAAATCACCAATATGGGCAATAGCATTCTCAATCTTGCTGGGTGGCAGTTGGTGAGAACCAAGAGTGATGGAAGCACTAATTCTGCTATATTCAGCACGCTGATTCTACAACCCAATGAAGCGATTGTTCTCTCTCAAGCTGCTGATAACCTATCAGAAGATGGAGCAATCAATGCTGTTGACATGGATGAGGTAATGGACTATACTCTATGGATGTATGACTCTGGTTCATCTATGCAATTAGTTTCACCAAATGGCGTGATAGCAGATACTGTCGTTTACGCAGGCGGCACAACAAATGTCACTGGATGGAGCGGGCCCGCAATAACCACACCACCAGCAAATTTCCAAGGACTAATTTTCATGCGAGGTGATGGTTGCAATGTGATGGATGATACAAACACCAGCGCCGATTGGGAAATAAAGTGGATTCGTCTTGGTGCAAGTCTCTTCTGTGATTCTGGTGTATTTTCAACAACTGGTTCACTAGAACCGATGGCATCTCCTGATGGAAGCCTATACCAATTCATGGAGTGGTTGGATGGAACCAACAATGAACTACACATCCATTCTTACGAATTGATGAGTGAAGATATTATTGAGAAATTGATTCAACTTTCGCAAGCCGATGTCAATGTTACCGTTATCGTTGAAGAAGATCCCGTGGAAGAAAGTGAGGACTTGATGAAAGTCCGTGGCATGGCCTACGAGATGCACACTGCTGGAATCAATGTCTATTGGATGGGTACTCCGCGTGGGGATGATGCGCCACCAGCACCATACCAATACATCCACAGCAAGGTGGGAGTAAGGGATGGAGATTCGGTCTGGATTGGTTCAGGCAATGTGAAAACATCAACTTTCCCTCCATCAAACTGGTCATCGAACCGTGACTGGGGGTTGATAATCCACTCTGAAGATGTTGCACAATTATTCCTCACCAGAATGACTTGGGATGAAAATGAGAGCCATAAACATCTGATTCCATACGATCCAAACGAGCCTACGACTGGAAAGCCAATCGGATGGACTTCCTATGGCCCAACTGGGCTCGACCCACTACCCCCATCACAACCAATACCCACAATAACTGGCGATTTCTCTGGTCAAGTCTTCACCTGCCCAGATGATTGTATCACAGGAATCATTGCACTTCTTGACTCCGCAGATACCAGTATTGAACTGTCTCTACAAGGTTTTGACATGGGGTGGCACTGGGGCTTTGGTGATGAAAATCCCCTTGTTCATGCGATCGAGCGGGCTCTACAGCGTGGAGTCGCTGTCAGATTACTCATTAACGGATACTATGTCTCATACAGTAGTGATATTCGAGAGACTGTAAACCACTTCAACAACCAATGGAATAGAACTGATGGCTATGATGCGACTGCAATTCTGATGGCACCAGCCGAAAGAATAGTCAAACTCCACAACAAGGGTGTTATTGTTGATGGCGAGTCAGTTCTAATCTCCTCTATCAATTGGAATTCAAATGCTATTCTGCGTAATCGAGAAATGGGCGTTGTAATCCACAACTCAGAACTAGCACAGTGGTATCTAAACTCATTCGAAGAAGATTGGAACCGCATTGATGACTTCACAGATACTGATGGCGACAATATGCCAGACGCATGGGAAATCGCAAATGGACTCAATCGCACTTCATCGATAGTACCGGGTAGTTCCATACCGGAGCAATCTCATGACTTTGATGGTGATGGACTTGACAACTTGAGAGAAATGAATGTCAGTGCCGACCCAAACAAAGCAGACACTGATGATGACTGCTTGAATGACCTAGATGAGTTGATGTTTGCAACTCTAACTGGAATTTCATCTAGTGACGCAATCCATTTCGCCGATGCCGATAACGATGGTGTTCCTGATGGTGAAGAGACTGATTGTGGAGCAAGCCTTGCTGGAAATGGTGAGGGAGGCGGTGACGTTGAAGATAATGTCAACACAACAGGACCTAAAATCCCAGAAGCCGATGATCCACTCGATTCCACCGCTGCCAGAGTTCTACTGGGCATCGTAGGGGTGGCAATGATTGCACTTGTTATTGCACTAATTGCAGTATTACTAGGTGGCCGAGAACATGCCAAGGGCGTTGTTACGGACGACCTGTTGGATATCTCATCCATGGGACAAGATGCTGCATTTGACGCAGACGAAACGGAGCAGACTGAAACCACTCAAGACACCGATGGGGCCGATGTTCCGGTATTAGATGGGTCAAAACTAGATGAGCCGAAGATACTCTCTAGCCGCGACAATACCGTCGGACGACATGATGGGGTTCACGGAGCACCACTCCTAGATGGTTCCCAATTCGGAGAATGGACTCCCCAACAAGTACAGGACGCGCTCAATGCTGGTTGGACTGTCGAGCAACTGCGAGAATACTACGATAACGAAAACCAGTAGATAAGATGCAAGAGTACTAGATTGCCAAGGAGAGGGGGAAGAATGACCTCGGATATCCAAAGCACCGTCGATGGTATAGTGGATGGTTCACTATCTGATAAACAGGTAGAAGATTGGCTTCGAGTTGTGTTTGAAAATGGCCTATCAGAAGAAGAAACAGTAGAACTAACTCACGCTATGCTACACTCAGGGATGGTCATGCAGTGGCCTGAAGAGTTAGCACATCTAGTTGTTGACAAGCATAGCACGGGGGGGGTTGGAGACAAGGTTTCACTACCTCTTGCACCTGCTCTAGCTGCTTGTGGAGCAAAGGTTCCGATGATCTCTGGTCGTGGACTTGGATTTACTGGTGGAACACTCGATAAACTCGAATCACTCCCTGGCTATACTGTTGGACTCACACCTGATGAGTTGCGAACTCAAATTGATGAGGTGGGATGTGTCATCGCTGGACAAACCGGTGACATTGCTCCCGCTGACAAGCGTATGTATGCTATTCGTGATGTGACTGGATTGATTGCCTCAGTCCCACTTGTTACTGGTTCAATTCTCTCAAAGAAGGCTGCGGCAGGGCTATCTGCGCTGGTGATGGACATCAAGGTTGGTAGGGCTGCCTTCATGAAGAATGAGGCGGATGCTAGAGAACTCGCAAACAGCATGGCTTCTACCGGTGAAGGTTTGGGCATGAAAACATCTGTTACGCTAACTGAAATGGATACCCCAATTGGTTACGCTATTGGTAACTCTCTTGAGATTCTTGAATCAGTTGAGACACTCAGAGGATGTGGCCCTTCTGACCTTGAGGAGTTAGTCTGTGTGCAAGCAGGTATTCTTCTAGCAGCAGCGGGACTTGCTGAAAATGAGGAGGATGGCGCATTAGCAATTCATGATTCCTTGCATGATGGTAGCGCACTTGCCAAATTTGAGCAGATGTGTATCTCTCAAGGAGTATCTGCTGATGTGTTTGCTAACGAACACTCTCTATTGCACGCTCTTGGACTACTGGATCCCAACCTAAACACCACCGAGGTATGCGCCACAGAGTCTGGCTATATTTCAGATATTGATGCCCTCTCACTAGCAACAGTTTCATCAGAACTCGGTGCTGGCAGAAGAGAAATCAACGATGTCCTCGACATGGCAGTTGGGTTATTGCTCGATGCTCATGTGGGTTCTCATGTTGAAGAGGGCGCAGGGTGGGTTACTGTCTATCATCGAGGAAAACTAAGTAATGACCACCTTGATAGAATCAAGGACTGTCTGACCATTACTGATAATCAAGTAGATGCAAGAAGCCGAATCATCGACATTCTCTAATCAAGGATATGCTGGTCCTGGCTCAAAGCAGTACTGTACTGTTTGATGCTCGCCCTTGAGAGCTCGCACATCGGCCTTGACCGAAGCAGGCTCCTCACATTTGAGTAGGACACGCGCATATAGCGAAGCGACATCCTTCATCTGGTCAATACCCATTCCAACTCGGGTTAATTCCTGCACACCGAGCCTCAATCCCGAAGGCGTCATCGCCTTGGTGTCACCNGGTAGCATGTTCATGTTGGTGATAATCCCGGCATCTTCCAGCAATTGGGCTGCTTTTGCACCTGCTCCTGAATCTTGTTGTCCATGTCGAGTCAAAATCTGATGGCTAGCGGTGTAGCCTCTCTCTTCAGCCAACACATCGAATCCTTCTGCTGCCATCGCTTCTCCAAACGCCTTTGCATTAGCCACAATATCTGCGGCATAATCCGTCCCGAATTCTGCAAATTCTGCCAAAGCAACCACTTTACCGGCAACATGATGCAAATGGTAAGATGAATTCGTGCCAGGGAAAATCGCTGAGTTGAGGCGCCTTTGGAACTTCTCATCTTCAGAATCTGAAAGCAAAAAGCCACCTTGAGGACCGGGGAAGGTCTTGTGAGATGAGCCAGTTACCACATCTGCACCCTCTCGTAATGGGTCTTGGAACTGACCACCTGCAATGAGGCCAAGCACATGAGCACCATCGTACATTACTCGCGCACCAACCTCATGCGCGGCATCCGCCATTTCTTGGAGGGGAGTGGGGAAGAGAAACACCGACTGACCAACCAACGCTAGTTTAGGCTCAAGTTGGCGAATCAATGCACAAGCCGCATCAACATCTGGTTCCATTCTAGCTTCATCCCAAGGATAGGTATGAAGATCCAAGCCCCTCAACCCTACAGCACCCATTCGGGCATGGGAAATGTGACCACCATCTGCTGTTGAGACTGCTGTAATTTGGTCGCCGGGGTTGGCTAGAGCCTTCAGAGCGGCAATATTGGAAACTGTTCCAGAGGTAGATTGGATATTGGCAAAACGTGAGTTGAATACTTGTTTTGCTAGTGAAATACCTAGAGATTCTATGTCATCAAAGTCGTCACAACCTTGGTAGTAACGCTTTCCGGGCAAACCTTCAGCATATCTGCCATGAAGGTCAGAATTGATTGCTTTTCTCACCATGGGTGAAATGATGTTCTCGCTGGCAATCATTGGCAATCCAAAGCCATAGTGAAGTCCGCTTGCAACAGTAGCGGCAATGACTGATTCAGCGTGAGCCCTGTTGATCTCGCGCGCCATGCGATGCCAGCCGGCCGAGGCCGCCCTTCAACTTCGCGCATAATTAGTCATGCAACATCTATGACTAAATTAAGACCTGATGCACAGTTATTTTCAAACAATTTTCTGCATTCGCTCACTAGTAATCCATTCATCCCAACTAGAATCAAATCCTGCGTAGTGAATCAGATGATTGGCACCATTGATTTCGATGATATTGGCATCCCACCAACTTCCTTGCCACTCAACTTTGATTTGTTCCCCGACTGCATAGAGGGCATTGAACGGATGATCTGCTGGTTTGACTTTCCACCCAGTTGGGCCAACCACATAGACTGTATTTCTCGTCTCCACACGAGCAGTAGCACGCGCATCGAACTGCACGCCCATAATCTGAGAAGTTCTTACTGGCCCCTCGCCTAGTTTGGGGTGAGCGTAGGCATAACCATACAAATCACCATCATTTATTTCAGCGTCTCGAATGACAACCTCTGGCTTGTGGTGAACGGGCTCAGCATCATCTTCGGAACTTGCCATGTATTTGGCCAATTCACGATAATCAATTTCGGAATCTAATCCGATACCAAGGGATGCAAACTCTTCAAGAACATCATCTACAGAGATGGGGTCATCGCCAATCTCAGTGAGGATTTCAAAATACTTCCGAGCCGGAATAGTACCAGTTCCATTTTCGTCAAAAACTTGGAAGGCTTCAATCAATTCTTGTTCGGCCCCCAAGACAGATTCCATATAATCCTGAACTTCGACTGAATCCTCTTGCAACGCCTCAATTCGCCCCCATTCGACATTATCTTCAACATCGCCGTCATCAAATTGAATGAAGAATGTATTATTGTCGTGCCCTGTAGCAATTGTACCGGGGTAGTAATTCCCATAATTTTTCCAATTTACTAGCACACGATTACCTACCTTGTAAGGGAGGGCTGCTGGTCTGATAGTACCAGGTGATGAACCAATTACAACAGCATGTTTTGTTTCTACTTTCGAAGATTTGGGTACTTCAATGCGGTAAGTTCCATCATCATTGACACCAACGACCGTACATCGGTTAAGCCAACGTTCATTGGTTGGGCTGTGATATTCGACATGATCACCCACACTGAATGTGGCTGGTAATTCAACTTCTGGCGTAGGGGGGGCTTGCGGTGCAGCGGGTTCTTGCCCCACCATGCCTAGTTGTTGTAGTGCAGTAATTACTGCTGTTGTAACTGCTGTAGGATCATTGTTGATGACAGTGCTGTGAACTACATCTCTTCCGATGACCGAGTCCTGCATGTTGAGTGCCTGTTCACTAGGTGCAGGTTGTTCGGGTTCTGATGTAGGTGGTGCTGGAATCCATTCACTCCCTGTCCACATAAATTTACCATCTGGGCTGTAAGTAGGCTTATCCATGAATAGCCGAAACATAAGTTCTATTTTTGCTTTATTAACAAAAATTGGTTGATTAAAACACCATCGCCCTCCATATCTGATTGAACACAAAAACGGATAAGCAGATAATCGGCGACTCCTCGCTAGATACCATATGGCAGACTGGGATGTCGTGGTAATCGGCTCGGGAGCAGGTGGCCTTAGTGCAGCTGTCGCACTTTCTAATCTTGGAAAGAGAGTCTTGGTACTTGAGCAACATTATCTCCCTGGAGGATGGACTCATTCCTTCTCTCTAGAAGGACACAAATTCAGCCCAGGTGTACACTATATTGGCCAGATGCAAAAGGGTGGGGCGGCACGAGAGTTGTTCGAAGGATTGGGTGTAGGCGGTAAATTGGAATTCTGTGAACTGAATCCAGATGGTTATGATCACATCGTGTTCGAAGATGAAACATTTGACATTCCCCGAGGTCGAGAGAACTTCATGAGCCGACTAATCGAGAGATTTCCTGACGAGAAGAAAGGCATTGAGAAATATTTTCAACTGATGCAAAAGATGTACGACGGACTGACTAAAGCGGGAGATATTAGTGGAATGTTCGATGGAATCAAACTGATTTACAGAGCCCCTGTAGTTATTTTCAAGGGATTGACCCCCGCCTCAAAAATAATTGACAAATATGTGAAAGATGTCAAACTTAAGGCAATTCTAGAGGCCCGCTCTGGCGACCATGGCCTCACTCCTGCAAGAGTGCCATTCGCACAACATGTGGCCATTGACGGACATTATTGGGAAGGTGCTTGGTATCCAAAAGGTGGAGGTGGTGCTATCCCCAAGGCATTCATTTCTAGATTGAAGGAAAATGGGGGCAAAATACGAGTCAAGAGCAGAGTTGAGGAAATTATTCTTGAAGGAAGTGGAAAACAGCGCCGAGCTGTTGGAGTCAAATTACAAGATGGGGAGGAAATTCGGGCAAATACGATTATCTCCAACGCTGATGCTTGGGCCACCTACAATGACTTAGTTGGCAGAGCCAATCTATCCAATAAACTTGCAAAGAGGATTTCTAAACTTGAACCATCTGTCAGCGCCCTGAGCCTTTACCTAGCAACCGATATGGATATCGATTCCTTAGGGCTTGACTCAGGAAATTACTGGATAATGAACAACCCCAGTGTCGATGCAACATATCGCTTTGCTGAGAAGGATGTACTGGATGGGGAAGGGAAATTCCCCGGCTCATTTCTAACCATCACCACCAAGAAAGATCCAAGCAAGATGAAGAATGGGTTACACACCATGGAGGCCTTCATCTTCGTATCCTATACCCCGTTTGAGCAGTGGGAAGGTAGTGAAACAAAGAATCGAAGTGAAGAATATAATGTTTTCAAGAAACGTCTTACTGCGAGGATGTTTGATACCATAGAAGGAGTTGCACCTGGCCTTAGAGACCATCTAGTGATTTGTGAATTAGGGACGCCTCTAACCAATGTGCACTATCTCAACGCGTACCGTGGTAATCTCTATGCAACGGCCAAGTCTAAACAGCAAATTGGTCTTGGAGCACTTCCCATCAATACTGAGATTTCAGGCTTGTATCATTGCGGGCAATCTACTGTAGCACATGGAGTTCTTGGAGTAATTGCAACTGGGTTGATGGCCGCCTCAAAAATCAGTGGCAAGGAAATGGGCGAATTACTCACACATGGAGACGCTGGAGAGATTCGATTACATCCACCGAATGATATATGATTCAGCATTATATGGATTCACATCATGATATCTATCAACTCTTGAACGAATAGCGGTAGTAATTCTCCAGCCAAGCCTTGATGGAATTCATGGAATAGGTCTACATTCAGTGGCGGCTCAAGATTGAAACCCACACAATAAGAACCACTCGACAAAGCCTGCCCCAACAAGCCTGCAGCAGGGTATACATTTCCACTAGTGCCGATTACCAGGAATAGGTCACAATCAATCACAGCCCGTTGTAATTCAGTCATCTTAAAGGGCATCTCTCCGAACCAGACAATTTCTGGGCGAACCTTTGCATGACCACATTCAGGGCATGAAATAAATTCGTCATTCTCAAGATGTTTTGAATCCATGGCTTCGAATTTATGTTCGCACACCTCACATCTTACCAAGCGTAATTCCCCATGCATATGGATGAGATTTTCTGTACCACCTCTTTCGTGCAAATCATCGACATTTTGGGTGATTAGTGTGAAGCACCCAGCCTCCATCCTCTTCTCTAGTTCTGATAGCGCCAAATGTCCTGAGTTCGGCTCCACATCCTTCAACTGCCGCCGCCTCTCTTGGTAGAAGGCCCATACCTTTTCTGAATCTATAATCCAACCTTCAGGAGTAGCGACATCCTCAATTCTGTGCCCATTCCAAAGCCCATCTTGACCACGAAAGGTGTTGACACCAGATTCTGCACTAATGCCTGCCCCCGTCAATACTGCCACCCGGAGAGGACGATCTGAAGGGATGACATCAGTCAGGGCCATGATGTTTGATAGAGCCAACACTATTTGAATCGACACCATATTTCACTGCAACTGATATGGTGGACGAGGAGATTCCATCTAAATCACATGCAAGGGCAATCTAACGTATTCCCTGATGCTTACTTAATTCTAACTAGCAGGCTCCCAAGCCTCACCATTCCAGCGGAGAAGAACTCCATCCGGCTGGCGATGCCATGTGACACCATTCTCATCGACCCATTGTTCAGGTTCAGCATCAGGTGTTGCAACAGGATCCGCAGCCACCAAGGATTCAGTAGCAGTTTGTAAGCCAAGTTCCGTAGCAGCTTGAGCAGGCATTGCCATCTCAGTGAGTGAAACAGCGGGCTGCATTGTCAACCCACCAGAGAATTGCTCTTCCACGTCACCACCTCTGCGCATTCTGAGAACGATTAATGCCCCTGCAACTATCGAAAACAAGACAAACATTCCAACTAGTGCGACTACCATTGGGGAGAAGCCACCTTCTTCCGTGCTATCAGAAGCGGTCTGCTTTGTTGCATCCTGAGGGAAAGCATCATTCAAGTCAGAAACTCCATCTTGGTCTGAATCAATGCAACCTGTACGATCAGTGGTTGAAGAACCATCCTCGTTGGGGCAATCATCATTGGAATCCATGAATCCATCTCCATCACTATCCCATTCTGAGTCAGAGCAACCCATGTTGTTTGCTGTTTCATTGGTCGGAGTTGATGTGCATTGGTCGAGGGAATCGTTCACGCCATCATTGTCACTGTCAAGTTGGGTATCAGCACAACCA
>NYYK01000070.1 GCA_002685895.1 Methanobacteriota archaeon
CCTAGATAATGTCGTGTTAGTTATTGACACTGCACACTCATATGTTGCTGGCACACTTTTAGATTATTTTGACAAACATATAGCGAAACGATTTGAGGAATATACAAACCGCCCTAATTGGGAAGTGGCTTTTTGGATTTGTTGGGCGATAGTCCCATCAATTTGGCTATTGTTAATGTTCTACATAAGTCAAATGACTTGATAGAATATTAGTTTGTGTACATTTTATTCTTCAGGGACATCTAAACCGTCGAGAATGGACGCAAATGATCCAGAATCTTCAGGCACTATTTTGCCACTAATATTAGCAAGGCTCTCTTTCAATATGTTGGCGGCATCTACAATCTCATCATCTTTTAGCAGTGCTGAAGCGGTCTGATTTCCAACAATTCCATCGACAGTTAAACCATTATCAGTTTGAAATTTTCTGACAGCTCCCTGAGTTTGGTTTCCAAAACTACCATCTACGCCTATAGAAGCGCCGTGCTTGTTGAGCAACTCTTGGAGTTTACGAACATCATCCCCCTGATTTCCCTTTTGAAGGGCTTGCTCTCCAAATTTTTTGATATCATCGAAATCTGTAAGTTCCCAAAAACCAGGTCCAATAAAGACGGGATTTTTCAACTTCTTACTAACTTCAATTATCAGGCCAATAAGTGGCATTAGACCCATCCAAATAAGGCCAAATAAGTAAGGAAAAATCTTCCACCAGTTATATTCCCACGGGCCCCACGGAAGAAGGGTCCAGGTGTGAGGAAGACAGTAAATCCACAATGCGGCCCAAATTGTTGCAAATGGAACACCACTCAATAGCAACCATGACGTCTCTTCTTTCCATTGTTTGGTTACTTCTTTACCCCGCCAATTGAAGGTTAGCCATACAAAACCAAGTGGGGCAAGTGCGATTGAAGTTAGTAAAATAGCTAGTAGAGACCACCATGCGGCCCCGCCCCCCTGCAATGACTCTGTCCAAAACCAAGGTAATTGCCACACATACCAAGCGAATGCCGCCCACCCTAGACCAAAAGGCGTTAGAATATTGATGATTTTATCATCGGCCGTTAACCGCTCTTCTGAAATATTATTATTCATGAATTCACCTTTAATCAATGCTCAAAGTTGTAGAGTCCATCCCAGATGTCATCTAATCTAGCAAGCGACTCCTTGATTGGTACCGCAATGTGGCCAAGAGGGACATCCATGTTCCAACTACCGTCGTCGCTACGCACATCACCAGTGAGTTCCATAAGACCCATCTCCGCCAAATCCCCAATTGCATCACGAATCTCGAAGTCAGCGTGTACACCTTGTTCCGCCAACCAGGCTTCTATACGTGCATCCAATGATGCAAGGGTGTGGCCAACATCAGCCTCAGCGAGCAGGAATGTGTAGCAGAGTAGCGATTCCTTTACCTCTTGCTCCTCTGCTAAATCGATGACCATATTGAGTACGGCTTGATTATTCGCTTGGCCTTTGAAATAGAGGTCCTTGGCTACTGCTGCCATGTACGTCTCTTTCGTTTTACGATAGGTCATATAGGCCTTCATGGCATAACTGCCGAGCGCGCTTGCGAGAGCAACTAACAGCGCCTGAGATAAATCAGCTGTCGGACCACCGACGATGATTGGAAGCAGATACTGCTGGAACAGCATGACTAGGCCTATCACTAGTGGAAGGGAAATCTTAGCCTTGTCCATTGGCCGCATCTTGGGCGTTGTGTTTGGAAAGATAATTTCAAGATCCTCAACTGGGACATTCTTGAACAATCTCAGGTGCAGTCCTTCGCCAATCTTACCGGGGTCATGATTCTTCCTTCCCTGTTCCATGAACCATTTCGAATCTTTAAAATGTATTATCTGAATTACACGATTGTACATTTCGAATTTTATTTCCTTGCCTGGTCTTCCGAGCAAATTATCTAACGTGTTGGGCAGATTTTCGGTCATTTCATCGCGGCCTAGTTTGTACAACTTCATCGTAACGAATTCGTCAAGCCGGACATCCATGCTGATGGGGAACAGAGATTCTCCATCCATTGCGAGTTGGAATTCCTCATCGGTGACGTGCTCCCAGTTTCCGTCTACCAATACCTCTTCGAAGGCGGAGATAAAAGAATCAACTTCTGCAATCTCGATTTGGCTCTCGGAATCAGGGTCCATAGCGCAGTACAGTACCTTAAGTCTCTCTAGTTCACTCAATGAACTGTGATGATCAAGAGCTTCAAGCATCGTACAGACACTTTCCAAGCCTTCTTCGATGAGGGGGGCAACCTGCGGTTCGGCGAACAAACGCTTCTTTACTTCGTGTCTAGGCATAGGAATGAAGTGGCTTTTGTGCATATCTACCGCATCGTCCACAGGTGGCGCGAATTAAGGTTTTTTCAGTCAAATTAATCATCAAAAACTTCGACTTCAGCCCATTTTTTGACAAACTCAGTAAATTTAGATGTGAACCTAGTTGCCCGTACGGTATGGTTGTCTACCCAGTGATAATTGCCTCCGCGGGGTTTGTTGTAGACGACTCCATGATAGCGGAACCCGTGCTTGTCTAGCCACCGTTCAGTAACGTCCGCATGCTCATCTGTTCGGCTTGTAAAGAAGGTAATCACATGTCCCTCCTCATACCATCCATTGATGACCTCAACCACCCCATCAAACAACTCAGCATCTTCCATGCGCTCTGGTTGTTCATTAGGTACATCTTCACAAATTGTTCCATCGATATCAATCAGGAAGTTCTTGCACCCCTCAGGCAGGCTAGGGCTCATTGCTAGTCCTCGCTCGTCCACTTGGTCGACTAGGTCTTTCATGGCGGGGCCACACCGCGGCCGCTTCATCAACCCGCCGCTATTCTTTCCCTCATTACTGACGCACACGCGAATCATGTCTTGGTGCGGCTTGCCAAATCTTGATTCAAGAATTTCCTCTCACCTGGTGATACAAGCATCACCCAAATTATTCCAGAAAGGAGTTGACAGACTGCAAATATCTGTATGACCTCTCTAAGGGTATAGTCTGTGAATTCAAGAATCAGACTCGCGGCAAGTGTCGAAATGCCGTTGACCATTGTGAGCAAAAGAAAATCAGTGGAGAACATTCGTCCACGCCATTCATCTTCACTTCTCTCTTGCAGAAGAACAGTGGAAATAACCCAGTTTGCTCCACTTGCGGCGTGCGAGAAAATCACCGCAATAGCGATCCACCAACCCCAGTTTAGCCAACCTATTATGACATATCCTACCCCACATAAAGATACCAACCAACCCAAGAGAAGAGGCCATTTCGCTCGGTTGGTTAGTCCATATCTTACAATTATCGGGCCAAGTCCAGTACCTATACCGCGGGCTGCAAACATCAATCCGATTCCAGTGGCCACCTCACCAAATCCAATTTCACTACCTAGAAGTACCAGCATGTAAACTAGGCCTCCACCAAAAATCCCCCACAAAGCCTTGGCTGTGATGATTCGATATATACGTGGTTTTGTTCTAATGATTCGGTATCCGTCCCAGACCTGTGCGAGACTTACAGCGATGAATGAGCCTTCAGCAACTTTCACCTTCTTTTGGGGGATGTCAATTGTAGCGATGATTATCCCTGCAATGATGAAGGCAATAGTGTTGGCAATAAAGGCGATATCAACACCATACTGTGCCACGACAACCCCTCCCATTGCAGAGCCGATTGCAAGTGAGGCTGACCAAGTTGCTGAATTCATCGCATTGGCAGTCAGTAATTCATTTGACTCAGTGATATTTGGCATTGCTGCATTTTCTGCAGGTATATAGACAGCATGAAACAGCATTAATAATGCTGATAGGAAATAGATTAGCCAAACATCATTTACGTCATTCACTAACAAAAAGCAGGAAACCACTACAGCAGATCCAAAATTAGCCCCCACCATCAACCATTTCCTGCTGAAGCGGTCAGCCAACATCCCGGTAAACACTTGAGGGAAGGCGAGTGAGAACATTCGTATCATGAATAATATTCCTAGTGCTAACTCAGAACCCGTGAGTTGTTCTAACAGCACAAAAAGCGCAACAGTGTTGAACCACTCCCCAAGCATCGAAATGGTATTCCCAAACCAATAGCGCCGAAATATTGGATTAACGCGGAGGATTTCAATGAAGCCAACCTCACGTTCTTGCATAGCAACCGCTAGCACCAATGCTCTATCATCCTGTGCATGGTATTAGTGCCAACCCTCATGAACAGCCTCGTATGCCGGAGGTAAATGGCAAGCGACAACCTCGTCTGGATTGATTGCGAATTCACAGGTCTTGACCCCAATGAAAACCGCCTCATTGAGATTGCAACAATCATAACTGATTCAGAACTAAACATCATTGCAGAGGGGCCAAGCATAGAAATCAATCAACCAGATGAGTTGCTAGATTCAATGGATGAGTGGAATACAACCCATCATACTCAAAGTGGGTTAGTTGAGAAAGTAAGGGCAAGTGAAGTGAATGATGAAGAGGCAGAGAGAATAACCCTCGAATTTGTTCAACAATACACCAAACCCGGCCAATCTCCTCTTTGTGGTAATACGATTTCACAAGATCGCAGATTCCTTCGCCGCTATATGCCCGAATTGCATGCACACTTTCACTATCGTAGCATAGATGTTTCAACGGTCAAGGAATTGGCTAAGCGTTGGAATCCTGAAATTCCACCTATGGTAAAGACTGGAGGTCACCGCGCTCTAGATGATATCAGGGAATCTGTGGCAGAATTAGCATATTACCGTAACCAAATATTTCAGTAGAATTTCAAACTTCTAGATCGAATGGCCAACCGTAAGGTAGGTTTTCTTCATCTACAAAGATGACATTGATTCCCGCACCTGATTTGTGGAAAGAGATGAGTTCTAGACCATGTATTCGGTGTCCTGTTGGAGCAACACCCAATACCGGTTTTTCAGCCCTAGAGCGCCACCTCCCCCACCCCCTTTTCTCTTTTACAGGAGCGACATTCTCTGGTTGAAGTGGTCTACGCACACCTTCTATCCCTTCATGCCAAGGTAGTGGTCCAGAAGGTGAAAATTGAACCCCTAGAATCATATCAACCCCAAGGGTGTATTGTGCAGCTTCAGCATCTTGTTGTGAAGGAATNGCNACAGCATTCGGATGAGTATGGAGCCAATGGATGAAGCGCCCCCCTCTAGGGCCCCGACTTTCAGTGAAGATTCCATCCGTCCATTCCTCAGGTACATGATGAACAGAAAATGAATCACCTCGATTGACNATTGTCGCATCGTCAAGTACATATCCCTCACCTGCAAACATTCCATCTTCATATTCCGCACCTTGGAAAGCGTCATCGACTTCAGCGAGATGGGGTCGTTTATTGTCTGCATCAAGTCCGATTAATATCTCATCAGGAAGAGATTCAAGGGTCCAGTGGAGAATTTGTTCTATAGTGGCCCCAGGCATCTGTATCAAACCACGATAACCATCCTTGTTGGCTAATGAATCAGCGTTGTACGACGCCATCGCCTCGACTAGCCAAGCATCAACCACATTTACTCTCTAGGGCGAATCCCTTAACAGGCTTGGCCTCACATCACCCTCAAAGGTGATGAGATTGGCGCGCAAGAAGAAAGGTTTGGGCGGCTTTATAGGAAGCCTTACCGGTACGCCCTATGACCGATTGAGTAGGCACATCGAGAAAACTGAAGAGAATACTGAAATCGAAGATTTGGGTCGGGAATTGAGTAAAATTGCCAAAATCATCCGTCGTGAATATGACCAAGAGAATATAGATGAAGAAGAGCATGACATTCTGATTGAGGCTATTGAAGAGGTCCATCCCGAAGGCCGAACTTTCGCCAAATTACAATCTGACTCAGAGGAAGCGTATGATGCTGATAATATGCCAGACGCACCTGAACCAGAGTTAGGGGGCCCAGTCAATCTCGATGAATTGATGCGCGCTCGTTCCGATTCCGCTCAAGGTTCTTGGGGTTCTAGTGAATATGATGATTACAAACGGCAAATGGCTGAGGAATTTTACAAGGATAGTGATGAAGCAATTGCTTCGGGAGATCACGACCAAATGGTGTCACAAGATCCAGTGGCCGGTCGTGTCTTTCACGATGTAGAGGATACTGCCGTTGAGGTCAAGAAAGAAATCCTGAGAGAGCAGGGAGAGGATGTCGAAGAAGAGGAAGTATCAGATGACGAGGATTATTACGTCGATGATGATAATGTTGAATGGTGGCGAGATGATGATGGCCAGTGGTGGTATCGCACACCAGGAAATGATGACTGGTATCCTAGTGATTAAGTTCATTCAGACCATATTTCTAGCGTTGCAAGGTTAAACTTGGCTGTTGCTAGGTCTGCCCCAGCATTGAGCATCGCTCGATTTGCAAATCCTGCTGAACTAATTCCGACAATCATTTTGGGGCGAACCAATTCTTCTTTTTCCACAGCCAGAATAACAGCCTTCAACACATCAAGACCTTTCATGGGGGGCATGAAATGGTCAAGCAGCAGAATATCAGGTGCGAACTCCTTGATGACTGAGATAGCATCTTCAGAGTTCCATTTTTGCTCAATAGTGAATTGACTGGTATCAATATTACCAGCACTTAACAACGCTTCAATATCATAGGAATCTTCGAATGCCAGAATTCTCATTAAATTGTACCACCGGCATTAACCCAGTAGCTTTGAATCATATTTTGATCAGTCAGCGCTCCTTCGTGAATGTCACTGATGTGACCACCACTGTTCACAAAAAAGATAGTTGGCCGAGCGTCCACTTGCAACTCCTCAGAAGCGGCAACCCCTTTCATGAAAGGGAACTCAAGAGTTTCGCCTGAATTTCCTTCTTCATCATCGTGAGCATCTGCCTTGTCGTGCCAGTCTTGAAGAGTAATTCCTTGAGGATTATCTTGAGGGTCAGTACTCATCACAATCATTGCAGGTTCCATTAGGTCAGCGTTGATTGCATGCATAGTCATGTGGCAAGGGGTGTCACACCATTCAGCCGAAAATAGGACAATAAATGGGGAGCCGGCAAAATCTGATAGCGAATAGGTCATGTTGTCGTCTGCAGTAGCGCTGAATTCAGGGAATGGTGTGCCTTCATCATCATCACCATCTGGGTTACCGAAACAGCCAGGCAGAAGCAGAATTAGCATCAAGAATAGGGCAAAAAAGCGAGCCCCCAACTTCTTCATCAGTCTGTGAGGGGGGGGTATTACCTTATTCGATGTTTCTCAATTCTGATGTAATACGATTTCATAAACAAAGTTGGTACTCGGAAAAAATGATGTTTAGGGGTGCGTGGCTCCTGCCCTTAGTGGTTTGTTTAATCTTATTACTTGCTCTTCCTCAAGAGATTAACACTACAGAACTATCAATCGAGCCATCATTTACAGATTCAGATAACGATGGATACAACGATTCTGTCGATAAGTATCCTAATCATCCAAACGCTTGGTCAGATGCCGATGGCGATGGATTTGCAGACCAGCCAAATACCAACATTTCTGATGATTGCCCTAACACATACGGAAGTAGTAGGATTCAAATGAACGGGTGCCGAGATATTGACCAAGATTGGATCCCNGATATCCTTGATGACGATATTGATGGTGACGGAATATCTAACGAGTTGGAATTAGCCTCATCCAATGCAGTAATGAAATATGACATATTCAATTCTTCCAGCACACCAGTTGATACAGACTATGACACCATACCTGATTTAGTCGACCTCGATGATGATAATGATGGATGGCCAGATTTAATCGAAGAAGATAGAGGGAGCAATAAATATGACGAAGAACAAACACCTTTCAATTTGTATGGGGGTTTTAACTCAGGAATTTTCTTTTCTCCCGGTGTAGGCTTCTCATCCGATTATCATATTGAAGGATTTGAANTTTCTCTCTCATGGTTATTTTCAGCACTCTCATCAGAGTTGATTATTCCAATAGGATTGGTTCCTATCTATGCAATTCTTCGAGTCTTTAGGACTAATAATTTCCGTCGATTTGACACATCAATCGCTGAAGTTTCTTCGATTTCTGAACTTCGAGAACTTGAGGAAGAAATTAACAGCGCNATGCGTAACAGAAAATTGCACACCCACCACGGAATTATTCTAAGAAATACCATCGAACGTAGGGAAGACGAACTCGATGACGAATGGTTCCATGAATTTGGTACAGTGCCCCGCCGCAGTAATCATTCTGAGGAGTAGTCAACTTGCCTCTTCAAGTTCTAACTGCGGTACAGTGAACCAGTGAGAGTCTCCTGTAGGTCGGTCTATGACTGGAAGCCCTAGAGTCTGCATACCTGCAACAATAGTTAATGGAAAAGCCGCACAAGGTGAGGGCAGGTAATCTTCTCCAGATTCACTCAAAACTAATTGAATAGTGTGCCCAGCAGGGATTCTTACATCCATTGGATTGAATTCCATTAACATTCGATAAGTNGTGAACGGAGTTGTTGTTTGTGAATCATATCCACCATCACGATAGCGAACATCCATTGTTGCATGACCGAGGCGTAAGCCATTTGTTCCATCATACATGGTGGCAAAAATTTGTCCACCCCCACATGTAGAAGTCCGAACATCTAGGTGTAAAGTGGGTAGTCCAGAAATGTGTACATCCCCGGATAATTCTGGGCTAGTAATGGTCATTGAACTAGTTGCTGAAATGAAGCCCGACATACCCCCATCCCACGCATTGAGTTCATGCCCAACCCACACGATATCTTCTGGCGGCCAAGTATCCTCAACATGCCAATGTCCATCGTTAGTTTGTACTTGAGCAATTGCCGCAGGCTCATCCCCAATGCCCTTGAGATAGAAGTTGAACCAGTTGAACAATTCTATGGCCCAGTCCATACGACTCATGTTAGGGAATCCTTCTGCNCCATATCCGCTACCCAAATCGTCATGTCGCCCAGGTTGATCAGGGTAGTTGTGTGCCCANTGTCCGGAGATTGCCCTTGTGTGGATTCCAGCGTCATTCAGCATCTCAAAGGCGGGGTAAGCATGGTAAGGGTCAACATTCCAATCTTGGAATCCCCATACAAGATAGACACTACCTTCGTAGTTGTCNAGGACGTCTTGGAGATGGTATCGTTCATCCCAATAATCGTTCCATTGGTCTCCACCTAGTCCNGCTCCNGCCCAAGTAGTCCATGGGTTAAGCGGGCCAATTAGGTCATCACTGCACATTCGCATGTCATCCTCAGTCATGTCGGTTGTTGCCCCTTGGTAGAGAATATCATAGGCCATCGCNCGGCTCTCNCTACTACCATTGCGATAGAACATTTGTTGCACTCCGATTGAACCGGAGATTGGAACGATTGTTTTGAGGTGTTCAGATGGTTGTTGTGCTGCTTCCCAGTTGGTGGTACCGGCGTATGACTTACCCATCAAACCAACATTCCCATTGCTCCATTCTTGCTCACCAAGCCAGTGGACAGCAGCTTGAATNCCAGTCTGTTCTCCTAGCCCCTTGACATCTTGGCAATGAGTTGATTTTCCAGTGCCAAAAGTGGATATTTGTGCCAGCGCGTACCCATAGGGTACGAATTGGTCGAGCACCCACGCACCAACGCCACCATCGGGAACAGTGTTTGGCGTTGAATCATCTCCCGCACCAGGAAGTCCATCGCCTCCAAAATCATAGTATGGATGAATGGTGGCTATGACAGGAACTTTCGTTCCGTTTGGAACATTGGGCATCCACAATGCAACATGCATCAACGCAGGTTCTGGATAACCTGCGTCTTGTTCTGAAGCAGGNAGGTCAACTTCGACGAAATATTCTGTAGGGCCAGTCCAATTGTANGGCCCAGATTCAGGAAGAACAGATCTCTCCCCACTTACATTCAACCCCATTGTATGGCGCTGCTCTAATGGCACCTCCCACCATTCCCATTGCCCGTTTGGCCCATATCCGCCTCCATTTGTGGAGATGTTACCCCAAACGGATGCAAGAATCATGAACAGAACGATGACGATTGCAGTTGCACCCATAGCGATGTTCAATTCTAATTTTTCACGAGCGGCAGCGTCCGCAAGGCTACTATCATCAGTAACCAACTCAGCCTCCAAAGGCTCGCTCATACATACCGCAACACTGTCTCCACCATGAGGATGACGCTTAGTGAAATAGGGGCATCAAACCATGTAATAAGTCAAATCAATGGACCAACTGATACATATGGGAAGCAGTCTTTTGCAGATACATGAACAAGAAGGCGGTCGCCCTCTTTGCGTTGATGACACTTCTATCTACATCTATGTCAGGATGCATTAGGATTCCATGCGAATTGACCGGTAGTTGTGATGATCATCTAGAATGTGGTACTGAATTACTTCCCGAGGAGAATTGGATTGGAATGCCATTACCCTCATTTGCTACTGTTGACCAAGATAATCAGACTTGGAACTTAACTTCCATGGAGGGTGATGTTTGGGTGGCTTACTTTTCCGCCCCTTGGTGTGCCCATTGTGAAGAAACGCTAGACGCTTATGACCAAGTAATTCCTGAAGGTAAATTGTTGATTTTTAACAAAGATTCGCGAGAAGAGTACTCTAATATGACTGAATGGCAGGAATCATCTGAAGAATACATCGCCCGAAATCTTTCAAGGCCATTCATGAACGCTCCTGAGTTGGCTGAGTCTTTGGATGTAGTTGGGATTCCAAACGCTTTTGTTGTAAATGAAACCGGTGTTATTGTTGACTTTACATTGGGTGCAACCACAGATCCAGGTGAACTTGCCGAGATGTATTCGTCTTACACTGATTAATTATCCAATTTGGATATCTAGGACACAGTGTCTGATATGTGGAGCATACCATTTTACCTTCACTAGATTAACTAGGTTCACCTTTCTGCTATCGATTTCTGCAATCTGTTCTACCACAGAATTCGCCCATTCTTCTTCATTTCCCCCAGGGGCATTCCCGTGCAGGTGCAGCCAGCCCCCCGCAGGTTTGAGTGCGGCCAAGGCAAGAGGCCAACCTTTCTCAGATGAAGGGAGTAACCCAAGCATAACTCGGTCACAGGAACCAAGCACTTCAGCAGCAGTCCCCCCATCAACAACAGCGAGTTGGTTGTCGCCAGCATGAACCGTACAGCGCTGAGCCACATTGTTCGCCTCAAGATTATGCTTTAGCGCATCAACAGCATCCTCTGACCACTCGCACGCGTGTACGTGCACTGCCCTAGCACGCACTAGCAAAGGCAGCGTGTAGTATCCAATTCCAGCATAGAGATCAAGGATTG
>NYYK01000071.1 GCA_002685895.1 Methanobacteriota archaeon
TGTTATCCCAAGTCATGTAGCCCATTGCTTGGCTAGTTGGATCAGGGTTGACCGCAACTGCACCAGGCATTGCATCGTCAGCGATGTTGTAAACACCCATTGGGTGACTCACAAACCAATCAGTCACATCTGCAGCACCGTTTGCACCCTCGCCTACAGCGATGATGTTAGAGCGCCACGATGGGCTGACATATTCTGAACGACCGTTGTCAGTTGACTTAACGAGCAGACCAACATTAGATGCCGCTGCGCCATTGTGTAGAACTGTTAGGTCTAGGAACTGTGCTTGGTGAACAACCGCGCTAGTTCCAATGTTCATCATACTCTCGTTGAGACCTGGCATATTACCAACACTAGTGATGGTTGAATATGCACCTGCATCAATCTGGAGAAGTGTTTCACTACCCCAAGTGACATTCTCAATACTACCGGTAGCACCTGTTAGAGTTCGCAAAGAGGTTAGCGCAGATGATGAACCACCGTTCCAGCGGAAATCATCGTGACCATCTGTCTGCATACCAATTAGGCCACCAACAATGTTCATGTCCTCGATCTCGAGTGTGTGACGACCATTGCTTGATGATACATCCATACCGATTCCAGTGTTACTTGCTGCTATATCCAATCCATCGACTGTTACATCGACATTGACCAAATCAAACGCACTACCGCCAGTGACAACCATATCCTTGATGTCTAGGTCGCCGCCAGTCTGAGCGTATGCAAGGCTGAATCCGCCAATAGATGTACCATTGAACGAGACATCCTCATTTCCATCAATCATGGCAATACCGTAAGTAGCCAGATTGCTGGTGCTCGTGCTGTTTGTAACATGGATTACACCATTCATCCAGTTGTGAGCATCACAGTGATACTCGTATGAACCGGGTGCTGTAAAGGTGTAGGTGAAAGTTCCACCTAGGTTCAACAGACCGCTGTCCCACAAACTATCATTGCTTGCGGTCGAGTGTTGGTAGTTGACTCCACTGTTGTAAGCAGTTAATACCCATCGAACAGTGTCACCAGTACTGATGTTCTTGATTGCTGGATTGAACTGGTTTGCTTCCATGTTCACAGTGTGAATCTGTGAAGCAGATCCGCCAGCGCTGTTGAAGCTACTGCCAGTATCATCAATGTCACAGCCATCAGACACAAGTGCGTTGGAGGTTGTCGTAACATCGTTGTTACTCATTGTAACATCAGCAAGACCACAGTTCTCAACATAGATTCCTGTAGCTACTGGCGATACTCTGCCACCAGATGCACTAATCGTGTTATCATGTATTTCCACATCATATCCTGAACGTACACCATATACATTGATTCCACCATCGGAGTCTACCAAGGTATTTCCATCGATATTACCCCAACCATTCAGGACATATATTCCTGAGTGGGATGGGTTTGCATCACCATAAATGGTATTGCCTTCGATTTCCCAGTGTCTCGCATTTCGCATGTAGATTGGCTCATCTGCNGTATAGATTACATTGTTTTTGATAATCATTTCAAACGTAGTCTGGCCTTGAGAGTAGATACCGTAACCGGTCCTCTTTGTTCCAGTAATCGTGTTGTTATCGACCACTAGATCGTGTGCATTCGCACTGAGATATGACCAGAACGGCAGGTAAACACTGTCGTAGACCGTGTTGTTACTCCATCTAGCACCAACTGTGCCTAGGCCACCATAGCCGGTTGTGTAGTATCCTCCCCAAATCATCACAGCGACTGTACAATCGTAGAATGTATTGTTGTCAACAATCCATTTGCCCTGGGCTTGAGCGCCCGCAGACGAATGACAAACATCGTAATTGTACACAGACTGTACATTTTCCTGCTTCGAATAAGACACAAATGTGTTATTCGTAATATGCATCGTTGGATTACGGTTGTAATATCCTCTTCCAGAACCAATCGTACCTATGTTAATCAGTCTTGAATTATTGATATCATAATTACCATAATCGTAACTACCGGACCAACCAAGGGTGTAGAACTGTGTGTTCTTACCATCTTGTCCTATCGCTACCGCATCAGTATCATCCATTTTTATCGTAGACTGATATGGATACACGGCCATGAATTGAGAGTACTGCTGGTTGNNGAATCCAGAGAACATCACAAACGAATTCGAGAAATCAGCACCGCTAGTTGATGTGTAAGTGAACGGAGTGTCGACTAGAATTGCTTGATTCCTCATGTTATTTGGAATAGCTGTGTAGTAACCATACTCCNTAATNGNTCCACCATTNCCNTTNNNCTTTTGTACGCNNNGCANTNNTGNNNAGNTAGTGAGATCCACTACAGGACTGTAGCATATTGTAGGATGTTGAGGTCCAACTGTAACATATATGGACATCGAAATTATTAGCCAATGTAACAGAATCAGNGTTACCTGGTGNATCANNAAGNGTGANNCCCGNNTTAGCATAACGGAAATCGGCAACTGACGTGCTATAGGATATCTTAGCCGCAGCCATCACCCTATACCCGTTCAGATTAACCATGCGTAAGCCCGCAGGCTCTACATATGCGGTGAAGAACACCATGTCTTCGACGAGTCCTCCCGAACCCGNCTTCTCACTNGANACCTTCTTTCCATCTCCATCGACCATTAACACGCCGACACCNGATANACCACNAGATGGNCCATTGACAGTCAAATCTAACANCCGACCACGTTCAAGCGTACCTCCCGGATCAGCTNNAACCCTNGAGAGGTTNATATCACCTTCAACCCATGTTGTCAATGAGGANGTTTGNACATCGATAGTGTTGTATGTACCCGANTTANTTGTTTCGCANNNNTCNCATCTTACCCATCCAGTACCNTGATTCAATANACCAATATTGTTNTCANNTANNNNTAGATTNTTGAATTGCCACTTTGCCGAACTGCTGGATAGAATGTTGACACCTGCGTTGCTTGCGTTAGAGACAGTACCTCCAAGATTCATCTTGAGGCCACCGCCCATGACGACACCATCTTGTGACTGGCCATCAAGGACTGAGTTGGTTGCATCTACTCTACCTGCTGCAGAGTTCTCTGCGCGGATACCGTAGCGTCCATCGTTCACGGTTATTCCGTTCATATCGATGGATGCGCGACCACTGACTAGAACACCTTCTCTACTTGGGTCATTGATAGTTACACCATCAATCACACCAGCAGCATCGTTGCCTGACAGAAGTATTCCAGTATCAGCATGGTCAATTGTACCACTCTTAATGTCGGCCTTACCGAAGGTTCTACCCCAGTCGGCACTCATCAAGTCGTTGATATCATTTCCACCACGGAAGACGAACTCATAGCGATCGCCAAAGTAGTCATTGTNGTTGTGCATGATNTCTATGAATGAGTGAACTCCTTGGACACTAGAATCGCTAACATCGACAATAGGCCATGATACACGGTATCCATTTGGTGTTGGAGTCTGGTATCGGTATGCATAGTTCAAGCAGATGTTGTAGTTACCCCACAATCCATTGAATCCTTCTGGAGGATAGAATGCAGGATTGTATCCTGCATGGTTCGGTCGGTAGTAGTATCCCCAGTAATTGTACGGGTAGTAGTTTTGGCTACCTGTCAATCCATCTACGATATCAAGAGTGAATCCGAAGTCTGCCGGATACGAATTTGCACCGTAGTANNTTCCAGATGAAGTGTATGGNCCNTAGTANTNGAAGTANNANTANTANCCATACTGATAGGAACCACCAGGGCTGTACTGGTAACCGTAGAGGTTACAGTCGTAGCGTGCCCATCCATCGTTTCTTGATNGGTGGTTAGGGNTGTTNCTGTCNCCNAAGTTAGNTGTATCGCCTGAGGAATAGTATCCCGTCATTNNCTTNCCAGCNNTGTNCANNGTNAAGTTAGTCANNCCACTGCCTGTATCTANAGCGACTCTCATTCGGTCGTAGATTCCGTAGTATCGGCTAGTGTAGTAATTGTAGGATGGGTGAACGTTTCCGCCTTCGTAAACAGAGTTGAATCCAAACTGCATGTAGTTGTATTGAGATGCTAAGCCAGTCAAATCCATATCATAGGTTGTCCAACCGGCAGACTCTCCAGAGAGGAGAGGCGAACGGTAAACTGTAGGTAGAGACATACCACCATTGATCTCCATACCGACTGTGTTGTCNTCTAGAGTAAATCCATCAATNGNNGGAGCTGCGTTCTTAANCACAATNCCAGTTGCTGCACCAGATACTGCGATGTTCTGNACATNGCTAGTACCTGANTCTTCNATCCAAACACCCACACCATTCTGTTGAGCGTTGAGAACTGTTGCATTGTCTGTAATCAGANTACCTCCATTAACCTTGATAGTAGCCATCGTAGCGGACACGGTCTGTGACCCATATACGATTCCACCATTATCAATTGTTAGAGTTCCAGCCTCAACCATCAGCGCTCCACCTTTGGCACTATTTTGATACATGCCTCGGAGATATCCATCTCCTAGGTGCATGTTACCGCCATTTTGGATATCCAATGTCCANCCNTANATNCTNGTNACNGGCTTNATGAANCCGNNTNNACCNNCNGTTGATGTAACNNACAATTCACCNCCATTCTTGAGAGTGATTGTCGGGTTGTTATTTGCNGTACGNTTNACCTTGAAGGAAGTACCGTTCAAATGAACTTTACAACCATCAAGAACTAGGTCAGCAGTTAATGTCATATCCATCAATGTGAATTGTGAGTAACCTGCCAAATTAGGCGCAACCTCATTTTGGATGAATGAACAAGTCTTAGTAGCGCCACCCCAATCGATTGGGGCAGCTTCCAACTCAAAGTAACGCTGATCGGTTGGTGCAATCGGTGTAGAGCAGTCCATACCGTTGACTGTACAACTGGAATGAGTCGCACTTGGCCAAGCGGTGTGATTCCAATAATCAGCACCTGGACCAACTTCTAACTGTCCGCCACCACCAGCAATTTCGAAGCGGTGTTCGGTATAAGAAGCGGTAACTGCTACGCTGCTACCGGATTTCTCAATCCTGTCTTGTATTAGCCAAGCAGATGCATTTCCTGCTGAATTGGTGTAAGTTGTTCCAACCGCAATCACATCAGTCACCGTACAACCTGAAGCACAAGCCCCAGTGGCGTTACGAGCACCGGATGTAGTTACCGTGGTAGATGTCACCGAGTGGTCAGCCATGTAGACTGGCACAAAGTTACCATTGCCTAGAACATCAATCATTCTGTATGCTGCAAGTTGTCCAGTTCCGCCGACATAAATCTTGCCAGAGGATGATGTTACATCGAGGGTACAGTCATTTGCTCCACCGCTCATACCTGTCCAACCACCAGCATCGGCACAGTCCTGACCGCGCCAATTGATTCCAATTAGTCGAACTTCACCGTTAGTGCTTGATCTAGCCACATAGGAGCCAGAAGCTGTCTGACCTGTTACGACCAAATCAGCAAGTGTCACCTTAGCGTTACGCGCGTAGAAGATATTGCTACTAGCAGAATTGGTCACTAATGTTCCGTCCATGACCGTTAACTCGCTTCTTGCGCTGTTAGAAGTGCAAGATGCTGTAGCCCATCCGCCAGCACTGGTGTCACCAAGGGCGACTCCTTCAGCTCGCATGCTCCAACCACAACCAGCGATTGTAATTCCGTCAGCAGTTAGCCACTTGACAGAAATTTGGTCACTAGATGCAGCGGTACCTGCTAATTTCAGATAACCATCAGCATTTAGATTATGGATTGTTGAAGGCGTTGTTCGCTCAAGATAGACATTACCAGTACTTGTGATGTCATCGAGGTTGTATCCAGATGCACCCATGGCCGAGGAACTCGTGCCACGCGGTATAATGGAGATTGAACCACCATCAAAGCCACCGATAATGTCCACACTATCCTGCGCATAGGTCCTGATTCCAGTGGCATAATCACCACCACCTATATTTTCTAGATAGATGGATGAACCCGCACTTGAGTAAGTTTGGCCCCACGCACTACCACTGAGTTGTGAACTGGTCAAACCAGCAGTATCTATCGACACATTGTGCGCCCATAGGGTCTTAGCAGAGCCAGCAATAGCGTTGTGGGCTGAATCAGTAATACTGATTTCGTCCAATGTAATCGAACTACCATGACCTGTCATGAGAGCCCCATTTGAGGAACTACTACCCTGGTTACAATTGGTCATCGAACCTGTATTCCAAGTCAGAGTCGCATAATCAGGCAAATCAACACAAGAGTTTGTGGCGTTGGTTATCGATACTCCGGAGAGATCGAAGCCAGTGTATTGACCTGAACCATGCTTGATTGCTGTGCCCACATCTGTGAAGGTCACATCGTCAAAGGTAAAGTCACCAACATTACCATTGTAGTGTGGTGAACTGCCATGCCGACTTCCTGCTGAAATCGCTATGTCGAGATTGCTGAAATCAACATTCTCGAACTGATGGCGGTCTGTGGTTCCTGCACTACATCCGCCTCTTGTGAAGGCGAAGCCCTTGCCGTTAGCATTGGTGCCGCCCATATTGGATACAGTTACTCGGCCATCTGGCTCGCTAGATTCGTTACCATTAATGGTCAGTTTAGCACATTGGCCAGCCATGTCAATACCTTTACCAGCTGCGAACTGAACTTCAACACCAGCTTCGATGGTTAAGTCAGCAGTTACACGGAGGTAATCGCTACTTGGCACAATTCGTATTGGACTCATTTCTTTGTCCCAAATGGTTGGCTGAGTAATGTCTGAATAAACATCCATTCCTGAGCCTCCGAACGGAATTGTCTTTGTGCGGATGCTACATTCTGAACTACCAGAGTCATAGCAGTAGTACGAAGAATAGTAGCCGAACCATGGCGCGAACTGTACGTTACGCACGTACGAGCCCGTGTTAGGCATTGTTGGCCAGAGGGAACCCCAGTAGTAGTAGATCTGCTGCATTGGTGTATGCGAGGACGATGTGCTGAATGCACCTGCGCCGAATCGGTTTGCGTGGAATGTATCACTGTTGTTACCGCTGTAGGTAGTACCAAACCACTCAAAATCGAAGTCGTTTGGCACATCAATGACAGTTGCACACTGGTATCTGTAGGAAGACCAGTATCGGGTACAGTAGTACTGATATGGATATCCATTGCTTGAACCGGTTAACTCCTCATTGTAGTTGTACAACTCAGACATACCTGCAGGCATTGATTCAGCGGCGTGTAAATTACCATCAGTTGCTATGCGGAAGTTGTTGCTGAATGGGTTTCCATTGATGTATGGTGCTTGTGGGCGTTC
>NYYK01000072.1 GCA_002685895.1 Methanobacteriota archaeon
CTCTTTTGCCTTTTCTTCCAAGGAGCGATAGCGACCCATGAGCCAAAATCCTACACCCACAAGGACTGGGATAGTGAGGTAAAATAGGATTGACTTGACCCCGCTAGAGAGGATGCTAGGTCCTCTGTCATCCATCTCAAATACGGCTTGATTGGTATTTCCTTGATTGCCCGAAGAGTCGTTCCACATGACATGAGCTTCTAGAATGGTACCATCTTTCCACACTTCAAACTCCCAGCGATAAACGCCGCCATCTGAATCAGTACCGTCTTCTGTTGGCTCAACGATGTACTCCTCATTACCATCTTTGGCGTGAAGAACCAATGTTCCTTCCTCAAACAATTTGTCACTTAGAGCCCACCTAACTTGGGCGGCCCAAATCACATCAGAGCGTGAATAGTTCTCATGCTCGCCTCTGAACATCACCCCCTCACTTTCTAGGTAAGGGTCGTCAACTTGGTATATGCCAGCAGTAATTGTTAGGTTGGTGGGTGTATCTGATGAGCCCCAGTATATTGTGCAATAGATTGAATTGGGGAATGGAATTAGTTGGGCGCTGTTTACAGTCCAACGAATTGAAAGAGTTTGGTCAATTGAAATGTTATCAGGTAAATTCCCTCCCGAGAAATCAATTCGCTGTTTCTCTTCAGAAAGTGAAATCCCACCACTATTGATTTGGTCTAATTCAGTGCCATCAATGAAAATGAAGAGATCTATGTTTACTTGCCCATCTCCACTTGCCCATAGGGAAAAATTCCATGATTCGCTACCAATTCCTGCATCTCTAACAAAACTGGGGGTAGTGAGTGTTGGCCCATCTGATGGTCCNGAANNNGNCCCNGCAGGGAAATNGTGGTTGTNCGTTTCTGGCTGTTCTTTCAATTGNGGGGAAAGAGTGTCNTGNCCTTCTGCGAAAAGAGTGGTCATTCGNAATGGTGGATTGTATTCAACATCAGGAGGGAGGATTTCATCTTCTGCAGAAGTAGTAGGACTTGCAAGAGCTAGGAGTAGTGATGTTAGAACTAGTGCTGAGATGAAAAATGACCGACGCATCTTCATTCCTCTTCGGTCTTCTCGTCTCTGTCAAGATCATCTTCAGTAATAGTGCGGGAATCTGCAATTCCTTTCTTCTCTCGTGCGGGGATAAAGAGAATTAGGAGACCTAATAGGAAAAATAGTGGAACAACTGCTACTGCTGAGATATTCAAGGAAATTGAATTAAATGCCATATCCCATAGTGGCACATTGACTGGGAGGAAGAGAAATATTAGCGNAACCCCTAACCAATTTCTAGGCGTCATGTANTGTGTGCGGNGGNCATTGAACATCAAGNCTCCCATAGACGCGGTTAAGTCTGNGAGGTCAGTCGGCGGGCCACGCGTTCGTGATGTAGGGGTAGCATCAGAGGTTTCCAACCTCTTCGCCCGGGTTCAAATCCCGGCGAGCGCACCAAAAATAATCAAAATTCCAACATAACGATGTTGAATTCAAGCGTCGCCTTCGACTCTTGGGGCTAGGAAGTAAATGACATTCGCTCCACCATCAGCAAAGGTGAACTCAAGTCGAAGAGGATAGTTTTCACCAAATCTAGCAGTGACCGTCTCAACTGTTGCCTCAAGCCGTTTCGCCAAGGGGAGTAGGTATTGTAGACTGTACTGACTCTTGACAGGATCACCACAAATCAATTCCTGTAACTCACCAGATTCATAACTGACATTCACAGCATCAGATTCACCAGTCACATTAACACTGAATCGATTTTGATCGATTGAGAATGTTACTAAATCTCCGACCTGGTCTGCTGCTTTCAGGGCTCGGGCAAATTTCGCTCCCGATAAACTGACTGAGATGTCAGTATCGAGTTCAGGAACCTTTGGTTCCTGCATATTTTGTCGGTCAAGTGGACGAATGGTTCTCTGAATTTCCCCCACTTGGAACTCGACTTTTCCTACAGCGTCATTGTAATTCATGACGATGAGATCGCCAGCGCCAGCGAGTTGAACTAATTTGGAGATTTTAGACAATTCCAATCCCAAGACCGTCTCAGCAACCTCCCAAGATTCAAATGCTGCCGAATCAACTTCCATCTGAATCATTGCTACATGGCTAGGGTCCACAATCCTCACCACGAGTTTATCCGCTTCAAAATTGAAGCGCGCTTCCTCGACCAATGTCGATAATATATCGACCACCATTCTAAAGGTATCTTGTCGGGCTGTTATGTTCATCATGTCGCTACCCCCGTCCCTGTGAATTATGCCTCTAGAAAGAGGGTACAAAAGCCTTCGCTACGTGAAGACAACATCAAATCAACTCAAAGGCAAATGAAAATAATCATCTGCGTTCAGATTCTCGCTCCATCGGAACTCGATCCAACCGATCACTGTCGACATCAATAGGGGTGCGCTCATTTTCCCCTAGAAGTTCTTGACATTTAGCCCTGAAGTCTTCATCACTCATCTTCTCTGAGAAATCATGAGGCGATTCAAAATTACCTTTCTCTCCCTTTTCTCCTCGGCGGTCTTCCTTTGGTGGTTTTGGATGTATTACATCGGTACCCCAAGCAGATACTCTAACGATACTCAAATCTCCATTATCGCCTGTACTGATAATGTCGTACTCAAAGTTCCCATCACTGAATTCTCTATGTGCAACAATGGTACCATCATCAAGGAACTCTAGGCTAATCTCGGGAACCTCTTCACGGTCAGCTCTGTCCCGCGCTTCTCTGAGGCGCTCCATGACGGCTCGCAATTCTCGGCAAGCGTCTTCGTCACCATTGCCACAGGCTTCCCGCAAATTTGCAACCATCTCTCTGATTTCTCCGCGGTCTCGCTCATCATCTTCTAACNCACCATCGTTGGTGTNAGGNTCCCAACCAAATCGNACNAGGAATTGTGTAAAATCCTCCTCGGTGTAATTTTCCGTGGTAGTGACACCATTATCGTCAATAATTGAGATTGTATAACCAAAGTCTGTACGAACTACTGTGATGTGATCAGGGAGATGCCAGTCGACTTCATTGTTGGTGGTGTTGTTAGCAGAGTCACTAGATTGTCTACCTTCTGTGGAGAAATCTACAGGCCTTGTCTTATCCCAGTCAAATTTGTGTTGTTCGCGTAAATGTGTCCATTCACCTAGGTCATCATCCAAGTTCTTCTCTCTGAAGCTCTCGCATTTTTCCAACAAATCATNGGAATTCNCTTTTGAGTTNTCCTGTAGTTTGTCATTTNCNTCGTTCCCATCAGATGCAGAAGCATCGTTCATTTCAAGCGATGACATCGAAGCCATCCCACCTAATATCAATAGGACAACCAAAAGTATACTCATAGCGCCGTTCAATCTCATTCCGCTGCCTACAGCCATGTGAATCGATTTTTGAGAGGTATCCCTCCCTTCAAGTCTTTTCGGTTTGCACCGATAGGTGAAATTTGCCCTTTAGGGCATCTAGTCTTATCCTTGCCATTTGCGCAGATACTCTTCACCGTAGTGCTCCCACTGTTCCATGGTCCAGCCCGCTGGTAATCCACCAGCAGGAAGTGGAGGTCCACCTGATTGTGGGGGGAGAGCTGCGGGAGTTGAAACGGCTGGTGTTGCTATTGGTTCCATTCCAGGGCTGCCCATCTGTCCAACAGGCGATACTCGAGGAGGCTGTTTATCACTACCACCACCACCACCACCACGGCGCATTACAAAGAAGACTATAGCAGCGATAACAGCAATTACCGCAACAATCGCCCCTCCCATCAAAGGAGTAAATCCTCCACTTTCGGGAGAAGTCGTTGCTGGCTCTGATGTCTTACAGCCGGTATCATCGACCGAAACACCACTCGCAGTATCAGGGCATAAATCATCACCATTGCCGACACCATCACCATCGTTGTCAATTAAGTCGTCGCACCCATCNGGGGTTCCATCAGCGTCTACATCAAANCTGTCAATGTANCCGGGGCATGCATCNNTGGCATCAGACACNCCATCACCATCAGAATCGATTAGNGNATCACANCCNTCTGGAGTTCCATCTNCATCNACATCAACGCTGTCATCGTGTCCTGCACATGTGTCGTTNGCATCAGATACGCCATCAGAGTCAGAGTCGACGAAATCATCACAGCCATCGGCAANACCGTCAGCGTCCGCATCAATTGCGTCATCGTGACCGGGACATGCGTCTGCACTGTCAGCAACTCCATCGCCATCAGANTCGATTAGCGAATCACANCCNTCNGGNGTNCCATCNNCATCCACATCNATTGAGTCATCGTGACCAGGGCAGGCATCNNTNGANTCNGCNACACNNTCNNCATCNGAGTCNACTAGNGTGTCACANCCATCAGGNNNTCCATCNNNATCAACATCNANNGNNTCATCANTGACCNNNNCAGNNGTCAGNCNCTNTNNGCGACNCCNTCNNCATCNNNGTCAATNAGNGAATCACAACCATCTGGAGTTCCATCTGCATCTACATCCACGGTATCATCGTGGCCAGGGCAAGCATCATCAGCGTCGCTGACACCATCGTTATCAGAATCCAGTTGGCCCAGCGAGCAACCATCAGTATCTACGGTCGCTCCAGCAGTCGTGTTTGCGCAGTCATCATCTGAATTCAACACGCCATCATTGTCATCATCCCGCTGTTCATAGGCACATCCTTGTGCATCAACATCGGTCATCGATGGTGTGGTGTCGGCACAGGCATCTGCCGGGTTTAACACGCCATCATTGTCATCGTCACGTTGCTCCCACGAGCAACCATTTCCATCTACAGTGGCTCCTACAGTTGTATTTGGACAAAGGTCAGCACCATCGAAAACACCGTCTCCATCAGTATCTGTGCCAGCCGAAGCTCCGTATAAATGGTATAATTCGGTTATATTTCCTCCAGCCGCAGCGAGAGGGTATCCATACTCGCCAATTAGTTGGGAATCATCTTGTATCAGAGTTCCTTTATCATCCTCCCAAACTTCAAGCAATATTCCTGTCAATGTGGTAGGTCCTGAACCTCCACTATCAGCAAGATTGTAGCTGTTGAATGTGACTGGTACCTCTTGGATTGCATCGTAAACCCNATCTTTCTCAAGATCAAAAGANTGGGAATCAGAATAAGGGGGGTTTGCTTGCCAATTACCACTATTATTGAACTCACTATATTCATCTGATGTTGAATTCGTCCATTTGTGCTCGTGTTCATTCCAGTTGTCATTCAAAGTGAAGTTTGTAACCCAGCCGGTGGTCTCTATTTCAGAAGTTTCATTTCCCCACATTGCCATCCTCATTTGGTCTCCTTGGTTTTGCTCTCCCATCCACATGCGGGTATGAGTTCTTACTACTTCTGATTTCCAATTGTTGTAGTTGATTGGNATTAAATCNTCAGNNACAGTNGAGAAATTAGTAGTCACCTGTTCGGTAGGGTTATTGGTGTCATTGTANGCTGTAANATTCATACCCATTGNCANNGTCATGNNATGGCATTGTCCAGAGTAAGAGGCGAAGGAGCAAGAGGCATCGGCAGAGATATCGACACGGATATCATCTACCCAATTTACCACCACNCTATCCCACTGAGGGTCACTTNNCATACCNANTCGCACAGTTTCACNCATACTTGNTGAATCATAANNTAATATAGTCACCAGCAGTAAATTTCCAGTCGTAATCANGATTAATTACGACAACNCCACCACTTTTGGCGGCTTCATTTNGGGAGTCTNCATCATCAAGCGCAACGTCTTCTAATTGCATCATAGGGCCCAAGGCAGCAAGCGGCAATATCAATAACAGTACAAAATGGCTCAGTTTCATGTGCTTCGCACATCCTGACTTCCCTAATCAATGCTCCCCGATTGTGACTTTAGCACATTAGTCTTGAAATGGGGTGCATTGTCGGGCTTGCATGGCGAATGAGGATAGCGGCACGCAGGTCTGTGTCATTATCCCTAGTTTACGCAATCATAAGGAATTGAAAATAGTACTAGATGGGTTGGCAAATCAGACATGGCCAACAGAGGAAAAGGACTCCATAGAAGTGGTTGTAGTAGGTCCTTCTNGTGACCCTGGACAAGCGGTTGCTGAGGCAAACGGGGCACGCTTCATAGATGACGAAGGTTCTCGCACTCGGGCTGATGCATGTAATGTTGCTTTGAGAGAGGTTGATTGCGACATTGTGATGTTCACAGATGACGATGTATGGGTGCCCACGGATTGGGTCGAGAGATTGATTCCTTGGTTCGATCGTGAAGAGGTCGCTGGAGTGGGGGGTCCTAACTTTGCTCCTCCCGATAATCGCTCAACATTCTGGCAGAGGGTGATTGATGTCACTTTCTGCTCTAAATGGGTCACTGCTGGCACAAATTATGGCAAGCGCGGCACATCTGACCTCGAGCCTGCTGAACAACTCCCTGGAGTGAATGCCGCCTATCGCAAATCTGTTCTTGATGCCGTAGGCGGTTTCGATGATGGTGCTATTGGTTGTGAGGATGCAATGCTTGATTATCGCATCGAGCAAGCCGGTCACAAATTGTGGACTGATCGTGAGGCAATAATATGGCACCGTCGTCGCAATCCCTCGCGTGTGCGTAAACAGATNCAGAACTACGGCCTTGTACGGATTCTTGCAAGTAAGATNCATCCCGGNATGAAGGCGTGGAGTCATACCGCAGTNGGTCTATTNCCTATNNTNGTGTTTTCNGCTTTGNTTGCTTTTGTTTGGGGTGCTGTGAACGGTGGTCTTGTATGGCCAGAGTTTTGGGATATTTCTTCCACTTCCATTCCATTCGGATGCCCAAGGACAGCCGTTCATCTTCCCGTTAGTCTTGCCACATTATACATCCTAGTTTGCTGGCTAGGGGCTGCAAAAGGCAACTCACCATCGCGTACATTCGCGACAGTGCTAGTTGCACCTCTAATGACCTTCCTTTTGCACTGGTCATACGGTAGTGGGGTTNTCAAGGCGTGGTGGAGAATCTATGTCACGAAAAAACCAGGTCTTCAAGTCGATGACAAGGACCGTTCCTGATATTGCAGTTTCAACTATCGTGTTGTGTTGCTTCACCAGTGGTCTTATCCAACTCTCCAGTTTGAACTGCCCATAGGTCTGCATAGACTCCATCACGCGTAATGAGTTCATCATGAGTGCCACGCTCGACAACTACGCCTTCTACTAAGACGAGAATCTGGTCTGCGTCACGTATTGTTGAGAGGCGGTGTGCGACAGCTACNGTCATTCTNCCATCCTTGAATTGGTTNAGNTTGCGTTGGATNATNTCTTCAGTGCGGGTATCGACCGCGCTTGTAGCCTCATCAAGAATTAGGAGCGGTGGTCTACGCAAGATTGCTCTAGCAAGAGAAATTCGCTGGCGTTGACCCCCTGAGAGTTTGACCCCTCTATCACCGACAATGGTTTCGTAACCATTGGGTGTGTCCTGGATGAATTCTACTGCTCCAGCCAACATGGCTGCTTCTTCTATTGCCGCATCATCAGCGTTTTGGTCAGCATAAGCAATATTTTCTCTAATAGTGCCATGGAATAAATAGACATCTTGACTAACATATCCGATTTGGTCGCGGATGGATTCAAGGGTTAACTCTTGGATATCATTGCCGTTGATGCAGATGCTACCTCCATCAGTTTCATAGTAGCGAAGAAGCAATTTCACAATCGTTGATTTNCCTGCTCCTGTTGGNCCAACTATTCCGATACTCTGATTATTGGAGAGTGAGAAAGATACGCCATTTAGCACCTTGTTGGCATTTGGATAGGAGAAGTGAACATCATCAAAAGTAACCAATTCTGCAGGCTCTCCAAGAGATTCGGCTCCTTCTTTATCGACAATCGANGGCTCAAGATCGACCATTGCAAAGACACGGCGGGCACTAGCTTCTGACTTCTGTATTTGGTTGACCAGCATTCCAAGAATGAATAGGGGCATCGACATTCGCGTGCTCATCAAAAGAAATGTGACGAACTGACCGGGGGTGATACCTCCCTGTGCAGACCCTTGTAGCATTAGATAACCACCAAGGGTNGCAAGTAGTCCAAAGGCAATTCCTGCAATTACATAAATGCCTGGAAGGAATTTGGTGCGTTCTACAGTAGCCCCAATAGCGTGGTCTTTGTACGATGATGATTCCTTACCTACTCTATTTGCCTCATAGATTTCAGCATTGTATGCTTGCACAACACCCATTCCAGAGATGTTGTTTGATAGTACGGCATTAATATCACCAAATGATTGTCGTGACTCACGATATTTCTTCTGGACGCGGGTTGAGAAAAAGTAAATTAGAGGCATGATGATNACTATTGGNATGAAGAGAATCAGNGCAAGTTTCCACGACATCCAGACAAGGATTGCGAAGGCGGTTGAGAAGGTGATGACAATTCTAATCATTGAAGTAGATGCATCGGAAAGGAAGTTCTCAAGTTGATTAACATCGGCAGAGAGTACCGACATTATGTCTCCTGTTTGTCTATCTTCAAAGTATCGAATTTCCATTTTGATTAGTGAATCAAATGCTGCCATTCTGATATCATGTTGCAGATATTGTGCTAATGTCTCCCAGCAGTAATTGGAGATTCCCTGAAAGATTGCAAGGCCCGTGAATGAACTCAAAATTAAGATGCCGTAAAATGCGAATTCCTCAATCTTTTCAATCTCTCCGGAAAGTATGGCATCAGTCAATAATCCCATTGCAACGAACGGTAACAGGTCACAAGCACGTGCCCCAGCATTGGATAGGATGCCGAGTGTAAATCGCTTTCCATATGGCTTGATGTATGGCAAGATACGCCAGAGTTGCCGACCTAAGATTTGTTTATCGCCTGCTTCGGAAGTTCCGTCAGCGAACTCGGCAGGGGCTCCTCCCTTGGGNGCGGGNAACATCTGTTGTCGCCTCAAGCCGCTATGTTTTCAATTCTCGCTATAGTAAATCATACAACAACAGTCCGGAGTGAACTTTTCTTGAATTAGTATTCACGCCAGCCGTGCAAGCACTCTTTGCAGGTGAGGATGCGGGTTTCAGGCTCGTCAGAGGCCCGAGTTTGTTTCAATTCAGCATATACTTCTGTAGCCTCACATTTTGGACATACATACATTCCGCTGGTGAGTACTCCTCGAAATTGATCAGCATCATCAATGACTTCTTTGAGATGCTTCAAATCGGCGACTTCAGATGAAGTCTTGGTATCAATAGTATCAATTTCTTCTCCACTACTTAGTTTCACTTTGCCTTTTGCAGGGCCCGCATAGTTGCAACGACCATTGGGGCATTTGATGATTCCATCAGGCCCGGGAAAAGCTAACGTTCCACATTCAGGACAGAAGATACTATCACACTCCGATAAGGTAGCGGTATTACCTCTGCTTTTAAGCCACACCCCTTAGGATTTTTTCATAATTCACAAATTGAAGCAATAACGGTTGTTCAAAATGGTGTAATTAGTAGAGTTTGTAATCTAAATGGTTTGGCTTCTCCTTTTGAAGGAGAACCTATTGGGCCACTCATGCGACTCTCTTGGGATTGGCGTCTCGCTCGTATCTTTGACGAAGCAGGAGAGATAGTCGATGAGTCGATTTGGGATGTTGGGCGAAAGCCCGCAACGGTTGCCACACGCCTCTCACTATTGAGTGAAGGGCGCATGACAGATGAGGCGCATCGGTTATCTGACCGTTTTCCTGAAGCAGTACAGACTACAATTCATGAGTTGGAATCCGGTTTGTGGCCTCCACTTTCTTCTGATGAAGTAGATCTCTTGCAGGCCGCATCTTTAGTGATGGCACAGGCAGGCATTGCGCACGCATCAAGTGATCCAGATCGCCGTCTTGAACATCTCGTGCGGGCGGGCGATGAGATGCGTGCTACTTGGACTACTCTAGAGGCAAGAGTGATTGAGTGGGCCGGGCTGTTCCTACCTGAAATCAATTTAGATGATAATCGCTCAACAATTCCTATTGCACTTGCAAAAGCAGAGTCATTGGAAGATGCTGCAACTGGGTTAGAGACTGCAGCAAGCCCCACAGGAATTAGTGATTCAGAATGGGCGGCACTATCTCAATGGGCTAGAGGCGTAGTTGAGGTTGAAGACCGACTAGAATCAGTAGAGTCCGCAATCAGAGAAGTTGCTACAGAGCACCTCCCTTCCACATCTGCACTGATAGGTCCATTGTTGGCTGCTCGTATGTCAACGACTGCTCACGGGCGCGATCGTTTGGCACGTCTACCATCGGGCACAGTCCAAGTATTAGGTGCAGAATCGAGTTTCTTTCTCCATCTTAGAGACGGTATTCCCGTACCAAAACATGGCCATCTCTTTCAGCATCCTTGGGTTTCTCGTTCACCTCGCTGGGTGCGTGGGAAGATAGCTAGAATGTTATCAGGCAAAGTGTCCATTGCCGCACGACTCGATGCCTATGATGGGGAGCCGTGGGGGGACGAAGAAGTTGGACTTGTCGAGGCAAAGGTTGCAGATATTCGCAAGCGCCATCCAAAGCCCCAGAGGTGATTTGGTGGCTACAGAACCTTCAAAGTTTTGCGAATACCTAGTTGTGACATGGAAGAAGGACTGCAATATTTTCGGAGGTCTCGGAGATGAGTGAACGGGGGCGCCACAAGTCACGTGGAAAAATGAATAAGTTAAGCAATTCAGTTCTAGTTCTAGGGCGTGGACTGTGGTCGAAAAATGCAGTACCCGGTGTGCGAGTTCGAGGGGAGAACCTAAGGAAAATAGAAGGTGGTGAGTGGAGAAATTGGTCACCCCGACATTCAAAATTAGCAGCAGGAATTCTCAGAACCAAGCAAGAGGCAGCATCACTTCTTCCCTATCAAGGAAGTCAAGCACTCTATCTAGGGGCAGGACATGGTACTACAGTATCCCACTTACATGACCACATTTGTGGAATAGAGAACGAATTTGGCGGCTCAATTGTCGCTGTCGACATTTCTTCACGTTGCATGCGTGATTTAGTAGGTTTAGCGAAGAGACGTCCAGGGTTGCTTCCTGTTCTTGCAGATGCGCGCAAGCCGGAGGGATTGCGTCCTTGGCTAAACGGGCGTGTTGATTGGTTGTTTCAAGATGTATCTCAAGCAGGGCAGGTTGAACTATTCCTTGATGCGGCGAAGCACTACCTTGCAGATGGTGGAGTTGCTTTACTCTCATTGAAATCTGCTTCAGAGCGAATTGTTGAAGGCGGCGCAAACGAGCATTATGATGCCGCAGCTAAAGCAATGCAAGAATCAGGGCTAGAGGTTTTGGAGATAATTCACTTGAAAGGTTGGGAGGAGCAACACGCCCTGATTTCGAGTATAGCGCCAAAGGGATGGCCATCTAACTCATGATGCGAGGTATTTATTGGATGATGACATGAGGCATCTTTGGAGGGGGTAGTTGCATGAAGTTTCAAAAAACGTTGTCGGCAATCTTACTCTCATCTACAATTCTTATTGCTGGCTGCTTAGGTGGAGAAGAGCCCCATCTATTCAATGGCGAAGCACCTCACAGTGGTAAAGCGGCATCATTTACTCTTATTGACCAACATGGCGAAGAGTGGTCATTAAGTCAAGTTGAGGGCAATGTAACTATCGTTTCCTTCATTTTCACGCGTTGTCCAGATATTTGCATCACTTCATCTCTGAGCATCAAATTTGTTCTCGGTGAGTTGACTGATGAGGAGAGGGGTGCAGTAGAACTTGTATCAGTCACAGTAGATCCGTGGTATGATACTACTGAACAAATGGCATCTTTTGCCGAAAACCGTACTACAGGTTGGCCACATGTTACAAGCGCTAATGCTGGCGATACGAACCAAACTTTCCCCGAATTAGAAGAGGTATGGGGGAATTACAATGTTAGTTTGGAGACTTATGACTCAGGTGATGGTGAATATTTGATTCAACACTCACTGCCAATTTACATGCTAGATCGTAACCACAACAAACGGGTTGTCTGGTTAGGTTCAGATTGGGACCCATTCATGTTCCAACAAGACTTGGTTTACCTCATTCACGAGGATGAATGAATACTCTCTGTGACAAAACCCCTTTTTGGGTTGATGCCATCGGGGGATTATGCCTGAACTGCCAGAGGTTGAGACAGTTCGCAAGGGTCTTGCAAAACAATTGCTCGGTGGAATGATTGCGCACATTGAATTAAGGCGAGAAGGATTGCGTTTTCCTTTTCCCAAAGACTTCAAAGAAGGGTTGGAAGGGCGTCGAATTGAGCAGATAGATAGGCGTGCTAAATATTTGCAATTCCGTCTTGATGATACCTCAATATGGCTTGTTCATCTTGGGATGACTGGTAAGTTCACACTTTATTCTCAAAATGATATTCCTGAGGAATATGGCAAGCACGACCATGTAATTGTTACAATGGAAGATGGGGGTGTTTCTGTTTACACTGACCATCGTCGCTTTGGATACATGGATTTGATTGCGGCAGATGAAGAGGAGAATCATCGTTTTTTTGCTAATCTTGGTTGCGAGCCACTGTCAGATGATTTTGATGCAAAGGCACTCTGCAAGAGTTTAGAGGGAAAAAAATCGCCAATCAAGACTGCTCTTCTAGATCAGAGAGTAGTGGCCGGTCTAGGCAATATTTATGTTTGCGAGATACTGTTTAGGGCTGGTGTTTCGCCACTGAGGATATCTTCGAGTATTGCTGGAAAAGGCGCTAAGGTGACCAAAAGAGCAGAACTGCTGGTTCATGAAACAAAACAGGTTTTGATTGAAGCGATAGAAGCTGGCGGTTCAACAATTTCAGATTTTGCAGCAGTAGATGGCGATTTGGGATATTTTGCTCATTCTTTCCGAGTTTATGGCAGAGAAGGCGAAGCATGTCATAATTCACGGTGTTCAGGCGTTGTTTCTAGAATTTCACAGGGCGGAAGGTCGACATTTTACTGCGCAAAGTGCCAACGTTAACGTTGGCAAAATCATTCAAAAATAACATATCATTTTTTGAAACCTTGTTTCAAGAATTTTTCTTTGTAATACGGCAATATTGGGATGATGAAATTCTCTTGTAGGAGGTAAAAAGCCGAAAATGCCCATTTTATACCGTAAATCGCAGGTTTTCAGGTGGTGTTGCTAGTAACACCTACTACAATTTACCACACCGGCTCAGCAAAAAACATGCTCAAACACCATTTATTCTTATTGCTCCAAGGGAATCGTTCATAAGTAAACTGTGTCAGATTCGCTCAATCGCCAGAGTGCGATGGGAAACAATAGGTGAGAAAAATGGAAATAGATAAGAAAGTAATGATGGCAGAGCTTGGTGGCGCCTTTATGGTGTCCTGGGTTGTTGGATTCGGGCTCGGTGGGCTTGAATGGGCAATAGCTCTTGCTGTTGTATGGATGGCATTTAGCGGGGCACACGTCCTGCCAGTCATCACTTGGTGTAATATGATGACCGGTGATTTGGCTGATGGAGAAGGAAACTGGGGAGCAAATGGTTTGCGTCTGGTGGCACAAATTGTTGGTGCTGCTTTGGCCATTTTATTGGCTACAGAGTTTGGCGGCATTGAAACTGGTTGGGCTGCAACAGATATGTGGATACCCGACATTGCAGACAACATCTGGATGGTTGCAGGAATGCTCGCAGCTGGCGCAGTTTGGTGGCAAGTACACACCCGTTGTGACACGCCATGGGTTAGTGCAATCGGTTTGATGGTACTAGGTGGAGCAATGACTCTAACTGGTGCTAACGAAATGGCGGCATCAATCACCAGCATGGGTGACGGAATTGTTGACACCCTAGTGAACTGGATCTGTGATGGTGCAATCGTAGGTGTTGGCGCTCTAATCGGCGTCAAGATTGACGATTTAGTCTGAACTACATACAACTAATCAGAGCAGATAACAATTCGGCTTAAGGCCGTCTAACGCGGTAGGCCAGGGGGGTTAATTCTCCCCGGCCTTCCTGCCTTTTTTTTAAACCGCTATTCTTTCGGTGTTTTTTTGCACACTTACTTTGATTATAGTAACCGGCTTATGTAAAAGTTCGGCAAAATTCTTCAATTTCGCTGTTTTTCTAAGAATTTATTATAAGCGTCCTGCATAAACAGGCAGATAATCGCGAGTAGCGATGTAAGTGGAATGATTGAAATGGATAATAAAAGAGCGTTAACAGAATTGATAGGTAGCCTAGCGGTTGTTTATTTTGCTGTGAGTGGAGGAGCTATGGCTACAGGACTTGTTCTTGCAATCTTTATGATTGCAATGGGCGGAACTATATTGCCAATGTTTACCCTAGCGAAGATGGCATCTGGTAGAGACGAGATTGAAGATGGAGCGTTAGATTTTCTAATGCAGATTCTAGGTGGTGTCCTTGCCTACAGCTTTGTTTGGTGGGAGACATCAGCAACAGATAGCATGACATGGGGAGGCGTGGCTGAATTAGGGCCATATACAGCGGTTGCATCGCTGTTTGCTGGATTCCTAATGATGATGGTTTACGAACGTCGTGGTGCTAGTTGGGAAGTTGGTATCCTTGCATGGATGTGTATGCTAGGTGGCGCAACTATCTCTGGAGCAGGTGATGTCGGTGGAATGCTTGTCGACTCAGCATGGGATGGAGCAAACATCCTAGGCGTCTTTGGCGGCATGGTTTGTGCTGGTCTTGGCGCATATGTTGCCATCATGTTTGGCGAGAAAGTACTCGGCGAAGAAGAGTGATCTTCAGCCTAACTTAGCTTAACAGCAAGTAATGCGAACAGCACAAGGCGGAACGCTTGTTCCGCCTTGTGCCCACACTTTTGATTTACACCCAATTATTGGGCGTGTTCGGATTTCAGATATTAATAGTCAAACCCGTTATCTTAACTGTCTTAACCTGAAAGCGTCCGCAGAGTTCCATGGCGCAACCAGGGCGTGAGGCAAACGCTCCGTGGGGAGATGAAAGTCAAGGTGAATCAACATCCTCAAGCACACCTAGCGCCCCCCAACCGATTGTATTGAGTGGCGCTGAAGGCCTCTCTTTGAATACTCAGATGCAGGGGCAAATGCCTACCCAGGCGACTCCTGCTGCAGGAGCAACTCTAACTGGTTCTGTTGGAGAAATTGACTCAAGTGTTTGGACTCCACAAGTACATATTGCTGGTAAAGGTTCAATTTTGAAGGGTATTGGAAGCACATGTTTGTTTGGAATAGTAATGATGCTAGTGCCAATGTTAATGGTAGGTTATGCAG
>NYYK01000073.1 GCA_002685895.1 Methanobacteriota archaeon
AGTGGCGTTGAATCACCAGATGAATTGTTAACAATGAGTATGAGAATAGCCTCTGGAATTGGTATGGGTTGTGGTTTATTGTGTCTAGCACTACCATTTGTGCCATTATTAGTGGCATCAGGAAGAGCATCTCTTGAATGATTACTCGTTCTTTGCTCTGGGCCATTTTTTCTCTAATGCTTTAGAGAGTGACTCATCCATTCGAGCATTCCACCAATCTGCCCTTCTCCATACTGCATATCGCCCCCGAACTCCTCGCATATCTGCTCCCTCGAGTTTTGCATCTTGCATATTTGAGAGTGAGAGTTTTGCTTTCATGAATCTTGCTTTTCGCATGTCAGCCCCATCAAGCGCGGCTTTCATCAGATTTGCACCAACAAAAGAGGCGCTTCTCATATCAGCGCCAGAAAGATTTGCACCCTCAAGATTTGCCCCATCGAAAATAGCTCTACGCAAATTAGCGCCTTCGAAATCAGCATCGGCTAAGTTCGCTCCAATGAAGGATTGGAATGAGAAGTCCTCACGGACCTCTTCGCTCATTTACCTCACTCCCTTGAACGATTGTCAAGATGGCTTCGGCCTTCAGTAGTAAGTACACAATATCGATTCTTTTTGTTGCCTTCTCCAGCGGGATATTCAATCAAGTGTCGCTCTATCAAGCGATTTAGATAGAGACTAAGATTCTGAGGTGGTGTGATTCCCGAGTCGAGAAAGAGTTGCTCCAAAACACGGGGAGGGGAGTCGTGAATACCTTCAACTTCGCGAAGGTATTGAATTGCTCCTAAAACTTGATCCGGCTTACGATTCAGGTTGTTGTTGTCGCAAAGTGTTCGAAATGCTGCTCCTCGTTCTGGAAGGCCAGATTCCTTAGCTGCTTTTCGTGCGGCTTCGATTGCAGATTCACGTGCATTTCGAATAAGGGAGATAGCGGTTGACCAATTTTCTTCCAACATCTTCTTCGACATATAACTGTCAATTTCTTTAGCACTACCTGCAAGGTCAATTTCCACATCGCCCACCTTCATCATGATCCGGTTCTGAACTTCAACACCCATCTCTCCATCAGACATGTCAACCCGCTTGCCAAACGAAAGGCAAGGTTATTTTAATCGTTCCGTCTATAACTTTTTGATTTTCAGACGATTTTTGTTTATTGGATTACAATTAGAGATAGTATTTTTTGTGTTATCAAGATAATAATATACAAAAAATAACCAATCTTCCTCTTAGAGGAAGGCGAAAATGACTTGATAGTTGTAGTCACGCGGGAATATACAAGAGGGTCTTCTATGTCAGGCGTGAAAGTGAACTTTCTTCCATTTTTCGTCATCTCTACAGTTTTACTCTCATCGTTTTTACCCATACTGGAAATTGCTAGTGCCACAGGGGGCCAAGGAGTCATCACCACCTTTGCAGATGGTAGTTCATCGGTAACAGTGAATTTCAATGGTAATTCAACAAATTCGTCAATTGAAGTAACCTTAGAACGAGATACAACAATCAATAATGCAACTTTTGACATATCTTACAACTATGCGCTTAACTCCCCTTCACCAGGCGAAGTAACCCTCGACATGGGAAACGATGGCCAATATGAATGGGCGTGGGATTCTCTTGGTTATGGTGACTTTGGGAGGCAGACCCTCTTTAGCAATGGCCTAAACAACAGCAGTGCGCCAGTGAATCCTTCGGGAAACATCATCGCAGACATTCTTCTGCCAACTAATGCACAGATACAAACCGCGGATATTGTTGCAGAATATTCACCAAATTTTGGTGGGGCTTGGATTCCAACAGGAGCAATTGATAGTATAGAAGTTGGTGATGTTGATGGCAATAATCTATCTGAGCCAATTTTCTTACAACGTGGGCATCAATGGCCAAATGGAAGCAATAGTTCTGCCATTGGTACAATTACTTGGACATCTACAAATGGCTTTTCAAACATCAGTTGGACTCCTATTTGCGATGGGGCATCTACAATTGAGGTTGCAGATTTCAATGGAGATAATTTCTCTGATGTAGCAGCCTTTGATGCAAATAATGAATCGGCCTGTCTCTTGATTTCATTGTCGAATGGTAGTTGGGCACCTAATACCAATTTCTCTCTTGACATTGCAGCTAACGCAATTGTTGGTGGAGATATGGACGGAGATGGCGATGCTGAATTAATGTCAATTCATTCTACTGGTGATCTCAATGAGTTTGTTTATGACCACCAAAATGGAGAGTTCGTTTTGAGGGCGGCAACCACTGTAAGTAGTAATGGCACCGCTATGCCAGCGGAGTTAGGCGGCATTGTTGTTGGTGATTTTTGGGGTGCAGGTAATAATACAGCAGTTGTTTCAGATATCATCGATGGCCATGTAACAATGTGGAATGTTTCCCAAGGTAGTTGGAGCCAAACAGATATTGGTACAGAATTTGATTGTATGAAAGTTGAACTTCACACATTCGATTGGAATGGAGATGGCTTCCTTGATTTGATAGGCAATGCTGGAACTGGGGCTACAGATGGTGTATGCACAGCCACGTTCAATGGAACGGGATGGAGTACAAACGTAACCAATTCAACACAACTTACTAACTATACAGTGGGTGATTGGAGTGGTAACGGTGGTATCGAAATATTGCAGCCAGTAGTCGGCAATATTGATGGAAACGATTCCACCCTCAACGGTTCTCTGCAAGTTTATTCTATTGGAGTGAATGGTAGTGTTCAGTCAAGTTCTCAGGTGCTTTATCCCCATACAGCACCACGACATGTGGCTCTCGCTGACATGGATGGAGATGGCATATTAGAGCAAATTGTTTCAGCAGGTGAGTCATCATTAGGTCTGTTCATCGCGGGTTGGCATACTGCTACATTTGATATTGACATGAATAATAATCCTGAAGGGTATCTTGTTGGATACGCAGGGGATGGACAGAATGGAGTAGATCCCTTATTATGGTATGATACTCAACAAAATATTGTTTCAACTCTTTCTGCTAATTTTACAAATGCTCCTTATTTGAATGATTTATACGGTACACGGATTTCAACTCTAAGGCCTACTGGGGCCTCTATTGGAGATGGAACACTTACCCTGAGGGACATGAATATCACTTACAGCATTGGAATCACAGTCACTACAAACCCAAGCGTTGGTAATTTATCCAATGCCTTCAATTCATTTATGCAACCNGGAGTAGGTTCATTCAATGTCACATTATCACTCAACTCTTCATCTCAAGGTGCTTTGACTGTTAACAATTTGATATTGGATTGGGTAACGGGGATGAGTACTCAAATTTTCAGAGAGGCCCCTATCTTTGAAAGTCAAATGATATGGTGGGAGGCGCCAGCAAATGAGCATGTGGTTGTTCTTTTCTGGAATGATTTAGCAATGAACGAATCCGATTTCATGTATTATCAATTGTTTAGGTGGGAAAATAGTACAGCACCAAATATCAATAATCCATTTGAAAATATGATTCCTAGTAACATGACCTTCGATAATGCTAGTGTTTCAGGTAAGACTTGGGATTATGTAGTTAGGGCCGTGTATCAAAATGGTGTCTTTTCTAATTATTCAGAGGTGGAAACTGTTGTTGTGCCGCCATTATTACCACCTGATACCGAATCTCCAGAAGCCGTTGAAGTAGTCACTGCTACAGACGTAGGAAACGATAGTGGTGGTGTAATTGAAGTTTCTTGGTCCCCAAGTAATTCTAGTGATATTGGATGGTATGCGGTTTATGTTGATTCTAATCCATTCTCTTCTATTGTTAATCAAACAGAGATTGCAAATTTCACAGTTTATGATAATACAACATCACTTCTATACAATTCATCGGGAGATGGTATAGATCATTATTTTGGGGTTGTCTGTGCGGATCTTGTTGGTAATGTCAATTGGACAGTAACAACTGCAGGTCCGGTTTATTCACGAAATAATTCAGTNCGCCCGTCAAATCTAATCTTTTCTTTAGAAACGGGCTTAACACAAAATGGTAGTTCAGAAATCATTGCTACTGCTGGCTCACCATTATTCTTGAATGGAACATTAACTAGTATGGGCGAGGCGATTGCTTTAGCTGATTATTCGATATTGTTGGAGCCCGCCACACCATTACCTCTAGTGCAGGTAACTGGAGTTACCGATTCAAACGGTAGTTTTAGCCATTCATGGTCAGATTGGCTTGATTTTGAAGCAGAACATGACCCGCTTAGAGGGTCAATCAATGCAGTTGCTACATTTGCTGGTGGAACTTGGGGTCTTGACGATCAAACACTCAATACTTCAACAGCAAATCAGCAGTTCACAGCAATAACTGAAGCAACACTTTCAACAAACCTTACCACTGTACAATTAGATGAAAATGGCGCAGGGGTCGTCACTGTAACGCTTCAAGCAGAGCATGCTGTAGAACAACCTCTTCTAACGGGCTTCTTCATAGATTATAATATTGGCAACGAATCAAATCAGGCAGTAAGTGATTCAGGTAATCTTCAGATTGATAGCAATGGCGAAGTGTTGATTCCCATCAATTACTTGATTGGTGGTGAATTAGATGTATCTATTCCAATTCCTCCTCTTTGGCTTTCACTTAATTCAACTACAGTAAGAGTAACACTTCTTCCACCACCACCTTCAGATGAACAAGATAACAATAGTACAGCGCCAGGTCCTGATTTGGATCTAATAGATTTGATTTGGTCTTGCGAAGACGGCACATGGGAAGCGACGGAGAATGGTTCATCAGTTAGCAAGGCTTGCACTCTCGATAATACAAACGAAGTATTGGTTCATGCTGAGTTAGTGATTGCNCCNCTGAATGGAGTAGAGATGGTAGTATTGCCAACCACGGCAACTATTTTCTCAAATAGTAGCAAGAATTTGCAATTGTCGATTAAGGCACTTGATGGAATGGTAGCAGGAGATTATGTGTTTGAGGTAGATATTTTGTTGTCAGCAGCAGGATACAATTCTAGTTCCTCATATGAAATCGTTAATTTCACAGTGTTGGCTAAGCAAGAGGGGGGCAATAATAACGGTAATCAATTTCAACCACCCCCTTCAGAACAGAACCAAGAAAGTGCAAGCATGTCAACAACGGCACTCGCTGGCATTGTGATATTGCTGATGGGTCTACTTGCAGTAGGAGTGTTTGTAATGCGTACACTAACTGCTGAAAGTAAATATGATGAAGACGAAGATTATCTTGATGATGAGTATGATGATTATGATTATGATGAGTATGGAGAAACGTATGAGGCACCACCTCAAAGCNTGAAACCACTAGCAAGGGAGAAACCAATGCCNGCCTCTAGAGTAGCACCAACTAGACAATCCGAATGGGAAGAGGAAGAGTACGAAGAGTACGTGGAAGAATACGNNGANNANACTGAGGACGATGATTATACTGATTCAGAAAATTACCATGTTGACGAAGATGGTGTCGAATGGTGGAAAGATGAAATTGATGTATGGTGGTATCGTTATCCAGATGAAGAGGAGTGGTCAGAGTTCATTGAATAACCGTTGGGGTTTTCAAGGAGCAAGAACTGAAGGTGTTTGTTATGAGCGATATTAACGATACTCACGGCTTCCCGTTGGTCTTGCACAAAGATGCTGACCCCTCATCTACCGGTGGGGTTGCAGTTTGCGGATTTTCAAACGTTGGCATGGTTGGAAGCATTGCAACGAGCCATGTAGTGAAGGCTCTTGGCTTGCAACAATTAGGCACTGTAATTGATTATAATTTTCCACCAGTAGCTCTCATACAGAATGAGGTTCCACAACATCCAGTGAGAGTTTATCAAGGTGAAGGAATAGGGGTTTTCACTTCTGATTTACAATTCCCTGGGCACACCGATGTCCAGTTTGCAGAAACTGTTCTTGACTGGTTCAAGGAGGGTGGTTTTGATCGTCTTTTTGTGATAGATGGAATTGTTACGGGAGAACTTGGTGACAAAGAGGTTGGAGAATTGTTCGGGGTATCTTCTACTCAAGATGGACGAGACCGATTGAAAAAAATCGAAATAGAACCGGTGAAGCAAGGCATTGTTGCNGGAATTTCTGGTTGGTTACTTGCTGAAGGTGATAGGAGAGGTTTTGATGTTACAGCATTACTTGCCGAATGTAATCCAATGTANCCNGATGCNCGNGCGGCAGCGATTGCAACTGAAGCGNTGAGTGATTTAGCTGACATTGATATTCCGTTGGATGAGTTGCTTGCAGATGCTAGAAGAATTGAGGACAACGTGCGGCAAATGTTCGAGATGTCAAAGAATTTGCTTCCACCACCAGATGCTGAATTCGAGGTCGATGAAGGCGATCCAATGATTGGATAACCTCAGAGTTTTTCTCACAAATATTCTAATTGTGATTGGAATATAACCAACCTCATCCAAACTTAGCAGAATGGGTTTTCGCCAGCAGCATGATCTGTAATATCAGAGATAGTGATTATTTCAGGAATTTGGTCTTTGATAATTTTCTCAACACCATTTTTCAGGGTGATATCAACGGCAGAACATCCTTTACACCCCCCCCCAAAAGAGACGATTGCATTGCCTTCTTTCACATCTACAAGTGTGATAGTGCCACCATGAGAAGAAATACCTGGATTTATTTGTTCATCAATAATTTGTTGTACACGATTAGATAACTCATCTTGCCAAAGTGAATTAGGGTTGTCAAAGTGAAACCCACCACCCATGAGTTTTTCTTTGAATCCAAGGGTCACATTATCCATGTATGGCACACTTTTCTCGGCGATGATGACTGTCCAACCATCAACTTCGAATATATCATCGCCATCTTCAGCATCAGCACTTGGAACAAGTTGCAGGTCGTANTGAAAACCGTTTTCTCCTCTACCTATTATTGCGATTTTTAGAGCGAGAGAAGGTTCATCCGAACTTGCTGCGAACTCATCGAGCTTTTCTCTAGCAGTCTCTGTAAAATAGAGCAACGGGGGACCCTCCTGAGTAGGGCCCCCCGCCGCATCGTTTTAATCTGCGCTCATAGCACAGTTGCAATCATCCTACTCAGAGTAGGAATCGGCGGCGTAGCAAACTTAGTCCCAACATTGGGATTGATGAGATTGCTCCACCAGCAGCAGCATCACCGACATCGACGGATATTCCACCATCGGTTTCGACTAGCTTTGTTTTCAAGAGATCTTCAGCGTTGTTCTTGATCTTCTCAACACCATCATCACTTGGCTTTGGCTTTGGCTTGACTTCATCGTCAATTGGCAAAGGCATTGGCTTTGGCATAGGCTTCACTTTGCAGCGTGCATCTGCTGCATCAGTCATGTTTTTGCAATCGATGTGTATTGGGCCATGAGGCACAGGCTCGACACCAGGTTCACTGCAGTCAGCCTTCCATCGACCCTTCATCACACCCTCACCGTCAGCATTTAGCCTGTATTTACCAGCTAATACACCATTTGCGGTGCCATCAATGAGTTGCCACTCACCGTAGTAAGTGCTGCGTCCATATTCACCCGCGAAGGTTGCAATGATGTCACCATCTAGGTTTGTTGCCTCACCTCGGAAATGTCCATTTGCGAACAATCCGATGATATCGCCACCGATGTATCCTTGAGCATCCATCCAGACACCTCGGAATTGACCATCGCCAGCATTTNCGGTTGCATCAATTAATGACCAGCGTGCGGCTAGGGTGCCGTGTGCACATTGATCTTCATTAGAATCACCGATGTAGTTGACTATGACTCGCCCATCAAAGTTAGCGAGACGTTCCCTCAAANCTTCAACACTCATGCGCCCGACTTTGTTGATGTCGTAAGTGCCATCGTCATGAATTACCACAACAACGACCCAAGCAACTTCGCCATTAGTCCAGACAAGAACCACTACGTTGCTTCCATTTTGGTCCATATCTTCTGCATCAGCAAGCGTGAAGTTGTAGGATTGTGATTCAGCATCAGAGAGTAATACCTCACTGAGTGCATAATCTGCCTCAACCTGCTTGATGACCTCTAAGGTCTCTTTTCCATTCTCAAGAGCCTGGGCGTTTGCTGTCTCAGCACTAGCTGTTCCGGCAGTAACTACTACCAACATCGCTAGAGTGACTAGCAAAGTAGCCAGACTCTTTCTTCCGTACAATCTGTTAATGGGTTCTGTTCCCATGTTATCTTGTTGTACTGCGTTAGATATAACCAAACCAAGGGAATCCCCCGAACTTATGCGGGCTTTCACCTTTGTATACCACTACCACGCAAGAATCGTGGCAACCTTTTCAGTATCTAGCCTATCACAAGGTTCTGTGGTTAGGGACGCTCTAGATCGGCCATTGCGTGATTTGCGCCTTTCTGTAATTGACCGTTGTAATTTCCGATGCCGTTATTGCATGCCACGTGGAGTATTTGGACCAGATTATCCCTACCTCGCACGCGAGGAGATACTTTCGTTTGAGGAGTTGAATCGTCTTGTTACATCCATAATCCCATTGGGTGTAGAGAAGATACGTCTCACAGGTGGAGAACCACTATTACGACGCGATTTCCCAAAATTAGTAGAGATTCTGGCAACACATGGGGTGGAACTTGCAGTTACCACTAATGGGGTGTTGCTTGAGAAGCAGGCCGAAGCACTTGCAGCAGCAGGACTTGATAGGGTGACTGTTAGCCTTGATGCACTTGATGATGAGACATTTCAATTGATGACAGATACTGATGCAAAGGTCAGTGATGTNNTNGCTGGNATNGATGCNGCNNTTGNAGNAGGANTTNGNCCNGTGAAAATCAATACNGTTGTTCGNAANGGNGTNAATGAACATGCAGTNTTACAANTGTTCAATCATTTTNNAGGNAGTGGNGTGANAGTTCGATTCATTGAATATATGGATGTAGGTGTATCAAATAAATGGCGACGTGATGAAGTTGTAACGGGGTCTGAAATACTTGAGATGTTGCGTACTGAACATGATTTAGAACCGATTGTTCCTGAAAATACTAGCCAAGTCGCTAAGTTGTGGCAGACTCCAGAAGGCGATAAGGTGGGCATTATTACATCCATTTCCGAGCCATTCTGTGGTGACTGTACTAGGGGCAGAATTTCCTCTGAAGGACGATTTTACACCTGTCTTTTCTCAGATTCAGGATTTGACTTCAAGCCTGAACTCAGGTCAGGTGCCGGTGTAGATGAGTTACAAGAGCTCACCCGTTCAGTATGGTTGGGTCGCTTTGATAGATATTCAGAGTTACGAGGTGAAGGAAATAGTATTCATCTTCCAGTTGAGATGTCTCACATTGGTGGCTGAGAAAACTCAGGAAACAAGTGTGACGATGTCCTTCCATGGCGCATCGGTACGAATTGCAGGTTTTCCATAGGATGCAACTGTTGCTGCATGGCCTAATTCAGACAACGCCGCGGCTAACTTTGTTGGTGAAGGTGGCGCTGGTAATTTTAGCCGTGAAGCGAGTTCATCGACTACAATCAAATTACCAGAATGAATTGCTTTCGCTTCGCCAGCGATGTGGCGAACAGATCGCCCGATTGCTCTCCTTCTGAGTCGCAATTCACTAACATCACTAACCAATTCTTCTGTAGGTGCGCACAAGGCAAGTGCTCGCTCTTCAGTCATCGAACTCATAACATCTCCATCTCCCATCTGGCCAATCCATAAAGGCCCAGAAACTCGTTTATCACTGAGATTTACAGGGGTGCTCAAAGGAACTAGAATGTGGGCACAACCATGCTCATCTCCTGCTTCCTCTGCGGTTGGCTCAGCAATTCGCCATCCGAGATTTTCTTCCACAATACTCGCGCCATCAAGGGAGCGCCTTACTCGAACACTCACCCTAAGGTGATGGCTGTCCCAAATTGAAAGAATTGGCTCGATAATACGGTCGTGTTGAGCAGCGGTTCTTGCTACAGTTGCTAACAGTATTCTCAATCCAGTATCATGGGCAATTTCATCTAACCTTGCCCGCGCCCCATATCTTCGCATCAATGGGGCTGGTGATGAGCCCGTTAGAGCGGCAACATCCGTTGCAGTAACTTCCAGCACAGCCTTTCGTGCAAGCGATTGAATTACAGGGTCAAGGAATGGAATTGGTGAGCCAAATGGGTCGATGTCAACCCACTGCCAGCCTCGAGACAATGCAATTTGTCTTGCATCACCAACAATTGTTTGAAAGCCTGATAATTTAGTTGGGGGATTACAGTGATAGTTAGTTCCAGCCCATTTTATTGATTCAGAGTTAAGATCACACAGCGTTAAGTCAAGTCGTTTTACTAGTTTAACAGGTAATTCATGGCATAGTCGAAGGCTTCTCACACCACTTGCAGCCAAGGAATCTAGCATGCGTACAGTCTTGTCTCCTGCAAGCAAACCAACATTCATTTCGTGGGCCATGAGGAGGACACTTCTTGTTCGATTACCAGACATTGCGTGGTTATGAAACACGGACCGCTCTTTCTTTGATGCAGGGCCGGCAAGATTCACTTCACCTTCAACATAATTGCTCGGCAAATGGATGTGGGTGCGCCCCTCAAGGAGTACTTCACCCGGCCACCCCTCTGGCAAGTCTTCGCCCATCAAGTCAAGCCGAGCGTCTCTTCTTCATGAACTTGCTTTGACCACCTGTGTATTCAAAACGGCCATATTAATGGGATAGATAGTGGAAGATTTCAATTAAGGAAATGGTTGTCTCAGTCTTATCCTATTCTGTAAATGTGGATTTCTTTGTTCATGCATTATTATAGCAAAATGAATTTGTTCAAATTGCGTCCTCAATATGTCATCATTCAATAGACCAAGAACAACTGATGCCAACCGGTCTCCAAGAGGCAACTTTGCATCATCATACATGCAAACAGGTTGCCCCAATGCAATCCGATTATTCGATACAGTTTGAATCAGATATGGCACATTGTGTGCCCCTCTGCCTGGCTTTACACGCCATGTTACACCTGAGCGCCCAGTAATGAATAGGGCACCATCAATTATTTCGACGGTATCTGAATTAGCATCAACAATAGATCGGAATAGACTGAATGAACGCTCAAGAGGCGTTATTCTAGCATCTTCGGCTTTTATGCCCACTAATTGAGCGAGGTCTCTAGTTAATGCTCTCAGCCTGTCGGAGACTAGCATTGATGGCCGTCCACCCCATATTCTCAGAAATCGTTCTAAGAGGCTAGGTTGGGTTGGTAATGGTATCACAAATCTACCACGAACACCAAATTCAATTCCAAGCAAATAGGTATCATGATTCCAATCACAAAGCGGTGCTGGAATTGTTTGCATCCGTTTAGATTCTGGTTGAGGTGCGTCAGCCGCTCCAATTAACGAAAAATGCCCACCACGAAGCGCTTCTCTTCTTTCACTCTCAATTTTCGCTCTAGAGTTATTGACAGTACCTTCAATTTGGTGTAGTAAGTCAAGGAATCTCAAAACAACTGAATCTGCTCGCCTTTCTAGCATCATCATGAATAGTAGGGTACCAGGGCCACGCTCGACTCTTGCACCATCAACAATCAAACCGGATTGTGAAGTTCTTACTTGATGGCCATTGAATCGTACTTCGATCTCATCACTTCCAGTTTCTTCCCCTTCTAAGCCGGGGAATAATTTGGATTTGCGACCCACCATTATTTCTCTAATCTGTAGATATGCATGGTAATCACGATGCTCATCAAGTTGGACATCAGAACTAGTAATCTGCATATTCCCTGTGATTTTTCTCAATAAATCAGCCCAGCCAGCATTGTAAGGTATCGCTCCAACTATACGATGCTCTCCTTGCAACCATTTTCTTGATTCGTTCAACAAATCCTTCTGATGTTGCTCCAAGTAATTTTGCCAAGCTGGCATGGAGAGTCGTAATAATTCATTTGGGTCATTCCAAGGACCACAGACTGAGCACAGAATTAGATTGTAATGTTCCGGCAAGGATTCTCGGCAGCATCGACATACCCTAGATTGCTCCGCCATCTAAGATACTACACATCTGACCCTTATTGAATGAGGTAGAAATACAATACAGATGTGTCTTTCGTAAAATATTATTTTGTTTATAAA
>NYYK01000074.1 GCA_002685895.1 Methanobacteriota archaeon
AAGTTGTACATGACCGACCCATCAACCACATTCCTAAACACCACAGTTACTCGCTCTGGTTCTATAATAGGGGGGACAAACGACCGTGCAGGAGTCTTCTCTCGTAGTAGTAACAATGGCGGTGCATCTTTCATAAATCTCACAGTATCAGAGTCACCAGGAACAGGCATCTTTGTTTCTAAGGGTTCAGTCAATGGTTCAGTATGGCATTCCCATGATAATGGTCAAGAAGGCCTCCGAGTCTCTGAAATGTTCCCCGTCGTTGACGACCTTTTGTTGGAAGACAATGGTTTTTCAGGATTGAGAGTAAGTGACTCAAAACAAGTCTGGCTGAGCAATCTTACGACTCGTAATAATGGATATTCAGCACCCAGTTCCCAAAACGGAGCTGGCATGGTTTTTGTTGAAAGCAATGACTTGACATCATCAGGGAATATCGTTGAATGCGTTGATTGCACCTCAATTGATGACAATTGGGCCGCATTGAGAATCGAGGAAAGTGTTGACATCAGATTTGTTAATTTAGAGGTGCATGATCCAAATGTACCTCAAGGCCAATCAGCAATCATCATTGATGATTCATCCCTTAGTTGGAATGGCTGGGTAGAGATTGACGGGGCTGAAATCTACACCAATTTGACCAGCACAGCCCCAGCAATTTTCCTCGATGACGTTGATGCCATACTTGAAGGAATTAACTTGCATGGTAGTCATGCTGGGATTCAATGGACAGGCCGCGGCTTAGATTCAAAACTTAGTAACAGCACACTGGTAGGAAGTAATTGCCTCTCAGTAACAGATGTTCCATTGTTGGAAACTTGGGGGTTGGATGTTTCAGGATGCAGTGGAAATGTTGCTATTTCTTCAAGCGATGTTAACTTGACCGATTTCACACAAGGTAGTATGACATTAACAATAACTGGCTCAAGTTATATTCGNTCNATNTCAAGTCAAGTCACAATCTCAACTTTACCTATTGGAGCCACTTTTGATGAGATGTGGTTTGTTGATATGTGGGTAGTCAACCAACATAATCACGGCCTTCCATGGGCGCAAGTAAATGTCTCATTTTCACAAATTGAATCCAATTTCAATGTCGCAATGCCGTATATCGGTAATTTGGTTCTCGGNCCCTTCGTAGGGCAGCGCCACACAATTACAGGTTCATCTCCAGTAACTGAAATTTCCACTAATTGTACATACGACAACACGACTGGTTCCACAGGTCCCGATTCTCTCAATCAAGATTTGTCGTACTATCTCTGCACTATCACATTGGTCAACCAACCACCTCTCATCGTCTGGGATGAGCCACTCAATGGAACGGTTACTAGTTCAGGTGCAGAAATTTGGTTCAANGCNAGCAACTCGTGGGATTTGGACAACGATCCAATCACTTTCCTTTGGGCAAGTGACGTAGATGGCGACGCCCATTCCTTTTGCAACGGCTTCGGGAGCGGAGTCGTGCCAGGCGACCTTCTTGTCAATGAACAGCCACAAACTCAGAATTCATGTGCCCTAACCGATGGGATTCACCAGATCACCCTCGAGGTATGTGACGACCAAGGAAACTGTGCAAGCGAAACTCGAACAATCGAGTTCGTTAACTTGCCTCCCGATGTGGTATTCACCACCATTCCACCTGTAGATTCTACTGATGGGGTTTTGAGAGTCAATTATACCGAGATTGTTCACTTCAACGCTAGTGGGACGGTTGATTACGAAGGCGACACAATCGATATCCAAGAGGGTGCAGAATACGAGCCATTAAGCGCTGTTTTCTATGATTTAGAGTGGAATCGTAGTTTTGCCAATGCAACAAATAGGGAGTTCACCTACAGGGTCACATTCTCAGATGGACTGAATCCACCAGTTTACATTAACATATCAGTTGAAGTTCAGAATGAATACCCGCATCCTTCGTTTGCAGTTAGCCGTTCTTCCGATTATTCTGAAGCAGAAGTAACCCTTGATGGTTCAACATCTTTTGACCCAGAAGGCGACACAATTAGTGCATGGTGGCATTCTTCACTTGANGGNGATTTGAACACTTCAATATCAAATCAACTTATCTGGACAGGTTATCTAAGTCAAGGAAACCATACCTTGAGTTTGCGGCTATCAGATGATGATTCCNACCACATCAATCAATGGTCAGAACCGTTCCAAACAACTCTTNTAGTNCTCAANTCCCCACCTATGGCTCACATTGAACTTCCAATTACGGCATCCAATGCAGAGTCAGCAGACTTGATTCAGTTCTCTGCTTATGGCTCAGGAGATTGGGATGCACCGTGTTCGGAAGCATTTCCTCAGATGTCGGCAGGTTGGCTCTGTAATCCCGGCTCAGTATCAAATCCAGATACGGTTACTCCGGTATGGACTAGTGACCAACTAAGCGAACCNTTCGGTGGTGATTGGGANATACAAGCTCGACTACCAAATGGAACNAATGTGGTGACATTGACAGTATCTGATGGCACGAATCCGCCAGTTAGTGATTCAATCACTCTAGAGATTTCCAAGAGTGCCCCGATTCTTGTTCTTACTTCACCAAGCAATGGAATCGAGGTTGTCAGCGATGAGGTTGTTTTGTTTGACCCTCAGCAGTCTTGGGACCCAGATGGTGACAACTTCACATTNNCNGTGACTTCAGACCTTCTTTCAGAGCCGATACTAGATGCAGTNNACCCAAGTTTCTGGTATTCTAGATACATGNCNTCNGGCGANCATACNCTNACTTTNACNGTNANNGATTCTGATGGGATGAGTAGNTCNGANACTCGTANNATCAAGGTTCTTGCTTCGCCACCNATNGCCACAATNTCATCNCCTNTNGAAGGGCAGACNATTTCACCNGGTGANNGTGTTNTGCTNGATGGTAATGAATCATGGGATGCTGATGAGGACATAGTTCTCTATCGCTGGTATCTTGGTCAAGGATCAACTGCAGTCTTGCTAAATGAGACTGTAATTGCAAATCAGACTTTATTGCCCGGCAATCATTTGATTTCACTTCAAGTGAAAGATAGTCGCGGTGCTTCAACATGGGCATTTGCTAATATCACAGTTGAAAATTCATGGCCAGTTCTAGATGATTTATTGATGGAACCTGGAATCTTGACAGCAGGTGAAAAGTCGACTGTGACAGTCCGCGCATTCGTAATAGATGCAGATATGACTACTTGGGAATGTGTTGGTTGGGCATCACAAGGAGGAATTGAAACCAATTTCTCACTCAACGATGACGGCAGTGGTGGCGATGGACTTGCAGGAGACAGTACTTGGACAGGGCAGGTTAGTGTCACACCGGGCCGCGATGGATGGATGAACATCCAAGTTGTTTGCCGCGATGGCCCAACTGATGACCCACGTCTTTCAAATCGCCTTTCATCCACGATTAAAGTGGAGGGCGCTTCAAAGGAAGCCTCCTTCTTTGATTTGATAATGGATAGTGCTCTAATCGTTGTGTTGGGTTTGATGGCTTTGTTGCTCGTTGGTGGAATCTTACTCTCAATTGTGCGCAAGAGACGTCTTGAAGCAGATATCGAGATGATTGAGTCATGGGGTGTGGGTGGTTTCAGCGAAGAAGATGAAGACCCATTTGATGAAGAAAAGCCACAAACAGAAGAAACATCAGAGGTTGATTTCACAGATGAAGTAGAAGAAGAATCTACAGATATTCCTTCGATGCCGGATCTTGAATAATCAGTGAAGATGTGATAAATCCCATTGACTTTCAGATTGGTTTTCTAGTGATACNCCTAACTTAGTGGCACGCTTTTTGTTTACTGGAACACGCATCCTTAGAACAGATTGACCCCATATTTTCCCTTGTGCATCAAGCATCAGTGAAGTTGTACCACCACCGCCCAAACCACCTCGTAAAAGGCAATTTATTGCCCCTATACCTGGCATTGACCAGACCGAAATCAATCCACTGACTGAATCGCCATACCACTCACCTAGGAGTTCAGGGGTTACAGCATTCTCGAGAAGTTCTAACCACTTTTTCTGATGCGCGACTAGTCCAATGTTGAATGAGTCACCTTTGTCACCGGACCTTCCGTGAGCTAAATCTGAGAGGGGNATCCAANCTATTCCGCTCAACTTNCCACCTCCTCTTCGTGCAAATTGGNTACTTCGGAANCGGNGTCATCCTTTTCCAAACCTAGTTTCTTCACTATTGGNCNAGTCCACTCCCGTTCATCGAGTTCATCTTGTAGTCGNGAGAGGATTCCTCTAGTGCGCTTGCGAATGAAATGGAAGCGTTCACTTTCTTGAGTGATACGAAGGTGAGTAAGCAGTTCAACTCTCACCAATGGTTCGATGCAGTTNCTTGAAATTAGGCTAGGCCAGAATTCTAGTTGACGGCGTGGCTTCGGCCGAGCCCCATAGCCCCCTACACCTGCAGGTCCAGTCAGTACTAGGGGGGCAACTTCTCGGCTGAAATCGGTGATATCTTGTCGGTTAGGGCTTGTGACGGCCCAACGTAGCAACACTTCTGGTGGATTTAGTGTAGGTGACATTTGCTGGCGTATATTTTCGGGCAGGGTGACGCCCCCACCAATGAATTCAGTATAAATCTCTAATTCCTCAAGAGCAGAGAGTCGCCCTNTCAGAGCGGCATCACAAGCAGTTGCTCTAGCTAGAGCATCTGGGCCACTAACGAGAAGTGAGGATGCTGCAAACCAACCACCTTCTACAGCGGCACTGACTTTCAGTGATTCAGGTTCAGGTTTGCCAATAGCACCTGTGACCAACACAACATCTTCAGATTCATCTTCAATAGTGATGTTTCGCATATCGACCACAACATCGGGTGTGATGTACGCTGCAGGATCACCGATTTCATAGATTAATTGTTCCGCAACAATTCCTCTCTTCACCATACCTCCCCCGCCTTGTCCTCGAGTGATTTTCACAACACCATCGACATAGATTTCGGCGATAGGTAGGGTCAGAGTAGCAAGGTTTGGAACTTCAGCCCAATTAGAATAATTGCCACCACAAACCTGAGCACCGCATTCTATCAAATGCCCTGCAACGGTCCATTGTGCTAGAATATCGAGTGGATTTGTGATATGTTCTGGTGCCCAATCCGCAATCGGTGATTCTCTAGTCAAGCCGAGTTGGAAGGCGTTGTACGCCCAACCGGCAGAATGTAACATACAACCAACTACGAGGCTCGCATCAGCAACCCGTCCTGTNATGATGATATCAGCACCGATTTCCAGTGCTGATCCGATAGGACCAGCGCCGAGATATGCATTGGCAGACATCATCTCGGCTCCATTATCAGATATTGTCTCTCCACTTTCAAAATGAGTTAATTCCTCGCCATTTTCCAACAAATAATCAAGTCGTGGGAGAATATCGTCGCCTGATATAACAGCAACCTTGCAATCATGCCAACCGATTTTATTCGCTTGCTCAAGGACCATCCTTGCACAGGACTCGGGATTTGCGCCACCAGCGTTGGTGACCAACTTCACCGATTTTTTTCGTAGTGCATCGATTCCTCCAGCCGCAAGCCACAATTCAAGGTCTGTTGCCCAGCCAGAACTTGGATCACGCCGCTTCTGCTTGGTCATGATGGATAGGGTCAATTCAGCGAGGTAGTCAATCATTAGATAATCTAAATCATCGCTTTTGAGAAGGTCTAGCGGAGCGAGAGGNCNGTCTCCCCAAAAGCCGCCACCCGAACCAATTCTGATTGGCCCATCAGCGAGGACCGCAACATTGGATTTACTTACAGTCAAGACTCTACCCGAGTAATGTTACTACTGTGTAGTAAATTAACCCACGAGTGAATACGCCAACAGGAGGTGTTGTGAGCAACACCGAATTTATTGGTTATTTCTCAGGACCCCAAGGTGTGCGTGTGCGGTTGAGTCCGAATCTTTTGAGATAGAGGAAGATGAGATTCTTTCGTCCATCTGCCCAAGTATTGATCTCAGCATCTCCTACTCGAGGCCGATAAGGAACTGAAATCTCAATAGCCTTTTTCTTGCCAAAACAGCGCCTTGCGTTGATTTTCATCTCTTCGGATAGTGGCATTCCATCGTTGGTAGGGCGCATCTTTAGATTATCCATAATGCGCTTTCGGAAGACCCACATACCTGATTGAGAATCGTGGATACCGTACCAATACAACATGCGGGCAGTGAAGGAGAGGGCCCAGTTACCAAATCCGTGCATACCTGACATACTACCCTCTTCGGCTTTCCTAAGACGATCACAGGTGATGAATTCTAAATCTTCTTCAACCAGTTTNTTAACCAGTCCAGGCACCTCTTCACCTGGATAAGTGCAATCAGCATCCATGGTTACAATAATCTCTCCCGGAGCCATAGCAAATCCAGTGCGGTAGGCGCGACCGTATCCTCTGCGTGGCTCGAGATAGACAGTAGCTCCTTCTTGCTCTGCCAATTCTCTAGTTCGGTCTGTGGAATTCCCATCAATTATCAGAAAATCGAGTTTTTCACACCAACCGTCATTTGCTACTGAACGTATCGTGTCAACAATTGCAGCCTCTTCATTTCGAGTAGGAATCACTACGGTCACATGGACTGGGAGGGTCTCAGACATATCTACCACCACAGCCGCCGACCCCCTCATCTCTCTTGAAAGCCTCCATTAGATGAACTGGACGGGAATCGCTTGAAAACGATGGCATACGAGGCGGTTACTAGCCTAGAGGCTTGAGGGGGCGAGAAAACGCACATTGCGATGCTATCTGGAGAATACCCGCCGCGTTGGGGTGGTATGGGTTCTACCGTGTTTCACCTTTCGGGTGCATTAGCAAAAATGGGCCACAAAATCACAGTTATCACCCGTAGTGAGGCAAAGGCGCGCAAGAATCCATCATTGATTCCAAAACAGGATGGAGTTACTGTTAGGATGGTTAAATGGGCGAAAATTCCCATGGCCTTCACACGTTCGTATGGCCGTCATGCGTTGAAGGAGTTGCTAGAACTACACAAGAGAGATCCTGTAGATGCCGTTCATGTGCACGCACCAATGATTTCTTGGACTCCAAAGCAGTTTACGCAGGTGCGTGCTGAAATCGGTAATGTGACAACAAGTTTGCACGGCTCATGGCTTGGTGAAAGAGATGGTATGGTGAGAGCGGCCAAGTATGGTGAGTCAGCAACTTGGAAGAATCCAAATGACTTGGCGATTTTACTCACAGCGAAACATTATGCAAAATATGAGCGAGCAGCTGTACGCGGCTCGACAGTGTGTGTGCCTAATTCCGAGGCAACAAAACGAGATTTCGAGTTGCGCTATAATCCTCCAGAGAATTGGCGCGCTGAAGTGGTTCGTTGGGGTGTTGATGTGGAAATGTTCCGACCTCAGAACCATGATGATGAAGATTCACAAATTGCCCATGAAAAGATGCGTAGTCGATACGGTCAACCAGATGAAGCGGCATTGTCAGGTAGCGCTGAAACTAACACTCCACTACTACTCGCAGTAGGCCGTTTGGCAGGCAGAAAAGGGTTCAGGACATTACTTCGAGCAATGCCGGAAATCCTTGCCAATAATAGTGGCGCTCATCTAGTCATTGTCGGGCGCGGCCACATGCGNAAAACTCTGCTAAAACAAGCCAAGAAGTTGGGCATTCAGAATGCGGTCACAATCGAGTCAGGAATGTCTTTTGCAGACCTCGCTCAACTTTTCCGTTCAGCAGATCTATGTGTCTATCCATCCCTCTATGAAGGTCAGGGATTGATTCCACTCGAAGCCATGGCTTCTGGCACACCTTGTGCTACGGTNAATGACGGNCCCCTACCAGAAATGGTGGACGAGAGTGTGGGTGCTCTGTTTGAGGTGGGTAGCCCAGAATCACTAGCCAATGAAGTGAATAATTTGCTTGCTGATTCCGCGAAGCGGGCAATTTTCGCCGAAGAGGGGCGGAAGCGAGTGATTAGTGAGTACACTTATGATTTGAACGCGACCAAATATGCCAATTTTTACGCTGAATGATAATTTATTGGCGTTTTTCAACGCTTTTTTTCCCCTCGTCGCNGTAGCAAAGTGGTTATGACCTTGACGGGTGCTTAAGCACCCGATGAGAGCCGCTCTGTCCGCCGCTGCGATGTTTTTGCTTCTTGTTCTCATGGCTGTACCTACTGTCGCAGCAGACGATACCATGGCTACTGCTGGAACAATGACTGACGGTGTAACAAGCAGTGGCTATGTTGACAAAGATGGTGATACCACAGATTGGTGGAAAATCTATGCTTACAACGGAGATGTAGTTAGTGTAGCAATCGATACATGCTGTTCCAACTGGTATGACGGTTATGATGGGCAGATTGGATTGTACGATTCTGCGGGCAATGAATTGGCCTCTCAATCGTTTGCAGAGGATCAAAATGGTCGTACAATTTCAGTTCCTGCCACNACAGAAGATTGGTATTACTTCAGAATAAAAGCGGTCCCAGATTCCTTTTTGTCNAGCGATTTTGATTACGACGCCACTCCTACATTAATCAAGGATAATCGGGATACCGATTCTGATGGAGTAGTTGATGATGANGATGACTGTGATGATATCGTAGGAAGTTCTACCGAAGATAAGGAGGGTTGCCCAGACCGTGATGGAGATGGGTGGTCAGACCAAGGAGATGATTTCCCAGATGAGCCTACACAATGGGCTGATGAAGACATTGACGGGTTTGGTGACAATCCTGCACCCGCAATAGACCCGGATTCGTGTCCAGCCTACTTCGGCCATTCCTATCTAGATAGATTTGGTTGCATTGACTCAGATTTGGATGGTTATTCTGACCCCGACCCAAATTCACTTTGGTCTACAACTCCATGGACTGTGGCTGACGGTGCCGACGCATTCCCACATGATAACACGCAATGGCATGATACTGATGAAGATACATTTGGTGATAATTGGGCAGATCCAACTTGGAATGCTACTAGAGAGAATGGTAGCGTTGGAGTTTGGGTTGAAAATGCAACTAATCCAGATTCTTGTCCATCTGAATGGGGGAATTCAACAGAGGATAGATATGGCTGCCTAGATTCTGATGGCGACCTTTGGTCTAACCCTGGAAATGGCTGGATTTACGATCCTGATATCTGTCTAGCTAATGGAACAATGTGTGCCGACGCCTTCCCTCAAGATGAGACCCAGTGGGCAGACCGAGATCTAGATGGTTTTGGAGATAACCCCTTGGGCAACCAACCAGATGCGTTCCCAGATAATCCTACACAATGGCTAGATACAGATGGAGATGGGTATGGAGACAACTCCATTTCATCATATCCCAATGCATGGCAGGCTGATAATTTTTCAGATGACTCAACTCAGTGGGCTGACCAAGATGGCGATGGTTATGGNGACAATGCGTCAGGTAACGAGCCAGACTCGTGCGTAGATCGGATGGGGAGTAGCAGGTACGACAGGTATGGCTGCCCCGATTCAGACGGTGATGGATATTCAAACGCAGATGGCAATTGGCTAGCCCATCCATCCGGCTTCGCTGATGCTTTCCCNGATGAGGAAACTCAATGGCACGATGTTGATGGTGATGAATATGGAGATAACCAAGAAGCGGAAGCTTGGCAATCAGATGCTTGTCCAGCTACTTATGGTAAATCATATCGTGACCGTTGGGGCTGTCCTGATACAGACGGTGATGGTGCATCTGACCCACAAAAGGAACTTGGTTGGCTTGCCCACCCAATGGGTGACGCTGACGCATTCGTCAATGACCCAACTCAGTGGGAGGACATGGATGGAGACGGATATGGTGACAACCAAGCAGATGCCGCAACTACTCCTGACCGTTGCGAGGACACACCAGGAACAAGTCGGGAAGATAGGCATGGTTGTACCGATTCAGATAATGATGGATTTTCAGATTACGGAGACCGTTTTGAATACGACCCAAGCCAATGGGCTGACTCTGATGGGGATGGTTTTGGGGATAACATGGGAGGACACCAACCTGACTCCTGCCCATTTGAAGAAATCAGTCTTGGTGTCTCACTAATTGATCGCTTAGGTTGCCCCGATACAGACCGTGATGGTTACTCTGATGCCGACGAAAATTGGGAAGCAAGTCCCGATGGCGCTGCCGATGCCTTCCCCAAGAATCGCCTACAATGGGCTGACACAGATGGAGATGGTTTTGGGGACAATACGATGGGTAGTTTGAGAGATGACTGCCCCAATGACGCGGGCACCTCGACAATTGACTTACAAGGCTGTCCAGACTCAAATGGAGATGGTTACAGCGATTCTTATGGGACTGTAAATGCCCACCTTTCAATGATGTCTGAGAATCCCTCGGGTTCGTTATTTTCCTTCTTGCCACCACTCATTATTTTCATCTTGACACTGCTTTTTGTCACCTCTCTGCGCAAGGAAGATGGAGGTGAAACCATTGAGTAAGCGAATCGTTGGAATACTCGCTCTATTACTACTATTTGCACCTCTCTTCTCTACCTCAGTTTTGGCTGCAGGAGATGCCCCACACATTGGTGTTGATAGTTCTCGAGCAGACCGTCTTGACCTGAACAATGATGGTGACAGGGACACGATTAGAGTGGTCTATCTCTTGAACACGACCTCGCATTACGCTGAAGCCGCAGTTCAAGTTGATGTGGAACATGCTGGTATGACTCTGACTTTCTGGGACAATGTCACTTTCAATCGCACTACTCCTTACTTCAGTTCTCAAGATATTGAGGCTTGGGGTGATGGTGTTTTCACTGTGAGGATGAAGGTGTGGGATGCCGAGAGTAACATGATAGTTTATTCAGAGGACTTCGGTGATTTTGATTTAGTAGCAAGTTTGACTCAACCTTATTTGCGTCTTGATTTGGAAGCAACGGGTACATTGTTCCTTGGTGATGATTGTACCATTGATAGAGTGTTCCTTGATGAGGTTGGTGAACGCTATGATGCAATTGGCCTCATCTCTCTAAGTGGCACACCGTGGATAGTGCCCGATGATCTTTCAGATGTTGATTGTTCCACCTGGCCAGCGCGTGATTATCACTTGGTCATGTTCTATCGCAACCTGCTTGGATTCTCTACCCAAGCTGAACTTGATTTTACAATTCATACATTACCGCCTCCAATTTTTACTCTCAATGTGACTGGAAACAATGACGATGTTGGTAGCGAATGCATCGTTGCAATCGAGCCTTCACTCGGTACAACGATGGCTCTGATGAGTGTTCAATGGGAAATAACAGACCCACGCGGTGATGCTGTTGTTGTGCCGGGATTCACAACTGTGGATTGTCGTCTTTGGCAGGTTGGTCTCTCAAAGGTTAGAGTGACGGTAACCTCTCCTGAAGGGCAGTCTACCCTAGGTGCGTTCAACCTAGTGAGGCTCCCACCTCAAGGAAGTGCTTCTTCCGAGGTGCTTGAAGCAGCAGGCCCTGCTAATATGTGGCCCGACAGGTCACTTGGTGAGAATTATGAACCAACACCATTCTTTGGTAATTCGGAATTGACTGCTCAAGCAATCGTGTTTGTTGTTGGAATTGGAATTGCTATCCTGTTTGGAATCTTTTGTGGAGTCATGTGGAATCGCCGCGGTAAAGATAGCATGGTTACTTTCGGTGAAACTGCAGCAATGGAGATTGACCCCGAATCCGATGGGCTGCCTTCTTATGTAGATCCAACAGGAGTTCATTGGCGCCAGCACCCAGAGGGCAATGTTGACTGGTATGACACAGTGTCAGGGCAGTGGATGCCCTACGAAGAGGATTGAATTTCATACAGCCAGTTCATGGCATAAACACCAATACAGTGTTTGATATAGAATATTTCAAGTAGTCATCATGTGTACGTTCG
>NYYK01000075.1 GCA_002685895.1 Methanobacteriota archaeon
AATACCGGCCCAACAATAGGTGCATTCGGTCCGACACAAACCTGGTCAAGTCTTCATTGGAGTTCGATGATCATAACCTCGGTGATGATGTGGTTGGGTCGACTAGAATTGTTAACTGTGATTGTGTTGTTATCTCCACGAGTCTGGAAGAATTAACTAGAACATATCTAATTTCTTTTGCCCTTCATCAGGTAATTTTTCTTCAACCCTTTCTTCTGGTTCATGAATGATTTCATCGTCATTCCTTTGGGCGAGTGTTGATGTTGTAGTTTCATTATACTTCTCTACAATTTCTTTTGTCGATTTGAGACTCTTATTCAATCCATGTAGAAGAATATGCTCACCGCCATCAAGTCCTAGTTCTATACTAAGTGAGAAATCTTGCGGGTCAGTTAATTCACCTGATTCGTGTATTGCTGCCAAAGGTGGCCAAAGTTCTTCTCTTGCAGCCTGCAAACTCGAACCACTCAATTCACTCAACTTGCTGATAAGTGATTTTCTTCGAGAAGGTTCATGTCCTCTACGCATAAATTCAGGATAGGATAGTGAAATACGTTCTTCATNNCGTTNAGNNGTTGATACACTTGCAGACANNGTGGNNAGTTGGCTAGTCCAATACCAACTTCTGTANGCNNGATTAGNGTACATNGTGTGAAGTGATTGNTCNGCAACTGAACAGGTTATNGCNGCCCTATTGAGGGTGTTTCTGTCCTTGAAAACAGAGGAATTATTCCATGAAACCCACGCTAACAATTCACGTGGTGTAATGTCTAGGTCAATACCAACGAGCCGCGCGTCATTTGCAGTTTCACTTTGGTAAAGTCCCTGTAAACCTGGNAAAATATCTAGTTGTTGATCCCTCAAACCCCTGCTTAGTTGGGTTTCTACAGATGCTAAATTGATATGTTCAATTCCACACTCACAAATCATCTGCAAATCGCGAACAAGGGCTCGGATGTCGCCAGGATTTGCCTGCACTAATNTCTCTAGAGCAACAAGGTCAGCGGTGATATTTTCTTCCTTGAGGACACGTTTAGCGATTCTAATCATGGCCTGTTTGTTTGCACGGCGGAATTGAATGAGTTCAGCTTGGCGTAAAAATCGGTCTCTTGCATTCCGCCAATTTTGATTGCGACGGCCCCACAATCCCATGGGCTCATTACAGGTCATAATAATCGGTTGCTTGGTGGTTTTAAGCATCTTAAGTAACTCAGCTTTGCCACCGGAATCGCCCTTCAATTCCTTCTTGCTTGATTCTTCACCACGCCTAATTGAGAGTGAACCTTCAATGCGGTCTTCACTTACCCCCTTAAGTCCACCATGTAAGTGATCAACTTCATCGAGGAGTATCAGAGTTTTCCTATCTCCTTCCAAATCAAATGATCCATCGAGTGAGAAAGTGAAATTTGTAGCGCCGCCTCCGGCAGCTCGTCTGATTGCGGCAGCATTTCGAGCATCACTAGCATTCAGTTCAATAACTACCCAGCCAAAATCTTCAGCAGTCGCTCTAACAATGCTGGTCTTTCCAACTCCAGGCGGCCCTGTTAGAAGTAGCCCTCTTTTGTCAGGCATTCCATCCTTCCATGATTCAAGCCAAATACTGATGCGTTTTCGAGCCGCNTCATTACCTTCCAAATCACTAGCACTCTTTGGACGATAGCGTTCAGTCCAATCGGACATAATGCCCTCCCCCTCGCTCATCATGTGGACCTGATGCGTGAGGGGTTTTGAATGTTCATCATTTTGTCATACCAAATAACTGAAAATTAGGCAATAAAACAACTCAGAAAAGAGAGTGTAGTGAGTTTTCGTTGAGGTGAGTAATCAAATCCTCTTGAGAAATTCTAATTTGTGTTTGGTCATCTCTTCTGCGGACAGTGACAGTGCCATCTTCAGTAGTGGTATGATCAATTGTGACTGCCCAAGGTACTCCGATTTCATCGGCCCTTGCATATCGTCTACCAATTGATTTGGAGCCATCATAGTAGGCATTAATTCCGCGCAGAGTGAGAATTTTGGAACGAATTTGCTCAGCCAATTCATTCATGCCATCTTTTTCAAAGAGTGGAAGTACCACGACTTCGTATGGTGCTACAGATTCTGCAAGGTGTAGAATAAGGTACTCTTCACCCTGTTTCTCTGTCATCTCATATCCATGGTCAAGAATATGCCAAATTATTCTATCAAGTCCGAATGCGGGTTCAACAACATGAGGGAGGAACCATTCGCCACGAATGGTTTCTTGTACTTGTTTTATTTCCACCATATGTTCTTCAATCGTAACATTTGAACCATCATTGAGATCCAATTCAAAGGGGAAGTTAGATGGTAAATTCTTCATGTTAAGTAAAGCATCACTAACCAACCCAGCATGTTCCCTAAATGTTGGTCCAACTACTGAACCAATAGGTGCTACAACCATTTTGTCAACTTCAACAGGTTCGGGGAATTCCCTCCAAGCTCTCAACTCGTTGCTCTTTGTAGCGTCTTCATGGGCTCCAAGATCATAGCAACCACGATGGGCAATTCCAACACATTCAATCCAACCATAGGAGCCTAACATCTCTAAGTCCCAACAATCAGTAGCATAGTGAGCCATTTCATCTGATTCATGTTGTCTGAATCTTATCTTGCTAGAATCAGCCCCAATTCCAATTAGAAAATCGTAGGTTTCAGCCATGAATAGTGCGACAGTAGGGTGGCGGACTATGTTGGCCTCAAGTGCATCGGCAATAGTTACTTGAATTGATTCTGATGTTTTACCGGCAGGGTCAGGAATCAAGAGAAATTTGGTATCATCCCATTTAGATAAATTATGTACGGGTGGCTGTTCGGGGTCAATGAAATATTCTAATTCGGCCATATTGAATTCACGCTGACGAATCATCCCCTGTCGAGGGCTAATCTCATTACGATAACCCTTGCCAACTTGTATTGCTCCAAAAGGCAATCTGTTTCTAAAATGCCGTTGAATCATTGGATATGTCAAAAACATACCTTGGGCAGTTTCCGGTCTCATGTATGCTTGTCTTCCTCCGCCTGTGGCTCCAATAATAGTCGAGAACATCAAGTTCATTGGTCGTGAGGGGAGCCATTCCATTCCGCTACAAGTTGGACAACTAACTTCCTTCGAGGTGATTATTGAATCGAGTTCAGGACCTTCTAATGAATCGGGGTTGGAGTGGTAATCTTCAACCAAATGGTCACTACGAAAAATTGCATTACAAGAACCACATTCTGAAGCATGATCATTGAAAGCACCGACATGGCCACTAGCCTCCAATACTGAATGTGGGGTAATGGTGGGGCTGTCAATTTCAACGATATTTCCCTTTGATAACCAATGTTCTCGCCATTGATTCTGAACTTTCCTGAGTAACCTTCCACCGACAGGCCCGTAGTCGAAAAGACCAGCAACCCCGCCATGGATAGAAAATGCAGGGAAGATAATGCCTCTTCTTTTCAACAAAGACATGAGAGAGTTGACACGTTCACCCTCATCAGACATTGCCTCACCCATAGAGAGTCGGGAGTGGTTGGGTTCTCAATGCTTCGCCACGAATACCATCAATAGTGCCCACTCAGTGGGGAAACACATGGGTCAGGCGATGGTTGAGATTATCGAACCGGATTGTACTGGCTGTGACCTTTGTATCACGCATTGTCCATTTGAGGCATTATTGCCACTGTCAGACTGTCCCGAAGGACGAAGAAAAAGGCCAGTTATAGTCCTAAATGAGAAGTGCGTGGGGTGTCTCAGTTGTTTGGCGTCATGTCCTACTAGTGCTTTGAGAGAAGTTATTATCCCCGCTGAATCAGAAATTTCACCTTTGATTGTTGACAGAGAAAGGGCGCCGTCTGTTGAAAGTGTTAATCGATGGGGTAAAGATGGAAACAAATGGGCTTGACACAGTCTTGCAATATCACTCTATAGCGCATTAGATATTCGTAATATCCGAATTATTGATATATTGAATCGATTCCCTGTGTCTCATAGGCATAGGTGAATGATAATATGACAGAGATAGTATACTTAGATTCGTATGATGAATCTGAAGTAATTTACAGTTCTCTTTCCCAACCAGTACGTGATTGGTTCAAGGATACATTCCCCGATTTCACAGATTCTCAGAAGATGGCAATCTCATCAATTGCTAATGGTGATAATCTGTTACTTTGTAGCCCCACTGGTAGCGGTAAGACGCTAACAGCATTTCTCTCAATAATTGATAAATTAGTGAGATTGGCACTTGATGGAAAATTAGAAGATAAGGTATATTGTGTTTATATCTCCCCAATCAAAGCCTTGGCTAATGACATTCAGAAAAATCTAATTGATCCACTTACTGAAATCAAAGAGAGGTTTCTCCCTAAGCGCACGAAAGATATCAAGGTTGGATTGAGGACTGGGGATACCAGTCAATCAGAGCGTCAGAAAATGTTACGCAAACCCCCACATATTCTCATTACTACCCCAGAAAGTCTAGGACTTGCTCTTGCTTCATCCAAATTCCGCCCATTGATGAATGAATTGAAATGGCTAATTCTAGATGAATTACATAGTTTGGTTCCCTCCAAAAGGGGCACTCTTCTATCTTTGACTATTTCTTTACTTGATTCGGTGATTGTCAGCCCCGTTCAGAGAATAGGTATTTCTGCAACTATGGAACCATTGGACGAAGTTGCGAGATTCCTTGTACCAGCTAGCGATAATCAAAGAGTAAAGATTGCCAAGATTAGTGGGGCAAGGGAATTAGATCTCGATATTATTCTCCCACACCCTAGGTTTGGTGACCCTACTTTTGATCATAAACAGATTCTTGATGCTAATGTTGAGAACATATTGGATTTAGTTGAGGCTCATACAACCACAATTGTTTTCGTTAATACAAGGAAAATGACTGAAGAAATTGTTCAGAAAATCCGTCGTCTAGCTGGTTGGGATGATTCAGGTGTTGAGGCGCACCATGGTTCAATGAACAAACAGATTCGCAAAGATGTAGAACAGCGCCTGAAAATGGGTGAGCTTAGATGCTGCGTTTCATCATCCTCACTTGAATTAGGTATTGATATTGGAACTGTAGATTTAGTTATTCAACTTGGCTCTCCTGGAAGTATTGCCACTGCTCTCCAAAGGATTGGTAGAGCGGGTCACCATGTAGGTGGGATTCCAAGAGCACGTTTCCTACCCACTGGCCCACACGACCTTGTCGAACTTGTTGCACTTCAGGGAGCTATAATGTCTGGTGAAATGGATTTGCTGACCTTTCCAGAAAACGCTTTGGATGTACTTGCTCAATTCATGGTGGGTCTCACCATTGTGGGTGAACAGGATATTGATGAAGTGTATGAATTGATTACAGCTGCATGGCCTTATCGTTATCTTCCCTATGATGATTACATCGAAGTCATTGATATGTTAGAAGAGGAGAAGCGCCTTTGGGTAGATTGGGAGGAGAATACAATTGGCAAGCGCGGCTACTCACAGATGATTTACTACACTAACCTTGGTACAATTTCTCCCGACAATAATTATCTCGTCTTGAATACTGATGGTTCGATGATAGGACAATTATCATCTTCTTTCGTTTCAAGTGTTAGACCTGGTGATGTTATTCTGTTAGGTGGAACAACCTACAGAATTCAATCTATTCAAGGCTCAAGAGTAAATGTGACTCCGGTAACCGGATTTAGGCCCACTGTGCCGTCTTGGTCTGGGGAGGCATTGAGTAGGAGTCCAGAATTGTCACACTCTGTGCTTAAACTTCAGAAAGCAACCATGCTTGCTTTGAGGAGGCAGAGGGACCCACGTCGTCTACTAAAGGAGGGATACGGGTTATCTAGCCGTATTTCAGAAGCAGTTGCCCGTTTCATGGAGCAACATGTTGCTGAGTCATTCGAAGTTCCGGGGCCAAATCGCATTATGATGGAGCAAATAATAGGTGGTGGAACAACCTACATGGTGACTACATGTAGAGGGAGAGCCTTCAACATGACATTGGGATACTTCTTTGCAGGCATCGCTTCAGCCCATGATATACAAGTCTATGAGATATCATTTGACGAAAATGGATTTCTCATCAAGTTATCAGATGATGTTGACCCAGGGGCTTTCCCAGCAGTTTTCAAGGCGAACGACCATCGGAAAGTAATTGAGAGTTATTTGATTGATACTCAACTTTTTGCCAAGCGATTTAGAGAAGTGGCTGGAAGAAGCTTGATTATTCCTCGGCGTATTGGTGCTGAAGAAGTATCCCCCCAGCAATTCCAGCAAAAGGCAGATGCTTTGTTCAAGACACATCGCGCATCATCAGACTCACTATTGATGAAGGAGGTATTCAACGAAATATTACATCACGACCTAGATATGAAGGGTCTTGACCAATTTGTTACTAAGGTTGTTGATGGAACATCACGTATTCTGCACACCCGAGTGAAGGTACCTTCTCCAATTGGAATGAATCTCTACATGTCAGCATTTGAGGACTTGCTCTCTATGCGTACTAGAGCCTATCTCATCAAGGATATAGATCCTGAAATTCTTCGCCGCTTGCTAGGGCAGAGGGCTCTTGCAACACAGTTGAATGAAGGGCAAGTGAATTCATACTATGAAGACAAAGTCTCTATTCCGGTCGATGCTAAATCTCTACTCGATATAATGGATATGGGTGGTGGTTTGGATAGGAACCATGCTAACCCTCTTTATCGTAATAAACTGGAAGGAATTGACAAAGAAATTATTCGCGGTTGGGTGAAGGAATTAATTGAAAATGGTGACATTGTTAGAATCAATAACACGGGACACGATGGCATAGACAACAAGTGGTTCTCAAGGAGAATGGGAGATATTCATGGTACACTCGGTGTTTTATCGTCTCATAATGCAGAAGACATAGACGACTTGAGAAAATTGTATACAGGTGGACTAACTTTTGATGTCAGTACAGAATATGAGGATACAGAAGTAATTGCATGGGAATCCAGCCCCCTTTCAGACCCCCACGAGTGTCTAAGGGTAAAATTGGTTGATTTGCTTGGTAGTGAAGGCCCTCAAACACTAGATATTCTTGTGTCAAGGTTACCCTTCCCTAAGCCGATGATTGAAAATATTCTGCACGAACTTGAAGTACGCAACATAGTCACTATCGGATTCTATAGACAGACAGATGAAGGGGAATTTATTCTTAGAGTTGATGAACATTACATTACTGGCGGTGAAGAGGATGTTATTGCTTACCGTAATTTGCAGAATCTATTACTAACCAAATCATTCAAACTTCACGATGACCCATTGGATGCTCTCGCTTCACATGTGATGATTCAGAAGATGCATGAGTTATTGGATCGAGTCAAATCATTCAGATTTTCTGATTGGAAGGACTTGAAGCACGACCCCGATGTAGTCATGGGTAGGCTTCTACACAACAGAGTTGGATATACTAAAAAGGATCAGTTGCCCCTATTGTTGGGTCTGCGCCCAGAGCCCTGGATAGGTGAAATGGAAGCAAAATTATTGATTAATATTACTGCTAATGACAATGTTACGCGCCAGCAGGTACTTGCTGATATCCCCAGAGATGAGGAATCAAAGTACCTAATGAATAGAGCCAAGTACGCTATCAACAACATGGAAAGGCAGTTACTATGTGTTAAACAGTATGAAGAACTTCCCGAGCGTAAGAGAAGTCTCTCTCTTTTCCATCGAGTAAAAGATGTATACAATGCAATGCCATTTGACGATGCATTAGTAGAATTAATCCGAAGAATAGGGCCAGTAAAAAGATACACGCTTGGGTGGTATGTGAGCAGAGCTGGCGATGAATTGGATGATGCCTTACGCTTACTGATGGATCAAGGAAGAATTACAAAAGTGATAGCATTACAACCAGAGTTGACAGATTTCTATTGCCTATTGGTAGACGCCCCTGAGGTAAAGAAAAGAGTGCGTGAAGATAGGAAAATGAGAATCCTAACTCAGTCCGACCCGTTTTGTTCTAGATTCATACAAGAGGTTCGGTATGTGCTCAAACAGGGGTGGTACTATCCAGTTTTCAAAGGAGTTGACCCTGTTGGTCGTATTTTGATGTACAAGGTGAATGATTATCTAGAAATCAAAGATATTCATATCCCTCATGCATATCTTGATGAGTTTGTCATTGAATTTGAGCGTTTATTGGAGAATTATCGTGATACGCTTGTTGAGATTGCAGTTTTGACTAATTTCAATGGGGAAAATATTTCGGAGGCAAGAGAAGAAACTAAGCAAGCTTTCGATAGGATTGGCTTCAAAGGAATTGGTGATGGTAGAAGGTTAATTCGTGGCGGAGTGATGGATCCTAGGCCAGTAAAGGATTCTGTCAGGGTTCTTTTCTTCAATAACAAAATGCACCAACACTCGCGCACTGAAAATGAAACTTTGGCTGTAAAAAATGTTAGTGAAGTCCGTGATGACTTTGCCCTTCGTGGACGCTGCGAATCATATCGGGTCGATTTGAAATCCATGGCTAGTGCTAATCAATTGCACCAAGGAACAAATCTCACAGGCCATCGCGTTTACGCTCCCTATTCCCATTTCCAAAAGTTATTGACAATTCGAAATTTGCCACCCGATGAGGAGTTACTTGATGTTCTAGAGTTCTTCACTGACAATTCAGACCCACAGTTGTTCATGGATAGGCATGCGCTACGTCGTTCCGAATTCCGCAAACTTGCCCAACCTCTGATTCGTTCGGGACATTTAGTTCAGGATTATCGTGGAGGTTTCCGTACGGTTCACCCAACCATAGCAACAGATCATTGGCAATTCAAGCAAGATTACCTCATCGAATTAATCAAAGAAATCCCTGTCATAACCATGAAGCAGTGTGAAAAGATGGCTGGCAAACCGTACATGCCAGAAGAAATAATGACAGTTCTACAACATCTTGTTGATGAAGGAGAATTCATCAAGGGATTCTTGCTTGAGGATTTGAATCAAGTCTGCTGGGGACGAAAAGATATGCTTGAAAGTGCTTCTAATATCGAGAAGATGAGAGATTTCGTCCTCCCACCTTCAGACCCATTAGCTCCATATTTTGCTAAGTTACTGCGCGAGAGATTTGGTTTTGGCTCTGCTTACTTGGTCTTCTTTGATGAAGAACCAATTGCCGCATTCAAGGCAAATACGCGTGAGAATATCATTGATGTGACAGACCTAGTATCTGATCCAAAGTTGGAGAAAGAAGCACTTCGAGTCATTAAGGAATTTGCTTGGGAACATCAAATGCCGTTGCGTGGTAAGATAATTGAAAAAATCAAGAGACGTTGATTTTCTTCTTATTGGGTATGAAAGGATCCATCAACCTCAGAATGTTTTTGTGTAGTTCTGGCAATATCTCAAATAGAACAATTGCAATTAGGAACATTGCCACTAGGCTTCCAACTTTGGCTGCATAGGAATGCGCGAAATCAAACATACCAATTCCGAACCAATTCCAATCTCGATATGTCATGTCGAGATAGATGATTCCAGCATTACGGAATACATTGAGAATATGGATGAGTGGGATGGTAATGAATAACCCCCTCAATCGCATTTTCCAAGGAGAGGTCTGTAGTGCAACTAGGGCGCCTACAAAAACAATCATTGATTGAAGGGCGCTACAAGCAAGAATCATAGAAACGCCAACAGGGCCACCATCTTGAGTTAGTATAGGGATGAAAAATCCCCCTTCACCCAAAGGCTCAAGGTAAAGCAGGGGGTTTCCTGTAAATTCAGAAAACAATGATGTTGTTCCATCTACATACTCAACTTGAGCGGACCCCACTTGTAAATCAGCCATGCCAGTAATTCGTAGAATGAAAACAGCCTGAACAGCTGTAATCCATACAATTCCGACAGAAAGGTATGGGATCCAAGATACGGCCAAGTAAGGAAGTGCTGACCAAAAGACACACCCCTCTAACCAAACAAGCGCAGGTTCGTGTTTTCCCTCTTTCTCTAATTTTATTTCCCAATAGCCGACCATCATTCCCAAAGGAAGTGTTGCTCCTGACATTAGAATAAGAACTGGATCTGCTAATTCGATGTAGTGTGGAGTATCGAGGAAAAAATAGAGGGAAATGCTAACCCAACCGATTGCAGAAATAATTGCCCTATTGGCGATTTTTGTATGGAATGCAATTCCGAGGGAAAACAATCCAACGAGAGCGAAGAGCAACCTTAATTCTTCAGCAACCATTACTCATCTCCACCCAAAATCAAAGCCATTGTAGTCAGTACTTGTACTGTCCTGTCTCAACAACTCGTAAATAGGCTATGCGTCAGCGATTGCTCAGAGGGGACCTGATGAACATCGACTTCGACGCCTTTATTCGCGATTACAAGGATGATTTGGCGGATGCTTTAGAGAATCTTGATTCTGATGCTATGCAACAGATTGTTGAGTATGTTCTTTCCATTTTGGATAGTGGGGGAACAATCCATTTCATTGGCAATGGCGGTTCCTCCGGCACACCATCTCATTCTGCAGGTGATTGGAGCAAGGAATTGGGAATCAAGACAATTTGTCATACAGACAATGTCACAGCCCTTACTGCTTGGGCCAATGATACTGGCTACGCCAATGTCTTTGCCGGTGCACTTGGCACTTGGGCAAAAGAGGGGGATTTAGTAATCGGTTACAGTGGTTCAGGTAATTCGGAGAATGTTCTGAATGGCATGGATAAGGCCAAAGAGATTGGTTGCAGGACTGCAGGAATCACGGGCAACTACAAGGGCGGAAATGGTGGTAAATTAGCCAAAATAGTAGATGTTACCATTGTTTGTAAAACCACATCCATGGAGAGAATTGAAGATTTACAATTAATTATCAATCACATGATTAAGGAAGCAGTGAAGGCGGAAAGGGGCTTACCAAGCCATTCATGAGGTGAATGTACATGTTGCCCCACAGGCATTTGGCCACGCTTACCCAACTTTGCGAGTTACCCCCTTTACCAGATGATGCTGATTGGAATGGGCTCGATATAGCATACTTGGATCGTGACGGCGTATTGAATATAGGTAGTGAAAATTACATCAATTCTCCCGAAGAACTCATTGTATTGGATAATACTGCTGAAGCGGTGGCAACGATTCGAGCAGCAGGATTTAGAATTTGCATTGTAACCAACCAATCACCTGTCGGTAGGGGCCATTGGGACCATGAGAAATTGGAAGAAATCAATTCTACTCTACAATCAGAACTTCTTTCAGAGCATCCAGATGCGCATCTTGATCTAATTTTGTATAGCCCATATGCGCCATGGGAAAACGCGTGGTCACGTAAGGGTAAACCAGGTATGCTACAAGTGGGCCGGCAAATTCTCTCCGCCACTCATGAGGGTATTGAGTTGACTGAGTTTGATTACGGCCCATCTTACACACCAGTAAACGAAGGTAATTCATTCATGGTAGGAGACCGAGATGCTGACATGGAAGCAGGTCTTTCTTTCGGGATTCGGACATTTCGTTGCAATCCCGATGTAGGGCTACATGATGTGCTTTCTAGAGTCTTGATATATTCTGATAGGGGGGACAATATCTGAATGGGTTGGATTGGTCTTGATGATACCGATTCAGTAGAAGGCGGTTGTACGACTTGGGATTTCCACCAACTTCTATCACACATTGAAAATGCTGGATATCAAATTCTCAAAGCACCCCGATTAGTTAGATTATGGCCTTTTGCTCCTGATAGAACTAGAGGTAACGCAGCACTTTCGGCCGAAATTGTTGTCAATCCGGAAAATGAAAATGATTTCATTGCACTGTTGGGTAATTGGTTTGAAGATAAATATCGTTCTCCAATCCATCAAAACGAGGCAGAGGAATCCGCACATCCTTCTCTAGTATGGTCACCCGTACAATTTCCTGAAGATTGGTATTGGAGCGGAGTTAGGAAATATGTCAATCCAGAAGAGCGCTACAAACAACTCAATGCAATAGAAGGTATTCATTATTGGTTTTCAGGCTCTCATCGTGGTGTAGTCGGTGCAACTAGTTCTATTGCATGGAGGGGCGCGGAAGATTGGACTTGGGAAGCTACCGCTTGGAGGGAAAAGTCTGCAATTGGACAAAGTCGAATCGTATCTACTTCATGTGTATTTGAGATGTCAGAGATATTTCCAGCAACAATTCTCAATCGTGACCCAAATGCTGGGAAATCATTGATTTCACCACGTACTCCATGCCCTGTACTTTATGGAATCAGGGCTGAAGAGGAAATTGTTGCAAAAGAGGCCCATGATTGGTTGCAGTCAAATGAAGGCATAGAAAGGGCTGTGGCTATGAGGGTACACCGCAGTAACCAAGCAACAGGTGATCACATCAATGAAGTTAAACAGGGAGTTGTGATTTCTAGATTGGATGAGGTGAAAGGGGGTCACGCCTCAATTTCGGTATTTTCTGAAGGTAAAAGGTACTCTCTTGTAGCCTTCAAACAAGGAGGTGAAGTAAATTCACTCCTCCGCTCTACAGAAGTTGGCGATATTGTTGAATGGCGTGGTCTACTGTCTATAGAAGGCGAGATTCATCTAGAATCACTAGTTGTAATTGATGCTGTTCCTCGATACCTTGAGAGGCCACATTGCCAATGTGGACAAAGATTNCAAAGGCAAGGTATTGAGCAACCCCTGAGATGTTCATCGTGCGGAGGGTTGACCGATTCTGTTTGGCACGGAATTCATTTTGATAATGAAAATGTTTGGAGAGAGCCGCACCCCTCCCACCGTCGCCATCTTGCAAAACCGCTAAGCCGAGAAGCGAAGGGGTAATTGAGTAGACCTTTACTCGCAAGAGGCATGGCGTTCTCAGTGTCAGCGGCCTATGGCCTTCTATTTCTTGTAGCAGGCGGTCTTCTTTACGTGGTTTGGCGAGTAATGAAGAGAAATCAAGAATCGTATATTCAAGATAATGCTCCAGCTATTGCTGGTTCTGATGAACTTGGGGGCCAAGCCAAGGACAAGTCACAATTTGATGAACCTAATGAGGATGCATTAGATGAGATGGCCGATGTCTTAGCATCTGCTGCAGAGGCTCAAGGAATTGAGTACGAAGAGGATTAAATCGTTGAAAATCCTTCATCGTCAATTACTAGTTGGTATTGCTCATCTTCGCCAACTTTCAAAATCCGTTTTTGTACTGCGCCTACTGGTGAAATTGTTAGCAGCCATGTAGTAGCACTGATTTTGTCAAGTGCCGCCTGTCCTCTCACTTTCCATTCTTGTTCACCGCTTGCGTCTCCATAAAGTGCAGAAATCATCAGAATAGGGCAGTTGGAATCCAATGTAGATNGTAATTCAGCAACGGATTTGATTGCTAGTTTATCTGCCTGTCCAGTTCTAGGGGTCCAATCGTCTACTACAACCAATTGGGGGGTGAGTCTTGCCGATAATTTCCTAGCATCGTCAATACCTCCTGCAAGCACTTCTCCGCAAGCATGTAAATGCAGTTTAGCCAAAGCAATCACTTCCACACGCTCAAACAGTTGACTGAATCTCTTAGGATCTGGAGTAGATTCACATACCCAGATTACCCTTCCTCCGTCCAACAAAGTGTCACGAGCAAATTGCATTGCCATGGTAGTACCTCCGCACCCTTCGGCTACTGCGAGGTGGGTTAATGGTGACAATTTAGGCAGAGGCACAGAACTTCGTGTATTCGAAGGCTTTTGAAGACTTAGTTTGCTAATAGGCATAGAGAGGCAATCGCTATGACCATTCACTTCGTGGGGTTAGTATGGGCGAGCAGGGGGGGAAGGAGAGAATCCCACGCAGGAGTCCCCCGCCTTACGAGGAGGTTTCAGATGGTTTACGCGGAGCATTGCGCACACATGGGCTTATTGGAACTGCTCTGTTAGACAAAAATCAGTACGGACCTCAAGCAATGATTCTTCTNCTTGTGATAACTGCAACAGGTACCGGTTTGGTGCTTGGCGCTCTAATGCTAATCTCATGAACCAACTTGGTTCAAATCTAGCCTATTCTATTGCGAGGCGCGCAAGTGAGACAGCTTCGTCAACTAATTCTCCTGAAACACCTAGATGACTATTAGGATCAAAAAGAGCGTGAAGTTCGTCAGCATCAAATGTGGCTGAAATAGTTGGAGTCATTGCACACACATCCTCAAGGTGCATCCCTTTAGCAACTGCTTCCATAGAAGCAGCCCTCAATACCTCGTGAGCTTCATCTCTAGGGATTCCATTGTCAACAAGTGCTAGCATAATCTTTTCAGCCATAACCAAGCCGTTTTGATTCTCAATATTGCGAAGCATGTTTTCCTTGTCAACTACAAGTTTGCTAAGGACTCGATTACACTTGTTCATNACATCATCTAAAAGCACCACTGAGTGCGATAGAGTGAATCTCTCGGCACTTGAGTTAGCCAAATCCCTCTCATGCCAAAGTAACGCGTTCTCCCATGTAGGTAGCATCATAGCTCTGACTACCCGAGCCAAGCCACACGCATTTTCAGCAGTAATGGGGTTTCTCTTATGAGCCATTGTTGAAGATCCAACTTGTTTTTCCACATCAAATTCTTCTGCAACTTCAGCAATCTCAGTGCGTTGTAAATTTCGAATTTCTTGGAGAACTTTTTCAATACTGGTCGCAACATTTGCCATCCAAGAAACCCACTCAATGTATCGGTCACGACCGACAACTTGGGTGGTTACCAAGGGTATACCTAGCCCAAGATGGGTGAGGATATGTGATTGTAATTCGCGAGCATTCTCACCCTGTGCAGCACCCGTTCCAACAGCACCAAGGAACTTCCCTACACAGGCGCGCGAGGAAAGTTCGTCGAGTCGGATTAAGTGGCGTCGAAATTCATCTACCCAAACAGCAACCTTTAGTCCAAAAGTGATAGGTACTGCAGCCTGGCCATGGGTTCGACCTAGACATACAGTATCGCGTTCTCTCTCAGCAAGGTCGGCAATGGTGGAGATAAGTAACTTAAGAATCTCATTTTGTTGGTCGATTGAATCTCTGATTTGTAAGGCGACCGCAGTATCGACAATATCGTTTGAAGTGGCTCCAAGATGGATACACCAACCGGCCTCTCCAGCCTTCTCAGCCATTGCTTTGGTAAGGGCCATAATATCGTGCCTAGTTTCCATCTCAATTTCTTCAACGCGTTCTTTGGTTACAATTAATGGATCAGAAATTGCTGCCACAGCATCATAATCGGTTTGTGAAACTCGCCCAAGTTCTTTGTGTGCCCACACCAAAGCACGTTCAACCTCAAGTTGGCGGGCGTGCCTGCCTGAATCACTCCAGATATCTTTGACTTGGTCACGACCATAGCGATAATCGAGTGGACATAGCGCCATGTGACCTTCCCCTCAATTCGGCCGAGCAGGGTA
>NYYK01000076.1 GCA_002685895.1 Methanobacteriota archaeon
TCTCAGTGACTATGGTAAAGGTGTAATCAGTGATTCAGGTGCAGCACAAGTTATTGCTGCTGCAAAGGCTGCTGAAGTTCCGGTAATCTGTGACCCTAAGTTGACAGGTTTGCATCGGACCGATGGCGCCACAGTTGCGCTTTTCGAAATTCGTGGTTTGGAATTGTTGAGGCGCAGAAATAATTTGCAAGATGCTGAAGAAACAGCAGCGCATTTCATCGAACTGCATGATTGGGAAGGGATGCTTGTGCTAGGTGGTGAACATGGTACTACTCTCTATCAGAAGGATGTTGCTCCATTGCATCTTCCTTGTCTTATTGATGTGCCACGCCAACTTATTGGCTTACATGACGCAGCAGTAACAGCACTTGCTTGCGCTCTTGGAGATGGTCGCACTTTAGCCGAAGGAGCAAGACTCGCTAATGCTGCGTGTGAATGTGTGTTGGCCGCTGAAGCTAGTAGCGTAGTCCTTGATCGTAAGAAATTAATGACCAGACTAGATGAACTAGCTTGGCATTTTCAGATTTCAGATCGTTGAATTATTCACATAGAGACAATTTCCCTGTAGAGGTGTTCAATATGAGTTGGTGGATAATGCCAACAACTGCTGATGTTGGCCTCCGTTCCTTTTCGAAAAGCGTAAGCGGAGTTATTCGAGAAACTACCCTAGGCATGCAAGCAATTCTTCTATCAGAGAAAGGTGCCGAGATGTCTGATGGTTTGGTGCGCAAGAGTGGCAAGTGGAGTGTGAAATGCGCTAATTCTACTGACAACACATTGGTATCGTGGCTAGAAGAGGTCCTATACCAAGGAGAAGTGGAAGGGCGCTGGCTTGTAGACTGCCAACTATTATTGGGTGATGAATCATTAGATGCCCAAGTATCATATGTAGATGCCGAACAAGTGGAAAGAGAGGTAGAGATTAAGGCTGTCACAAGACATAATTTACTTCTAATTGAGGTTGAAGAAGGTATAGAGTTTTCAGGTATTGAGCCAGACATACCTACTTTTGAGGGCCCTGGCTGGGTTGCCCAAGTAATATTCGACATTTAATTGAAAAAGTGGGCGCGCCCGAGGTGGACGCTCGTTGCCGCTTCCGAAAATGCCCCCGTCTTCTCAACCCCGGTACCCCAAGGCACCCAAGGTTCCGAGTTGGGCTGCTCCATTCCTGGCCTCACCTGATTCCCCGGCTTGCGGTGTTAGCAGATTCCCTCCGGATTCCGTTCCACCAACCTGAGTCACTTGGGAGCGAGGTATCATCGTCCACGGTTGCTACGTCCACGGCTCGTCTGCGCCGCCCCCGGGCTTCAGATCACCAGTTGCGATTTGTGATACAGGGAACGCCAACTCCCCTCCTAGCCCAACACCTGTGCCGAAGCGGGTGCATATCAACCCGACGGTTTTGCAGATTCAGTAATCGTAGATGTTGTCCCAGTAATCATCGAGGATAGTAAGAGTCTGGTCAATAGGGGTAACTGACAAGATACCATCTTCTGTTTTGCTTAGTAGGCGCATCTTCTCAAGTTTATCTAGAGCATCATCGACCTCAAAGTCAATATCACATCCAAAGGAATCTAGTAGCCACCCTTCGATGCGGTCGTCAAGCTTTTCTTCATCGTAGTTATTATCACTCTCTAGAAGAAGGAAGATGTAGGCTAGAAGCGCTTCTTTAACCTCCTGTTCTTCACCTAAATCTACAATCATATTGAGAACTGCAGCATTGTTTGCTTGCCCTTTGAAGTAGAGGTCTTTTGATACTTGAGTTTGATATTTCTCCCGTGTTTTCTGATATGACATGTATGTCTTCATGACATAGGTCCCAAGTGCAGCAAGGATACCACCAAGCAGTGATAGAGAGGTGCTCCCGCTAGCATTTCCTCCCAGCAAAAGTGGTCCAAATTTCATTCCTATTGTGACTAAACCACCCAATAGTGGGGCGCCAATCTTGATTTTGTCAACTCCACGCATCATTGGTGATGTGTTAGGAAATATTGTTTCAAGATCTAGTTTTGGAACAGTTTTGAAGAGTCGGATATGAAGTCCTTTTCCTTCTTCACCTTGGTAGTGCTTCATTCTTTTGCGTTCGTTAAACCATGATTCATCCTGAAATTCTAAGATTTGGATGATGCGATCAAAGGCGTCTATAGTCACCGATTCTTTTTTCAAGCCAAACCATGAGGTACGTTCATCTTCAATCGAAACTTCACCAAGTTTGTACAACTTCATTGTCACAAATTCATCGAATCTAACATCCAGACTAATTGCAAATACATCTTCACCTTCTAGTGCATCCTGCATTTCCTCATCACTGATTTTTTCCCAATTTCCATCTTCTAGAGCGTCAGTAAGTGTGTCTAAGAATCCCTCCTTTCCTTCGCTATCTGGTGTACCAATTTGATCAGGGTCCATACTCTCGTACAATGACTTCAGATTTTCTAATCCAGCATGTGATGAATGATGCCATATCGCTTCTAGCATCTCTGATACCTTTGCTAGGCCGTCACGAATGTCATCGTCGATACCATCGAGTTGGAAGACTGCTTCTTTGACCCGTGCTCGAGAGACTGGAATGTATTGCTGTCTCTCATCAATTTCAAGATTAGAAATTTTAGTGTTGAATTCACGTTCCACGATACTTTGACCGCCATCTGAGTATTGTGTGGCCATAATTGAGGGGGNGCGGCTGAAAACATTAGCATTTCTATGATTCATGATGTCATTTTGACCACTACAGATTTCATAGAATTGATATCTATGTGGATTCAGCCTCATATTTAGATGGGCAACCAGTAATAATTTCATCAGCAGATATAGTCCAGATGCCATCCACTTGATTCAATTTCCCTTTAATTGCAACAACTCTGCCTTCATCAAAAGCCGGTGGAATGGCAACCCCAGAGGCATCAATAGTCAAATTATGGTTAGACCCTTGTAGTAAGAATGTACGATTTGTGGAGTCATAAGAGTTGAGTCCGACGGTTCCTCGTAGGTGTACATTTCCCTCATCATAATCAGTTGGAGAGTTCATAACTTCATCAACGCTATATTGTACATTTGGTTCATTTCCCGCTAATACTAGAGCAAGAGCCGCGACGGCAAACAATCCAATGATTATCAAGCGTGTCCGCCTACTCAATGCCATGTCAATCGCACGGAGTGACTCGGATAAATCAAACCCCTATTCTATTTGGTAAATAGATTAGTGAGAGTGGGGGTTGCCGAAATCATCCTGTTGCAATAGCCATCCCCCATCCATCACTGGTCCATCAATACAAGTTAACCGATCTCCAACCATGCAAAGTCCACAAGCAGCCACACTACAGGGCAGATACCGCTCCATTGCTGCGTAAGATTCAATGTTTGAATTAACAGCCATCTCTAGAACAGGTTTCATCATCGGTTCTGGGCCGCAGGTGTATAATTTGGATTTGGTAGCATCACATCCCGAAATTAGTTTTACGAGTGGAGTAGTTGGATATCCTTTGAGGCCTAGCGAACCATCATCGGTGGTTATTGTTAGTGAATCACAGAGTTTTTCCATTCGTTCAGAATAGTGAACTTCGGCCTCGTTCTGAAAACCCATTATTGCGTGAATAGTGACTTTATCACCAAGTTTTTGTCGTGCTTCCTTGGCGGCCATATGCATGGGTGTGGAACCAATTCCTCCCGATACTAGNATTAGAGTTTCACCAGCGNGTGGGGTTGGGAAATTTGTTCCGAATGGCCCCCTTATGGCGAACCAATCACCCCGCTTTAAGCGAGTCAATTCACCGCTTTGTCTACCAAGATCTTTGATGGTGAATCCAAAAAGGGTGCGACCTTTATTGCCTATGTCANCAGCAGTAACTTCATCGATTTCACTTCTATCGATGCGGATATCTCCCACGCTGTATGGTTTCTCTGAGTTGTAGTTATGGCGATTCATCCCACCTTCTGCGTCATAAGGGTTCCAGCACATGAAATACTGGCCGGGTTTGTAATTGGTTGCTAAAGATGTAGGGATCTGTATCCAAATGGTGTTCACACCATCAGCCTCACTGGAAACATCCATTATTGGCATGGGAATTGGCGCGCCAATCTTGCCTGCGCGTTCAAATTCCCTTTCAATTCGCTTGGAACATGAATCTGCAAGTGCGGTTAAGTCAATGCTTTCATCCCTGTTTATAGGAGATGCTCTCAGAGTCAATTTAATTCCTCCAGTGAATCTAGGGCAATACCTCGCATACTATTGAGGTCAGGATAACCTTGGACATCCATGAATTCAATTAATTCCTTTTCTATTTGAGCGAAGATGTCCACATCTCCATAAATCAAAGCACTTCCAATCTGTACTGCATCAGCACCAAGCATGATGAAGCGAGCTACATCAAGGCCGGTAGTAATCCCACCCATGCCAAGGATGGGAGCAGTAGGAATTTCACCCCGCCTCATTGCTAAAGCAACTTCAGCAACTTTCCTTTGNGCGATTGGACGTATTGCGGGGCCGGACATTCCGCATAGTAGATTGCCGATAATTGGTCGGCCAACGTAGGGNTCAACTTCCAANGCCGANACTGTGTTGATAAGGGAAATTCCATCCGCNCCTGCTTCCAAAGCGGCTGCCGCCTCAATACTGATACTAGCAGTGTTTGGTGTCAATTTAGCATACAGAGGTANACTGACGGCATCTTTGACGGCACTAACGTACTCTCGAATTAATTCTGGTTGTTGACCTACTATTAGTGCTCTACTTCCCGGTTTTGAGTGTGGGCAAGAGAGATTCAATTCGAGTGCCGTTGCCCCTGCCATCTCCATTTGTAGTGCAATTCTTGCAAAGGAATCAGGATCAGGCCCAAAGATTGAGACGAGCATTGGTTTAGAGAATTCATTATCCTTCATCATTTCAGTAAAAGCGTCAACGCCAGGATTAGGAAGTCCCATGGCATTCAGAATTACAGTATCCATTGCCTCGACACACACAGGACCGGGGTATATTTCCCGCGCCAATGGTCCGATACTTTTGGAGACAAGCCCTCCACATCGGCTGGAGGCGACTCGGTGTAGTGCTGCCGCTGAGCCACCTTGAATTCCACTGGCTAACATCAATGGGTTAGATAATGACAATCCGGGTACTACNACGCTGAGTTCTGCCATTCCGCCCAATACTCCGGCTTAGCCGATACTCTTCAAGTGTTGCNACTCCTCGCAGNCATAATGGACGGGCGTAGAGCTTCANTGTCAGAGGTTGCACGGCGCTTNTTGAGNANCGAGGGATGCGCAATAGAGGTGCCCGATAAGTTCGCTTCACAGGCAAATGCTCTAGCCCTACATATTTCAGACTCATTACCATCTCTGCTACGCGAGCCAGAGGTTTGGTCAGAGATTGATTGGAACTATGTCTGCATAAGGAGAAAAGGAGATTTGATTGCACGCATTGGGGGTCCAGAGCCTTCTCTAGATGTCTGCTGGATTTCAATCGTTGAAACAGAGTTAGATGATATGTGGGATGATTTTAGACAGATAATTTCAGACCTGTTGATTGCTGGATATCCTGGTTGCATAGATTGTGCTGGGCCCGCCGCTACAGAACCTTGGGACGAGCAATCCCGCCGAGATGAATTTTGATTTCGGCGTAACAAGCAGTTGGATACAGATTTCGATAGGGGAACTACGTTCCCCCAATATGAAGTTAATCTTCCAATCTTCAACATGGTTTATGAAGGGCCGGTGGGGCGGCTAGGAATCGGTGTGGAAGGAACATTGGGATGGGCAACTCTCAGTCACTGCCGCTCTCTCTCGCGTATGTGCGTGCGCGAGGCGACTTGAGTAAAATCGATTATTGAGTTACCAGAAATATACAGGAGGTAAGAACATGAAAATGCTGATTGTTGAATCAAAAGCCAAATCAAAAACTATCCAGAAGTATCTAGGTAAATCGTTTATCGTACGTGCTTGTATGGGGCATGTCCAAGATCTTCCTTCAGGTAAGCATAAGGATGCCCGTAAGGCAATGTGGGCTTCGAAAGAAGATGCCCTTCCAAATCCACCATGGGACTGGACTGAAAGGGCTCAAAAGACAGTTCAAAAATTGATTAAAGAGGCCAATGAAGGTGATGTAGATGAAATCCTACTCGCAACAGATCCTGATAGGGAGGGTGAATTCATAGCTTGGCGCTTGAGTGAAATCCTAAGTGACATAGCCCCATGTAAAAGAATAGTATTTCACGAAATCACCAAATCCGCTATCAATGAAGCGATAGAGAATTCTACAGAGATAGACGTCAATCTTGTTGATGCAGCTAAAGTAAGGCGTTTCATGGATCGTCTTGTCGGATTCCGTACGTCCAATTTCGCACGTTCTTGGCGACTCAAATCAATGGGTCGTGTGCAGACTCCTACCCTTGGTTTCGTGGTTGAGCGTGAGTTGGAAAGAGAGGCATTTATTCCAACTCCATATTTCTCAGTCAGTGCAATTGCTGAGGGAATAAACTTCAGCGCTCGATTCCATGATAGTGCTGATGATGATGCTTGGAGGGATCAAGAAGGTAAATTTGATTCAAGTAGAACTAACGATGAGGATCTAGCAAAGGAAGCCTTTGAATCACTGAAATCTGCTTCTTCGATAACGATAACTGAGAATAAGGAATCAACCTATACTCGCAGAGCATCTCCACCATTTACCACAGACGCCCTTCTTCAAGCAGCAGGTGGCCGCTGGAGTAATTGGACTCCTAAGAAAACGATGCGGGTGGCTGGTGATTTGTATAATGCAGGCCACATCACATACATTAGAACAGATTCAACTCGTTCAAATTGCGCCTCTAGAGCTGGCGTCAAGAAAGTAATTGAAGAGAGGTGGGGCGCCGACCAACTTGG
>NYYK01000077.1 GCA_002685895.1 Methanobacteriota archaeon
AAGCAAGTGCATTCCTAGGCACCTCACCAATACGGCAATTTGCTGAGAATTGGACTATGGAGCGAATTCTATCTACTGCTGAAAAAGCGGTCACTTTTGCTGTAGACAATGACATCCCTGTGATGTTTGTGACTGAGGACACTACTCGCTCAAAGCCGGATGAAATCAAACAGGTCTATACGCGAGCCATTGAGTTAGGCGCTGACAGGATCTGTGTTTGCGATACTTGCGGGCATGTAACTCCAAATGGGGTACGACAACTGCTCACCTTCATTCAAGATGAGGTGATTCCTGATGCTGGGGTAAAAAGACGAGATATTGAGGTCAACTGGCACGGCCACCAAGACAGGGGTTTGGGGGTTGCCAACAATCTAGCAGCAGTTGAGGCTGGCGCTGACGTGATTCACGGTACTGCTCTTGGAGTAGGAGAACGCTCTGGAAATGCTCCACTCGACCAAACTCTAGTGAATCTCTCACTCATGGGCGTCATTGACAACGACCTCACCCTTCTTGCTGAATATATGGAGAAGGCACACGAATACATTGAAGTGGCGTTACCGCGCAACTATCCTGTGTTTGGTGCTGATGCGTTTGAAACTGGAACTGGCGTCCACGCATCAGCGGTCATCAAGGCGATGAAAAAGGGTGACAACTGGCTTGCTGATCGTGTCTATTCTGGTGTCCCAGCAGCGGACTTTGGACTTGAGCAGGTGATTAGAATAGGGCACATGTCAGGACGCTCCAATATCACCTACTGGTTGGAAAAGAACGGCTATGATGTTAATGACGAATTAGTTGCCCATTTATTCGATGTTGCTAAGAGTCAGAGGCGACTGATGGAAGATAAAGAAGTTCATGCTGCAATTTCTGCATTTCAAGCGGAATAATGCCCTTTTTACTTCCGTTTAAGGGAGATTAATTAGGCACTTGCAGGGGTAAGTGCTAATTGGGACCTTGGCGGCCTTTGTGTTATGCGAGGGGTTTTGATTACCGCCTTGTTCATACTATCTATTCTTGCACCACTTGCTAACGCACTTGAACCGATAAGTGAGAGAGAGTTGGGCTTGGGGGCGCCACTTTCTGATGAGGTTGAGGATGCCCCCATCACATACGGCTTTTCACCTGCTGTTAGAGCAGCCTTTGCAAGGGTTAGCGATTTGTCACAATACTCTGATGCTGAACTCACTTCTGCAGACCAATGGGTAGCCGTCAGTGCAATTCCTCTTGGAGAGGATGCTCGTGATCTTACTAACACTTGGATAGTTGATGTTGAGCCGGCTTTGGCGCCGGCAAAATTTGCACAATTACAAGCAGATGGTATTGTTGAGGTAGCCTACCCGCTTATCGAGCGGGATGCATCGACAAAAATGATTCCAAACGACACTAAGTTCTCTGACCAGTGGCATTTGCAAAACACCGGACAAACTGGAGGAACTACGGGTGAAGATGTCAATGTGACTGGGGTGTGGGACAACTACACTGGCGCAGGTGTTGTGATAGGAATTGTCGATGATGGACTGGATTGGGAACATCCTGACTTGGATGATCACTACGAGGGTACTCTAGATTACGACTACTGTGGCAATGATGGCAACCCAACGCCATCCAACTGGGATGCACATGGAACTGCCGCAGCTGGTGTTGCTGCCGCTGTTGGAAACAACAGCCTAGGCGTCACAGGTTCTGCGCCTGAGGCAGGGCTTGCAGGATTACAACTCATATCTTGTGGACTTTCTGATTCCAAAGAAGCAAACGCTCTTGGCCACCTACGACAATCGATTGACATTTACTCTAATTCATGGGGTCCAAGTGACAATGGAAACACCTTGGAAGCGCCAGGGCCGCTGGTGTTAGCCGCTTTTGAGGCAGATGTATTTCAAGGCAGAAGCGGGCTTGGAAATATCATTACTTGGGCTGCTGGAAACGGGCTCAACAATAATGACGACTCAAATTATGACGGCTACGCAAACAGCAGGTTCACCATAGCCGTAGCCGCAACCACCCATTATGGGGACAATGCATGGTATTCTGAACCCGGCGACAATATCCTTGTCGCAGCCCCTTCAGATGGTGATGGAGAAGGAATCACCACGACAGACATAGAAGGGTCATCAGGATATACCAATAATGACTACACGGATAATTTCGGGGGAACCTCGTCAGCAACGCCTCTAGTTTCAGGGGTGGTCGCACTAATTCTTGAAGCAAATTCAAACCTAACTTGGCGAGACCTGCAACATGTGCTTGCCAACTCAGCGAGGGTCAACGATGCAGGAGATGGGTCTTGGGGGACAAACGGAGCAGGACACGATGTAAGCCACAAATATGGATTTGGAGTGATAGATGCGGGGGCTGCAGTAGCATTGGCTTTGAATTGGACAAATGTTGAAACTGAAGTGAACATTACAAGCGGAACTCAAAATCTCAATGCTGCTATCCCCGATGCAACTAATGTAGCGGCTACAGATACTGTCTACATGAGTGATGACCTACAACTGGAATCTGTTGATATTCTTGTCGACATTGACCATAATGCACGAGGTGACCTTGAAATTAAACTGACTTCACCTTCTGGAACTGAGTCTGTACTAGCTACTAAGCACAACGATAACGGTAATGATTACAACAACTGGATGTTCTCATCCGTCCACTTCTGGGATGAAGGAAGTGCCGGCAACTGGACTCTATCTGTAGAGGACAAAGATAGCGGAACATCAGGAACTATCGATGATTGGGAACTTATTCTGCATGGCGTGGAGTTGAATCGTGATACTGATTTAGACGGCCTTCTAGACGATGACGAAGTTGACAATTACAGCACAGACCCATATGACAATGATACTGACGATGATTTCCTTCTCGATGGCCTTGAGGTACTGAACTACTCAACCGATCCACTCAACCCTGATAGTGATGGAGATGGGCTTCTAGACGGTGTGGAGGTTCTTGTGAATGGAACTGACCCACTCAACAACGATACCGATGGAGATGGGCTTCTCGATGGTTTTGAAGTCAATATTTCCCACACCGACCCGCTCACCTACGACAATGACACCGACTCCGATACTTGGTACTGGTTTGATGATTGTAATGACACAAATCCTCTTATTCATCCAGCGATGAACGAATTGCTGAACGGTATTGATGATAATTGCAACGAACTTGTTGATGAAGGATTCAATGAGACTGATTCTGATCTTGACCGACTAATGGATTGGGCTGAATACCATGTCTATGGCACAGGAGTGAATGTTGCAGATACAGATGGAGATGGATTGAATGATGGAGATGAGGTGATTGACTGGGGAAGCAATCCTCTCTCATATGACAATGACAGCGATGGAGATGGGTGGTACTGGTTCATTGACTGTGAAGATGAAAATCCATATCTCAATCCAGGCATGGAAGAATTACTTGACGGATTAGACAATGATTGTGACAATTTGGTTGACGAAGATTTCTATGGCCAGGATAGTGATCAAGATGGGCTGTTTGATCTTGATGAATTCAATCTAATTGGCACCGACCCATTTCACAATGATACTGATAGAGATGGGCTTACTGATGGCGAGGAGTTGCTGTATACTCACTCCGACCCTCTATCACCCGACTTGGATGAAGATGAAGATGGGTTCCGCTGGTTCGATGACTGTGATGACAACGATTCTGCTCGCTCACCTGACGCCAATGAAACTTGGAATTGGTTGGATGACAACTGTGATGATGAAATTGATGATGGAGTAAATTTCTCAGCACATATTCTATGGTCAATCTATCCATCTGACCTTGATGTAAATAGTTCACACCTCAATTCCACTGTCGACACCTTGCACCTGAAAATCCAGTTGATTGATGTGGGCTTTGGGTGGAATGAATTAGAAAACCACTCAGATATTCATTTGGAACTTCTTTGGCCAGATGGACACTCCACTGACCTTCAATCAACACATGGATTGGAAGAAGGTATTGAGACACTTATTGTTGACCTTGGGCCACTGAACTGTAGTGAGCCTCTAGCTTACAATACCTATGAGCAAACGCTCTGCCATCAGCACAATCAGACTGTGGGGCCATGGGTATTGGTTTTCTCAATAAGAGAAGGAGAAAATGTGCTTGATTATAGTTGGTCAATCTATTATTTCACATGGAATCCACCTGAAGAACAACAGGGCAATTCTGACGATGTAGATGATGATTCTGAAGGAGATTCAACTAATGGAGATACCTCAGAAGAACAAGGTATTGGGGGAACAAACATCTCAGACGAAATCGTGATTGGACTTGCTGCACTTCTGGTTTTGTCAATTGTAATCTTACTAATTACTAGGCGTAAGCCACCTGCTAAACCTGTAGGTTTGACAATGCCAGATTTCTACCACAGTTGATACTGTTGACTTTAGGCCTCAAAAAAAGGAGCTGAACGCTATTGTAAATGCAGCGCCAACTAGAACGATAACTACTGCTACTCCAACTAAAACCCACGTAACCACCTCTGTCACTTGGCTGGCATGCGCCTGCTCTGCATCTGTAGTATCAAGACGGACATCTCCCTTTACAGAACGGATTGCTTTCGCCATCTCTTCAGTCATTTCACCTGACTGAGCTTTGTTTTTTAGGGCGGCGAGTGATTCATCTTCGATGATGTCAGCAACCTTAGATTCGATTTCAGACCGCTTGACATCTACTTCATCAGGAGTCCACCCATGTTCACTCATAGCATCGCCTCATTGACCGCTGAACTATCGAACTATTCAAGCATCACGGCATTTAGATTCAATATTGAATAAGAAACTACTTTTTCTACCAATTATAGTCGGAAGATGAAATTACTGCTCTTCTTCAGAACTTTCTTCTTCACTAGTAACAGCAGCATGATTCACACCATACTGATTATCCCAATCATGTTGCCATTCAGAATCGACATCACCGCCTTGCCATTCGCCCTCAATGGCAATTTCGTCAACCTCGTACTCTTCCCTCCAAGGAGGATCCTCAATGCTTCCACTAACAATCAAACGTTGGTGGCCATCAAGTTGACTCTTGACTAAACGCACCCCTTTTGTAATCGGAAGTAAATGACCAACAGGAGTTCCAGCCGTCACAAACGGATTGGTCGCACTACAGATGATTAAACCACTTTCAGGAGAAAGGATGTCAGCACTCATACCGGGCTTTTGGGGGTCGACAATTCTACCGATGATTTCGTCTTTCTCAATATATGAGCCCGCCTGGACAAACATATCGACAAGACCCCCTTCTTCGGCGCGCACCCATGTTGAACCGGAGGCAAGGAGTCTGAAGCGTGGGCGATTTGGATAACCGGGGATGACTTTGAAAGAGCGCAGTACATTGAGAACACCGTGAACAGCGACCTTCACCGCCTCGTGGTCAGTTTGAGTAGCCCCTCCGCCCTCGTAAGTTAACGACCCAATTCCTTCTTCAGTCGCATTACGACGGAGTGTTCCGCGTGGGCCCTTTGAATCGAGAATTACTTCAACGCCAAAAGCACGGGCTAATTTGTTGCTTTCCGAATGTGCTAGATTAGCTCTTACTTGGGGCAAATTTGTCCTTCCTACTGCTGCACAGTGAAGATCAATCAGATAATCTGTGTTTATGATGAGATTCTCCCATATTTTATCGGCAACTCTACTAGTTGTATTTCCATCACTTGAGCCGGGGAATTGCCTATTCAAATCCCTCCCATCGGGGAAATATCTGCTAAGCCGGCGGTATCCAGGTGGATTTAGTACTGGAATTATTCGTAGAGTGCCAGCCATTGCACTAGGGTCAAGTGGCCTACCTGGGCCTGTCATTGACTCTTGACACAGCATACTGCAAGCTAATGGGCCAACCAACTCATCGCCATGAATTGCACCTGTAACAGTAATTACCGGACCTGGGCGTGCGCCATGTAGAACAGTGATTGGAGTTGCCCAATTCTCTCCAAGAGTCACATCGAGTAGGGGCATTGATATTCTTCGAATTGAATTTGGCTTTACTCGCCTGTTAGCGATGCGGTGTTGCTTTGGACCACCGGCACGATCCCATTCACTTCGCTTTCTCCGCTTCGCCTTTGAGAGCGATTTCTGGATTTTATCACGCCGTTCCTGTGGAATTTGATTACTGACTTTAAGGGTCTTTTTTCCACTACTCTTAGATTTAGACTTGGCTTTAGCCTTCGATTTTGTCTTGGATTTTGCCTTCGATTTAGGTTTTGAAGTCGATTTAGGCTTTGACTTCGCTTTAGCCTTCGATTTTGTCTTGGATTTAGGTTTTGAAGTCGATTTAGGCTTTGATTTGGCCTTTGAAGGAGTTTTGCTGGCGCTCAAATGCTCATCAATTTCGGACTCATCTTCGCTCGACATCAACAGCACCCATCCGAGTCAAGCAAACTCCGCTGTTTAGATGGCATTGGTGACTAATGAAAAAGCCGCCGCTCTTATTTTCACCAAAATCAAGGGTTTTGTACTGCTTTAGGGGCGTAATGCAGATGGACGAGCCGCGCCCCCGTAGGCGCATGACGAGCGATGAAATTGGTGTACAGAGAGAATTTGCCCCCACCTCAATCTGTTTTGGCTGTGGACCTGCTAACGAAAAGGGGCTACGCATTAATTCAACAAGAAGCGAAGATGGGCTAGAACTGTGGTTTACTCCATCAAAAGAGCATCGGGCGTTCCCTGGTGTGGTAAATGGCGGTATTATTGGAACTCTGTTGGATTGTCATGGGAACTGGGCGGCAGCAGTTGCACTTATGGATGCAAATGGCGATTCTGAACCGCCCTGCACTGTGACCGCATCCTATTCTATCCAACTCCGACGACCCACCCCCACTGATGTGCCGCTTCACGTTACTGCACGAGTGGTAGATTTGCAAGACGACAGAGCAGATGTGGAAATGGAATTACACGCTGAAGGGAAGCTATGTGCCAAAGGAAAAGGGTTGTTTGTCGCCGTGACAGAAGGACATCCCGCCTTCCACAGATGGACATGATGGTGATTTTGTGAGTACCTCTCTTGAGACCATACGTTTCCGCGTAATGGGAATTATGTCTCAAATGGATGTGTTTTCTGATACTAACTTACAACCACTAGCTGAGATTAAGATTGGAAAAATAAGGAAAAATGCAACTAGATTGCATGGAGTTTGTCGATATAATCTAGGAGTTGATAAGAAGAGGAAAGATCTCAGCCCTGCGGATGTCAAGGAGATTTCTTTGCATCCTGAATCCCTCAGTGAGGAATGGACGAGATACGCAGAATTTCTGCTTTTTCACGAATTCCTTCACGCACTTGGCTACTCTGGACACAATCGTGCATTCAGGAAACTCGAGGCACTGTGGCCAGATATAGGTGCAAAGGATATGGGACTTAAATTTACGAAATATCTTAGACGATTAAATGCAAAATACTCTTGGAAATGTCCAAACTGCGATTGGCAAACTGAACGCTCCGTTAGGGCCGCTGGTCGCTATGTCTGCAGAACCTGTCGTGTGAAATTAGTTGATTGTGCGCTGACAATTGAATAACAGCGTCATTACACCATTAGAGAAGCAATTCAAAACTAAGAAGCCACCCCCATCTTACCGATGGCGGATTATTCGTTNCCAAGGCCAGTTCTTGCCTCGCCAATTAGAATCGCCTTTCTTTCCGCTATTCTTCTTAGTTTACTACTCTCTTCCATCAACCTAAATTCTGAAGCAGAATTGTCACAGACAACAAATACCCTAAATCTTTCATGCCTCTCAGAAACGAGTTGTCTGCTCGATAATTCTGAGAGTGGTGTAGATGTAATTTCAAGTCAAGAGAGTTCGGCAAGTCCACTCTCACCTAAGNTCGTGACAATTGAATTTCTCATGAATCCAGAACAAAGTCACCTCGCCTTATTACCATCTAAGATTGACGAACTTGTCATTGATTTGCGGATTCAAGAAGATAATGCGGGCATTAGTTCCCCTGACATTGTCGTAGATTTCTGGGCTGGACGTAGTAGTAACAGTTGGACTATAGAAGGAGGAAGCCCCACTTCACCAAAACTTGGTGATTATCGCCTTGAAGATGCCGAACTCGACCTTTCATTAGGAAGATTAGTTCGACCAGGGGACGGGGTTGGGCTATCAATTTCATTTGAAATCAGTGAACCTGTCACTTGGGAATTATATTTGCGAGGTAGTTCAAGAATTATCATCCCTATTGAATGGAGTGCTGACATTGCAACTGAGAACATCGATGAGCCAAGCAGTGCAGGAAATCCGGTTCAAATTTCTGATGTTGAAACTCTCACCAAAGGTGCTCTGCTCGATGCAGATCAAGACTGCTTCAAATTTCCACTCCCAGAACACCTAAGGTCGATGACCATCGTAGTATACTGGACCTCGGTACCCATTGAAATTGAACAGCCTCATACTCCACCAGAACTGATAAGGGAAGGAGGAAAAACTCCAAAAAATCCTGCTGTGAAAACCACCTATGAAGCAGGTGAACAAATTACTGAAATTCATTATGAAGACCCACTTGATGGCGATTACCTCGCCTGTTGGTCGGGTAAAAACAATCATTTCCAATCATACTCTTGGTTTGCAAGATTATCATATGANNGGTTAGGAAGTGCATCTCCTTCAGAATTCTCTGGTGATGCAAACTGGCTCGCTGGTGAAGCCTATGTCGGGAATTACGAGGATGTTTCTCCCACAATGGGGTCGAATTCCTTGACTCTAGTGGTGGGAATACTAGGAACTGCTGTTGCTTTCGCTGGGTTTGCTCTCCCAACCAATAATCTCTGGTTGAAGAAGTATCTACTGCCAATGGCGTTACTTCTTCTGATTGTAGGGGGAATTGCATCGCCTGTTTGGGGCCTTACAGATGAAGCCCCTCTCACTGGTGAAATGACACTAGATGAGGTGTTGGCAATTCGTATGGGGGCGATTGAAGATAGTGTTCACTCCGATGCAAATATTAGCATTGCAAGCAACTTCTTCGGGATAGAATCAGGAGACACGTTCTCTCTGAGACTGCACGTCACCGAATCGCACCCTACTGGAGATGGCCGTTGGCAGGTTCATACAGAAGAGATGACAAACATCAGAATTGACAGTTATGTATTCGGTTGGTTAGCAGACCATCCAATGGGTAATGATGAAGAAGTTCGTTTCATTTTACAAACTGGTAGAGCGCTTACTCTAGATTTGCTAATGTTGGAGGCACTCTTGGTGGTTGATGAGAAACCTGAGGGCGAATTACTTCATGTTAAATGGAAAATGACCTCTAGTGAGCCGGGTGGCTCAGCCACAGAACCTATTTGGTCTAGCAGACCTGATTCGATTTCAGCTAGTAATTGGAAGAATCTNCAAAGAGATCTTTATCCTCAACTTCTGACGATTTCCTACTGTGATTGTGGAATTGATGGTATGGAAGTAAGTTGGCGTTCTAGCGACAACTTTGATGAAAGCAGTATTCCTGAAATCGAGGGAATATCAATCGCTGGCGGCTTCCTCTCCAATGAATATCTTTGGCTTGCTAGCGGATTTGCTTTGATTCTATTAGCAGGTGGAATAGAATACTACGGCACCAAGAAAACAGAAAAAATCGATGATGATTTCTTTTGAGGTTTATTATTCTAGATTGAATCAACCTTGAACTTTACCAAGTATCTCGTCCAGCATCACCTTCTCATCGTCATCGATGATACCATCTTCAAGAGCTTCGCGAATATTTTCTCGCTCCTCATCAGTGAGGCCTGCAGACTCCATGGCACCCTCAATCAAGGCCATCTCAGCCTCTGTGACCTTTCCATCGTTAACTGCTGCATTGATTGATGCTCGCGTTGCAATCCTTGCAGCCTGACGTGGCGGAATCTCCAAAGCAATGGAAAGTTGGGTTAATTCTTCATGTTCTTCCTCAGTCAGAATGCCATCCTCATACGCTCTCTCGTAAGCCTCTTGGAGAAAAATACCATACTGATTTGGGTGAAGGAGAACATCTCTGATAAGGCCATAATCAATGATTCTCTTGCTCCCAGCGCTAGGNTCTAGCGGGGCGCGCATCTCTTTCACTGCCATGTCCTTGAGGCCGTGGCCCATCCATGCAAGACCGAGTGCAATGACCCCTGAAGCAAGCCATTGCATTGTAATTGGAGCAAAAAGAACACCCGGGTGCATCAATTGGTTGAGGCCAATGACAATGAGGAGTGAACCCCAAAATAACTCCAACCAATCATTGACATCCTTTTCGTCAGCGTGACCATCCGGTGTCGGCTCGACCTCTGCCATCACAACGACACGATACCCAACAGCCCTTCAAAGTATCCACATCTCTAATACTGAATTAGCCACCCTAAGGTAAAAATCACCATTTGGACCGCTATCCTCTTGAGCCGTGATATGCGGATTGAGTTACATGGCAGCCGGTGCGGACAGTTCACCTTCGCAATTTGAGTTGCCCGAAAATATGGTTGAGTTCCTCTCTGAAGAGTGGGGGATTACCTCTTTTCATCCTCCGCAAGTGGAATCTCTGCCAATCGCTTTGGCTGGAAAAAATCTGCTGTTGACTGCACCAACGGCTAGTGGAAAAACCTTAGTCGCTCACCTTGCAATTGCCAAGAAANTGCTTGAAACNGAACCNGGGAGTCGTGCTATCTACATCGTTCCATTGAAGGCTTTGGCAAGTGAAAAAGTTGGAGAANTNAAGGAACTAGCAACGCCGTTTGGATTGAAAGTAGGTATTGGAATTGGAGATCGTAACAATGAAAATCGAGGATTAGATGATGCTGATATCATGGTGTGTACCTCTGAAAAATTTGATTCGTTATTGAGAAATAAGCCAAAATTCTTAGAAAAAGTCAGTATCGTGATTGCAGATGAAGTTCACCTCGTCAACGATGTTGGGCGTGGCCCAACCCTCGAGGTTAATCTAGCTCGCATCATGCTTGAAATCCCACATGCACANATTGTNGCTCTATCAGCCACNGTTGGCAACNCCCAAGTTGTAGCCGANTGGTTACAAGCAGAGTTGNTCATATCTGAATGGCGCCCAGTTCCTCTTCGATATGCTACTNTAGCAGATTTACAAGTTGAAGTCAGAAAAGAAATCTCGGATGGTGAAGAAATGCCATTACCGCCGCCAAAATTCCTTGATGGCCCAAAATCAAACCAAGTTTGGGCCACACTCTCAGATACTATTGCAGAGGGAGGCCAACTTCTCTGCTTTGTAGGNACTAGAAAATCTGCTCAATCAGTGGCAAGAGAACTCGCCAAAAGAATGAAGAAAAAGGCTGAGAAAGAGAAAGATGAAAAGAACCTGAAAGCATGGAAAAAACTCTCTGAAAAGGTNGGAGATGGTTCTGAAAGTTCCCAAACAGGAGACATGCTTGCNGAATCTCTTGCTGGTGGNGTCGCCTTCCATCACGCNGGTCTAACCTCTCGACAAAGAAAATTGATTGAAGACTCATTNAAGCGCGGCGATCTTGTTTGCATTAGCGCCACACCCACCCTTGCTGCTGGAGTCAATTTACCCGNAAGACGAGTATTAATACGCGACTTGAGGCGTTGGGATGGAGAGGGCAGTAATCTACTTTCAACCATGGAAGTACAACAAATGATGGGGCGGGCCGGAAGGCCGCAATACGACAATTATGGTGAGGCATGGATTCGTTGCAAAAGTCTGCTAGATGCCGACCAAATGTCTCACCGATATTTTGAATCCGAACCTGAAGATATTGTTTCCAAATTACACATGGAATCTCCAATGAGAATGCATGTATTAGCGGCAATTGCCACTGGAGGCCAAACCAACCGTTGGGCATTGGGGAAATTTTTCTCTCACACCTTCCTAGCAATGGATGTGTCACGCGAATCAATGGCAGACAAAATTGACGGAATCGTTGACTGGCTCTGTGAACACGGAATGGTGGAAAGAGGCGGTGTTGATGAGGCTCTTGCAGCAGATATTGATGAGTCACTTCGTGAAGAAATCATAGAGACTGGAAAAGACGAAATTGATTCTGAAAACTGGGACGACAATCTTCCCCCTTGGGCTATTGCAGCCTCCTCTACAACTGGTGTGCGGTTGAGTGAGAACACCCCCCCACAAGAGAAGCCAAAAAGAAAGGGTCCTGCAATTATTGGCTTCCAATCTGCTGGTGATATTTACCGAGGTAGTAGGTTAGAGGCGAATCTCCCAGAACAAGATGCGATGACCTACCAAGCAACCCCTTTTGGTGAGCGTGTAAGCAGGCTCTACCTCGACCCATTATCTGGACATATCTTACAGATGGGTTTGAGAAAGGCAACCGAAATCATTGCTGGTCTCGATGATGAAACCACTCTCTCCCCCTACAGTATTCTTCACCTCATTGCAACTGTTCCAGATTTCATGGTATTATGGCCAAGAAAACCTGAGGAGAAACTTCTGATGACCAAACGACTTGCCCATGAAGGGCATGAATTGGTGACACGTGATTTGCTGATGGCCTCAAGCCTTGATTTGGATCCCCTAGTTCACACCAAATCGGCATTAACTATGGAAGACTGGATTGAGGAACTGAGTCATCGAGGCATTGAGCAAAAATTGGGTGTAGCACCAGGCGACTTGAGGGTTCGAATTGATCTAGCCGATTGGTTGCTTTACGCCAGTAAAGAAATTACTAGACACGAAGAAGGTGATGATGCATTGCTACAACAACCTCGTAAACAATTGATTGAAATGTTGGATGAATTACGACTACGCATAATCAATGGTTGCAGACCTGATTTGCTTGAACTAGTCTCAATCAGAGGTGTTGGGAGGGTGCGAGCGCGGCATATGGCAAAGTATGGAGTCAGAACAGTTGATGATGTACTGGAGCTTACTGAGAAAGACCAACAAAGACTTGCAGATGAGTGGGGTTGGAGCAGACAACTGGTAGATGGCATTATGGAAAAAGCGGGCAAAGTCAGACGGGCTCGCCGCCGCAGATGATATGTTAGAGATATGGCAGCGGCCAACTGATGAAAGGAGCCACACCCCCTTGGTTTCCCGCGTGGTGTATTCAATTTACTGAGCCAATTTCAGATTCAAGGCTAACAGCAGCGATGCTTCTACAGAACCGGAATGACGAGCGTTGGCTACTATTGGGATACCCTACAGCAGTATCCGAGCGCCATTTGTGGGCAACATGGCTCGCCCTCAGAGAAAGAGTTCTTGCCGAAAAGATGGTGAGTAACTCATTAGATGGTGAGTTTCTTAGATTAATCGCTGGAACCCACCAGATGAGTGTCGCCTTCAAAAGAGCTGGCGTTCAATCAGGAGATGACAAAGCGTGGTTAATTCGACTTCCGGAATGGGATGGAGAACCATCAGCAGAAATTGAACTTCCACATTACAATGGTAAGTATGATGCAAATGCAAACGAATTGATGAGTTGGCTTGAGGCTGAACTTCTTCCACAGCGCCCCATGCCAACATTAGATGCATTAGAACGGCTTGAAATCAATCATGATTTCAATAATGAGAACTTGCAAATTGAGCAGTTACTACTGACAACCACAGCCATCGTTGACATCGATTGAATGGGTAGCGTTCCGAATGACCCACGCAAAGCCCATTCAAACAACAAAGCCATTCGCATGGGTATTTGGAGAGACCCTTGTGAAGTGTCCATATTGTATTATTTCATACTAAGAATTACCTCTATTCAATGTCATTATTTACCT
>NYYK01000078.1 GCA_002685895.1 Methanobacteriota archaeon
CAGGATAGCGATCTGAATCTGTAATCCTTGCTTCAATCTGTTGTATTTTTGCAGAAATAGGGATGCTTTCTCTTCGGTGTGCTGGTTTATCCGCTTCATCAAAAGAGGCTTTGTCTAGCACGGAACAATTCTCAGGGCGTTGCTCAACCTCAACCCAACCCGCATCATCGTCATTTACCCAAGAAACATTCCATACCGTATTTCCATGAGCCCTATCATCGACTGCTCTGAATACATAGCCACCTGATGCAAGTGCTGTTGCTGCCTCATTAGCTTCCAATGTCTGGTTGATAATACAAGTAACTGCATCTTCTAATGGCCATGAGCGATCTGTCGATTTATCTGGCATGTGGGTACCGCTACCACCCCAATTCTCACTAGGAGATAGGGCTCCTGAATTTGAACCAGGGCGATTTCCATAGCCAGACTGCCAATCAATCATGCCATCACCTTCTACGGAGGAGGACCTAATCATTGTATATTGCATACTGATTGAGCCTTCTGGCAATGCTCTATCAAGAAGGTAATCCGCGAGAAGGCCACATTCTGAAGAATCATAACGACTCTTCTCAAGTTTGATGTCTACTTGTTGTTGCACCGCCCAAGGGGAAGAAGGAACGATAAGCAGGACCATGTGAACACGTCCAACACAATCCTCCACCTCTGTATGTTGCATGTTGACTTGTAGGCCTCTTTCGCCACCTACAGAGATTGTACTACCAACAACCCATTGCCAGTTTCCACTGGTTCCACTCTTCCCCTCCTCAAGTAGTGAGTTGCCAAATAGAGGAGTGAGTTCAACAGGTTTCAAAGGGAGTAATAATTCAGGCATCAAATCTGAAAGTGAATCATCTGGCACACCAAATGATACCGCCTCAACCCTAGTTTCTTCGCCTTGATTGTCAAGAGTGAGTGATGAGTGGGTGCTGAGTAATGCCTTGCTCTGTATTTCAGTCCAAGATTTGGAATTCTGTGAGAAGGCATAACCTGAAATCGGACCAACAGGAACTGAGCACATTCCTTCTGAAGAGTCGCCAAGCCAAGTTTTGGATGATATGCTAGCTGTCAGGTCGTGTTTGAGTTCCTGTTCAACTGCTAGAAAAGTCAGGCCGTAGGCATCTCTAGCCTGTACTGCTCCTGTCAATTTTGTATCTGACGAATCGAGTAATTCGCTACTAGCACCTCGTTTGACGTCTATTTCTCCAGTTCCAGAGAACTCCACATGAAATTCTTCGCATACCTCTGAAAGTGCCCCATTGAGATTATTATCCAACTCGCGAATCATGTCTTCACCCTCAACATCAAATGAGCCGCTGGAAATCGTGAACTCCATTCGATCTCCATACTCAATCGGGGTTGCTACGAATGGATTGAGATGACTAGTCCAATACCAATAGCCACCGCCAGCGATAATCAACACCACCAACAAAGTAGCAAGAACACTCGGTTTTGCCAATGTAGCAAGGGGATTTGTTTTCTCTAGTCTTACAGTTCGCTGAGTGTGAACGGGCTCAAGAAGTTCATCATCTTCGTCCTCAAAGAGTTCCGCTTCAAAAATCTCAGCATCCAATATTTCTGCTTCGTACGGCTCATCGTCTAGAACAGGCGGTGCCTCTTCTTCGACTTCTGCCTCAAGGACTTCTGCCTCAAGCACATCGTCCTCAACCGTTTGCTCAGGACTTTCGTCGTCCTCTTCAAGAATTAGCACATCATCATCGGATGCTGTCGCTTCCAACAGTCGGTCAATCAGTTCCTGCTTACGTCCTGAAACCTTCAATCCGTACTCTTTGCACCGCTCTTTTAGGATGGCCACGGTCATAGACATCAGTTCAGCCGCGGTAGGTGAAGAATCTGCGACCATTCTGTGACCCAAGTTGATTGGGGCCCCTTGTGGCTTTCAACCCCTTCGGCAGTTTGTGGATAAATGAAGGCTTGTTCAAGACAATAGCAATATTTCCAAAATTCTCTCGTAGAGAGAAAAATTAGGTCTGATGCTTACTCTCTTTGCATTGCTTCGGTCTGTCTTTGCCACTCGATTTGTTCCTCTGTCCAACCAAATGCTCGAAGTTCATCATCTGTGTATTCAGGTTCTGCAGCTGGTTGTTGTTCTTGTACTGGCTCTTGGACTTCTGCGGGTGGTTGTTCTGCTACCGGCTCTTCAGCCACTGGAGGCTCCGAAATTTCAGGAGTGGGCGTGGTATCCTCAACTGGAGTAGTTTCCACTTCTACTGGTGGACTTGAATCTGCAACCTCCGGTATATCCTCTTCTAGCGCATCACCAGATTCTGACATCGCACCACGCTCTTCATCAGCCTGCTCTAGTACCTCTTCCTCAGTGGATTGGCGTTCTGGCTTGCTAGGTTGTGCAACTGCTTTCCATGCCTTACCCGCTTTGTGTGCGCCGATGCCGGCAAAAATTGCCATCAATCCCATGAGGCCAGATAATGGGGCAAAGATTGGTTGATTCCAATGAGATGTCACTTCGGCATCAATTGTTGCACGGTACCCAGGATTTTCTGGTGGTGTTTCATATTCGAACACAAGGCAATATTGGCCGGGCGGAACTTCAAACTCTACAACCACCTCCATGCCTATCAACATCGGTGTGACTGATGAATAGCGATATCTCTCAGAGAGATCATTCCATGTTTGACCTGACATTGGTTTATCTGCACAAGTAGATGTAAATAGGCCCAATCTAAAACCTGTATCTTTACCATCTTGTCGATAACTAATGAGCCGTACTTCAACCGGAATTGTGGTAACTCCCTCCACATCTAGGGGAATACCTGGTAAAGCCAAATCTCGTTGGAAGGAACCGGAAAACTGGTCATTGCCGTCCCAAATCTTTGATTCCATCAATTTAGTGTCATCTTTATCCCATGCAGCGGGGTGTTCTGGATTGTTACGATCTATGATGTTCTGTTCAGTACTGGACTCGTGTGGATTGTTGGTAACATCACCAGAAGTGATGGGCCATAGAGCAGCAACACCGAACACCACCATAAAGAGAAGAACGAGAATGACATTGTTTCGTTTGCTGTTTTTTACTTGCTTCAAATCAGTGGCCTTGTCGCGGCGGTCAAGTTCTTTCTGACGTACCACATTCTGTTCTGCAAGTTTATCAAATGCGCCTTCATCCATTTCTGACTGATTTGAAAATGAAGTGNCTAGAGATTTTTTTGGTGGGCCTCTAATGCTGCTTGGNGGACCTCTAACAGTAGGCGGACTCGAAGGACCTGCTGCGGGTGGACCTGAAGGGCCCGCACTTGGCGGACCGGAAGGACCTGCTACGGGTGGACCCGATGGGCCTGCTTGCATGGAAGGGGCAGTACGGGTTTGATTATGAACACGCCGCAGATTGATAATTACATAATAACAGCACAAAACTTGCAGATTTGTAACTAAAATGTAATAAAAATAGATGGATTACTGGATAATATTAGCCACAGCACTCAAAAAAGGTGGGGGGTACGGCCGATTCATGTCTGTACGCTTGGCTGTCCTTTCTCGTGGTCCGCGGCTGTATAGTACACGTCGGCTTGTGGAAGAAGCTGAGAAGCGTGATTGCCATGTTGAAGTCCTTGATCCAATGCGACTCAGCATCACCGTAGGCAATGATGANCCAAGGATTCTCAACGCTGGTTGGCCTGTAGAAGTGGATGCTGTCATACCAAGAATTGGATATTCAATTACTCATCATGGAGTTTCTTTGATAAGACAATTTGAGAGATTGGGGATTTATGTGGCAAACAGTGCTGACGGAATTAGTCACAGCAGGGACAAACTGCATGCGACACAATTGCTGACAAAAAATAGGATTCCTGTTCCAACTACATGCTATGTCCGCACTTGGCAAGACGTGGAGAGAGCGTTGAATCAAGTCGGAGGAATGCCGATTGTCATCAAAGTGAGCGAGGGAACCCAAGGAAGTGGAGTGTTTCTCGTTCATTCAGAAGATAGGGCTAGAGAACTAACCTACAAGTTGCTATCTGAAGGGCATCATGTCCTTGTTCAGGAATACATCGCAGAAAGTCATGGTCGCGATATTCGAGTCTTGGTAGTTGGTGGCAAGGTTATTGCCGCCATGCGAAGAATTTCTCGAGGCAATGAATTCCGTTCAAATTACCACCTAAATGGTACCGTTGAAAGAATTGACCTACCCGAAGAATATGCCAAAATCGCAACTCGGGCAGCACGGTTACTCGATCTCGATATTGCTGGTGTTGACCTGTTGGAAAGCGAGAGGGGGGCTCTTGTGCTTGAAGTAAATTCATCACCAGGGCTTGAAGGTATTGAAGTCGCATCTGGAGTTAATGTAGCAGGTGCAATTATCGATCACTGCATCGCTAATCAAGGCTTCAGCACTGTTAATCTTGACCAATTACTTCGTAGCCGACCCGACCACGGTGTGGTCAGCGTTTCGATTTCTCGCCACCCAATTCTAAATGGGAAACAGATAGGTGATGTCTTCACTGAAATTGATGACCAATTTGTATTTGCAGTTGCTCGCGAGGGTATGCATATCTGGAAACCAAGGCGTACTTTCACATTGAGGCGCGGAGATGAAATTGTCTGCTATGGTGAAATTGACAAAATTCATCGACAACTTGAGCCTTGGCTCATACACTCTATCGAAGAAAATAAGTTCGGCCCAACAACGATGGAATTCAGTAGCGATTTTTTGTAAACGGCATTTTCCTAACCCGTGCAAGTTGGACGGATAATACCCCCTAGCCCGCGAAGCATTGATAGTCGAACTAGTGTAACCTCGCTTCCCTGCAAGGGGATGGGATAGAGCGTCACATCGTGGCGCTAACGACGAAGAGAGGTTAGAATGTTACCGGAAAATAACGAAAATGAGCAGCCTTGGGCTGACGCTGGAGAACGACAATATCTAGAGCGTTTCAGTGATGATATTATCGGTCACGGTTTCACTTTGCCTGCTAGGCTTTCTAGACTCCGGGATATGCCACTGCTTGCCTGTTACCAACAACAATTGAAAGCCGAAAAGAAGAGTAACCACACATCTAGGTCCTATTACATCGCTGCACGACAACTCCTAACCTCTCCACTACCTTTTGAAGAGGAGATGACCATATTAGGTGCTGAAGAAATGACAATGATTGAAGGAGTTGGATACCTTGATCCGAACAATGGCAGACTTGATGCTTTATTGCAATCAATCTCACACTTGAAACCCGCCACAATAAATGCTCGATTGGCTGCTATCTCGCACTTTCTCAAGTGGATAGGACACTCAATCCCAGAGTGGGTTGTCCGCCCACAAAAAAGCAAGCGCCTCCCCCGCACATTGACTAATCAAGAATTAGGTTCATTACTCAATATTTGCCGGCAATCAGAAAACCCACTCGCTGAAGTTGTGGTCATTGTGTTTCTTGAGACTGGTTTACGCGTGAGTGAGTTGTGTGCACTAGACCTCTCTGATGTTGATTTGAATGACTTCTCTGCTACTGTATGGTCTGGTAAAGGTAACAAAGACCGGAAAGTACTCTTCACCAACCGAAGCAAGGAAGTGATTGAGAAATGGGTATTACACAAAAAATCACGACAAACTGAGGAACAGGAGGCGCTCTTCATCAATAGTCGCGGCCATAGATTAACACAACGAAATGTACAGAAGATGATGGATAGACTTGCTGATGAAGCAGAGATACCAAGAAGCAGGTTATCACCTCACACACTAAGACATAATTTCGCTACCGGCTTACTAGAGAGAGGGGCCGATATTGTTAGTATTCAACGGCTGTTGGGGCACGCTGATATCAGCTCTACACGAATCTACCTTGATATTACAGATCAAACCTTGAGAGAGGTGTATCGAAGAGCACAAGAAACCGATATTTTCGGTGACATTGACGAACAATAATTGTTTACTCACTTGTTTTTCTTCGTTGCCCTACGATTCACTTTTTCTGGCCCCTTCCATTCTTTCTCAGGTCTCACATCATTACCTAAATGTCCAGCAATAGGGCAAAACTTGCCGGAACGACACCTAGAGCAGTTGTCATGATGAGGTAATTCAACTGTCTTTCGCAAGCGACCATACTTACGTCTCGGCACACCCTGTCAACGACAGCAGAGAGTCAATGAAGATGTTGCTTATGAATTAAGGAATTCTCTTGCCCAAGCATACTCTTCAACGGTAGATGGGCTTGCACCTTCAATCCAACGCTTGTGGAATGATTTCTTGCGCTTGTCGGCTGTGCTTTTTGCTCCGCGACTTTCCTTCACTGCTTTTTTCATCACTTTGGATCTATCTGATTTTGCATCAATGTGAGAGGCTCCTGTTGAATGTGTGGAACACGATCTTAATTTGTCAGACAAATTTGAATCTACTTGGTCACTAGCGAGAACTAGTCCAGGGCGTCTCTTTGCATCACGGGCCGCAGCTTCTGCTGCTGCGGCGGCTTCTGCTGCTGTAGCGGCTTCCGCTGCTTTTTTCTTGGCTGCACGTGTTGCGGCTGCTTTCTTCGCTGAAGCTTTCTTCTTGGCTGCTTTCTCCGCTGCGGCTGCTGCTTCTTTTTTAGCGGCAATAGTAGCGGCTCTTTTAGCGGCTGCAAGTTTTTTCTTTGCCGCGGCTTCAGCCTCAGCTGCAGCTTTTGCCTTTGCTGCAGCATTCTTCTTACGAGTTGCCGCAGCCTTCTTCTTTGTTGCTTCCTTCTTTGCTGCCGCTTCTGCTTCTGCTGCAGCTTTTGCCTTTGCTGCAGCATTCTTCTTACGAGTTGCTGCTGCTTTTTTAGCGGCTTCAGATTTCTTCTTGGCCGCCCCCGACTTCTTCGCCATAATGCGCTACGGAGCGTGTCTTTTATTCAGCCTTACGATTGAAAACTATCCTCAACCTAATGAAAAAGGTGCATTTCTTCTCAATCAAACCTATCATAGAGAAGCAACAATGATGCTTAAGGAGTCGCCCCCAACAACATGAGGGAGTAGAGTGGAAGGGGGTTCTGTGGTTGGCGTTAACGCAACACATAGCCACCTTTGGTGTCAAGTCAAGCGCGGAAAACCTGAGATGAAAATTGATTCCGACAATAGACTTCGCCACATGAACTGGCCAGAAGGAGTATCGACACTATTCCTAGGGGATCTTGCAGATGCACTATTACGCTGCTTTGGAGCACATGAGCCACCGATACTGACACAACCACCAGGATTTGACCAACAGAAGTGGACAATGGTGGTGAAAGATTCGACAATGCGTGTTGAGGTGAAAAGCCGATCATACTGGGGCTTTGGATTATTCGATTCCTGTTTTCTCAACGAGTTGATTATTGATGGGCCACTTGAAAGAAGGGCGCGGTTTATTTTTGACTTGGTGGCATCATTGGGTCGCAACCCATGGGAACCATCCTTTGGAATAATGTGGCGAAAAGCGACAAAAGCATCAGGCAACGAGCATCGTGAAGCGTGGGGAGGGCTTGTCAAGTACGCTAGAGAGCAGATGAATGAAGAGGCTCACAAATATGTTCAACGACTAGAGGAACTTGAGGGGAAGTTCGATGAATTTGCTGAAGAGGGATTCAATAATTGGAATCTAAGCGCTGCCAAAGATTCTGTTGAAGAAGCGCGAAAGCAGATTGAGATGGCACGCAATGCCCTTCACGATAACAACGCTGCTGCATTTGAAAGGGCTTTGGCTCGAGCAGAAGCGGCTTTGATTGAGGCAGACCCTACTACCGAAGTTACCCGCACACCTTTCCAAGAAGCAGACGACTTGTTGCTGGAATCGGCTCTTGAAATCGACGAAGAAATGCTTGAGGAACAGATACTTGTTCACGAAGAATTGCCTGAAGATGTGGAACGCATACCTGTTGAGGTTGGAACGGCTACTGCAGATGTAACTGCAGATGACCTTCTAGATGGATTAGATGACGAACCAGTGGATGAGATTCCATTTGTCGATCTCACTGAATCAGAGTGAGAAATCAACCAAAGAGGTTGTCCCACATCCACATCCAGGTGTTATCCCATTGTGTAGGTTGGTTGGCGATATAGACAACCACTGAGAAAACGATGCAGACGGTGTAAATCATGCCCTTGCTAATTTGCCAAGCCTCTTCAGACTCTTCATCGAAGTAGCGAATCAAACCAGCGGCTTGCTGGATATTCGGCCCCTTGGACTTCTTGTCTTTCTTGACTGCCATGCAAAACGCCCGACCTGCCTCGCCTATATGAACACGACGAATGTGTCTTTAATTCAAGGATCAATGGTTTCTACCAATACACAACCATCGCTGAATTCAACAATTCTTGCTGCACAATCCATTGCCTCATTGAGGTTCTTTGTCTCAAACAAGACCTTGCGCGTGCCTGCACTAGTTTGCAGAACAACCCGATGGCCCAGTTCATTCAAAGTCTCTTCATCTACTGTTTGGTAAACCCAATCATCTTCCTCTACCTCAAGTTGTGCCTCAACTGGAACTAAAGGACCCTGCTCAACTTGACTGTCAAGAGCTCGCTCATGAATTTCTTTGAATCGGTTTCGAAGTTCTTTGGTTTCCTCGATATTCTGAGTAGTTAGATCTGCTCGTGCTCTTGCAGCCTTGAACGCCTCTCTATTCGCTTTCGCCAATGTACTTATTCTCCTCTGCCGCTTTACAGCAGGCTTGCTATCATCTTTCATTTCGCATCCCATCTAGCTACCTCCCAAAAGCAGGCAACTGAGATGCAGGCGCACTGTCGGTGCTATAACCGTTGCAGGTGACAATTAGGTGAAAATGTCGGTTTCCCAACCTTATTCTTCTTCACCAAAATCACTAATTTTACCTATTGGTTTGGCAAAGACTAGAGCAGAAGTTGGAACTACGATAGCAGCAATCACACCGCCGATAAAACCGAAGTAGGAACCTTCCATAGCAAGGTGGAATCCGTACAAGGACAAGAAACTCATAATGAGAATTATTGCTGATTCAAATCCTCTACGTTGAGTAGAAAGATTTGCTCTACGTTCTAAATGAGTTCCCAGTAGAGGCAAGGCAGTCATTGAAATAAACAGACCTGGCACAAGAGCGGCGGTCAATGGCTCTCTAATGGTAAAGAACGGAATTACTAGTGTCATCCCCAAGAAGAAGCCCCATGCTTCAGGACGAGGACGGGCATCAAGGCCTGCCATCGGCAACAGGGAGCCAAATAATCCCGCAACAGCAAGTGGAAGCATTAGAGTTAGAGAGAGCCAGATAGCAGATGACAAACTAGAGATGTTAGGAAGTGGTTCTAGAATTATTATGCCTGATAACAAGGTGAAGAAGAATGTGTGGCAATAGATGTGTAGTAAACCAATCCATCGCCGTTCCCGTGCTTGACCCCTCGTCGCGTGTACGCGTGTGAGAAGGAAAATGAAAAATGGCCAGCCAAGTAGAAGTATTGCTAATGATGCGCAAAGTGCTAAAGTCGCTTCATTGCCAAGTGCTACTGATTGAGAGAAAAGTAACCATTCCCCCGAATTGGGTAGAATACCTTGGAAGGCAAGAAGGGGGGCGATAGTAAGTATGCCTGCAAGTACTACCTGATTGATTTGCTTCAAAATGTCAATATTTTGTTGGGCCAATCTAGAAGTTAAGTGAACCCAAACTGCCATTGATGATCCCGAAAGCATCAGAAAAATGGCATTGCTAGGTGAGAGAAGAATGGCTTCTCCAATTGATAGTGGTTGAGAATAAACTGCAAAAGAATTGGATGACATGAAGGCTAGAAGCATGAATGGCCAGAGCAGCCCGTGAAAACGGAGAGTTGTTGCTCTTTGATTAGATTTAATCTCACCATCCAAAAGAGAATTGTCAAAACCGCACCAATATTCACAGATAATTGAACTTAGAGAAAAGAATAACGGGATTGCCAGCCATGGAGCACCTTCGGAGAAGAGGCTGGCTTGAACACGCTGCCAAACTGAGAAATTCTCTGCACCATAATTTGCTACGTGGGCGCGAGTTAGGTCTAGAGTATAATGAGACCAAATTAGATCTATCATCACGATTCCAAGAAATATCAGTGGAAGTAGGGTGAGCATACGGTCGAGCAAACGGAATTTCTCAATATCCGCTGATTGACTACGGGATAATTCACGAAGCCACCAAGGAGCAGTCCATTGCAGTAGAGACCATAGTAGAATGATTGTCAGTAAAGTCGCTGAAAGACTGAATGCGTCGCCGCCACCCACTGCCATAATGACTCGGATAGAGGGGTGGCTCATGGGGTTAGCGCACCCACAATCCTTGAGAGATGTGGCCGGGCAGGGCGACTCGTGGATTTCGTGGGGGTGTGTCTCTGAACAAAGGTAACTGGCCTTTCGCTGCTAATAGTGCACTATGGAAATCAGTCCAAACTTGGCGTGATGATGCGGACTCTTGGCTTGAATTAGCACAACCTCGACTAACTGAAACATTGAGAGTTAATCCACTCAGAAGTGATCGTAAGTGGACTGAGAATCTTTTGCGTGCCCTAGGTGGAGAACCCATTCCTTGGCTTCCCGAAGGAGGTTGCGGTGAAGGGTGGCAGATGCCATGGGCAAGAGGAAAGTGTGAAGATAATGAATCCAAATTACTGATTCGCGCTTTGCATGATAGTGGTAGAATCACTCGTCAGGAGGCGGTGTCAATGATTCCTGTCAAATTGCTTGAAAGCAGACCGGGACATCATATCCTAGATATGTGCGCTGCACCGGGTAGTAAAGCAACACAACTCTGTGAAGCGATATCAGATGTGGGTGTTGTAGTTGCCAACGAATCTAATCCCGGGCGGGCGAACCTATTGGTTTCCAACTCAAAGAGAGCGGGGGTGACCTCGATGATTGTTGCTCGCCATGATGGAAGGCATCTTCCACGTTGTCCAAACCCAGGATTTGATAGAATCTTAATTGATGCACCTTGTTCAGGTAGCGGAACTACGAGAAAAAACCCAGAACTTTGGGAAAAATGGACGGAGCGGGCAGGAATAGGCCTTCAGTCCTTGCAGATTGAACTTGTTAACAAAGCAGCGATGTTGCTTGCCCCTGGTGGTAGGATGATCTATTCGACCTGTTCACTTGACCCAATTGAAAATGAAGCGGTGGTCGCTGAAATTCTCCGCACCTGTAATTTTCTCATTCTTGATGAAACTGGTATCTCTGCTTATTGCCCAGGGCTTTTAACGCGACCTGGAATGAAAGAATGGAATGGCATGGAAAGTCGAGATGGTGTCGCTTATGCTGATAACATTGTGGAGATGTTACCAAAATGCAAGCGTATTTGGAATGACGAAAATGATTCAGGAGGATTCTTCGTTGCAGCTTTCAAGCATATTGGAGAAAGCGAGGTTGCTGAAGCATTGCTGAATGATTCAGAAATGGCAGAAAAACCTCTGCGAGAACCGCCGAAACCCAATCGAAACGAACAAATTCCTGCTTCACCAGAACTACTTCAAACCATTTCAGATGAATGGGGGGTAGCACCTGAAAAGATGTTTTTTAGGGGTAGTAAAATCTACACAATTCCAAATGAAATTCATGACTGGTTCTGGCTTGGTGAGAGGATGCTGCGACGTGGGAGAAAATTACCTGGTGGCCATTGGCATCCGTTCCAAATCATACAAGCTGGGCTTCCAACCTGGGAATTACGCAAGGGTATTCTCCAGAGACCCACATCGAAAGGAATACACATTACTGCTCCAAAATGTGGAAAACATGTACATGATATTGGTCAAGAACTTCTGACTACAATCCTAACCAAAGGGGGACCAAGTATTGAAGAGGCAAGCCTATCTATTCCAACTATTGAAAATGAAAGATTGGGGGGCGTAGTGCTACGCTTCACCAAAGAAGAGTTCACATGGTGGTTACCCGCGTGGCTTGGAGGGAAGTTGACGCTGATGATACCCGATGCCGAACGACTCTTGCTTTCTCATGCCATGGGATTGGAGGTGGTTGCATGAAGGCAATTTCCTTTGTCATGTCTCTACTGCTTTTTATGGTAGGACCGCTATCCATAGGGGTGGTAGAAGGGAATGAATCTCAAAATATGGAAGTCTCTGTATTGGAATCATTCATTGACGAATCTGGATGTAATCTTGATGATACATCACAAGATGATGTTCGACTGAATTGGGCATATGGTGATGAAAGCATCCTTGCGGGACAACAGAGAGCCGCTGCGCTTGGTGCTGAAAGATGTTCAACATGGGTGAATGGTGAGGGGGATTCCAATAATGAAAGTGAATTATTTCAATTGGTTGAAGCTACTTTGCAAGTTGAGGCTAGGTTTTCATCTGAATCTACAGATAGCAATCAGGGAAATAGTGACACTGCTGTTGCTGGATTGTATCTTTCTGCTCAAATCGTGCCACTAGAAGACTTAGATGAGTCACTCAATCTCAGATGGTACATTACGGTTGATTACGCCCCATTGGGAGAGGGGGTTGCTCAAGATTTAGTGAAACATTATGGCTGGACATCTTCTTTCTATCACGATGAAGGAAATGTAACCAACTGGAGTCATGAAATAAGCACTGAACGACTACAAGAAGATGGTATACCATTCTCAGCAGATGACCTGTGGAGATTGGAAGTAGTAATCCTCTTCATCGACGATCTCAATCATACCATTTACGGGGCCGATTATGTTCAATTGCAATCACCTAGTAATATTCCAGATACTGCTGGAATGTTACCAACGATTCTAATTGCTATTGCGGTTGTTGTTGGTTTGATAATCATAATTCGTCAAGATCAACAGAGAGAGGTGGGATTGCCAAGATTGAAAGGCACTCTGCACCAAGACAAGAGGGGTTGGTATGCAGAGATTGCGATTACTGCTGGAATACGTGATGTGACATTAAAGGGAGCATACGCTGACGAACCATGGAAGATGGGAAAAGTCCCGAAACAACAGTTAGTTGTTGCAGGAACTAGCCGGAATTTCACAGTCAAGTTAAGGTGCGCTGATGAAACAACAAAAGAGGTACCTACACATTGGAAAGTTGATGTCGACGAATTAGGTGGCTGGGTACTTGACCTAATTTTGCCGATTCGTGATAAAACATGAACTATTGCTACCAATACCCTAAAATCTGGTAGTTTGATGTACAACTGACCAATATGAATGAGTTTTTCAACAATAACGTTCAAATGCCGCCGGTAATGCGAAATGGCTCCGGACGTGGTAAATTGGAGTTAGATGAGGTTGACCGAAAATTAATTTCAGCATTGCAGGAAGATGGAAGACTCTCAATGAGGGCGCTTGCTGACCTAGTGGGGGTCGCCCTTGGAACGGTTTCTAATCGACTTGGAAAATTGGAGGAAAGCGGTGTCATCACAGGATATACCGCCAATCTTAATCCTGACAAGATAGGTTGGGAGATGACTGTCGTTGTTGGCCTTCAAATTGTGAAAGGGGAATTGCTAGAAGTTCAGGAACTCATCGCTTCAGATCCTAGAGTTTTTGCAGTCTATGACGTGACTGGGGAAATGGATAGTTTGGTGTTTGCTAGGGTAACAGATAGGGATGACTTAGATGATTTCACCAAGACCGTTCTCTCCACTGAAGGCGTGTCTCGCTCAACCACTCATGTGGTACTCAATACCGTGAAGGAAATTAGCGTCACGCTTCCACCGAAATAGTTCGATTTATTGCGATAATGGCCTGCAGATTCGCGTATATTCAAGTACGGTCAATTTGCGGTGGTTCCCTGTTGAGAGACTTGAGAAGTAATGAAGTGGATGTTAGCGGCGTGGTTCTTGACCAAGCTGAATGGAATCTTTTACGTCATGATTTGAACATACGCTATCCACCTACAGACTATTGTCCATTGCTACAATTTGGGCGTTGGCAAGACCAGCCGCATCAACATCTACCAGCCGCGCGGCTGGCATCTAGCCATTGGAATGGGCTTTTGATTGCTGATGAAGTCGGACTTGGGAAAACCATCTCAGCACTCCATGTTCTACGTCGCTTACATTCGATTGGAGAAAGTGGTGGAGTGATAGTTGCCTGTCCTGGCGGTTTGCGACTGAAATGGATTCAAGAGATGTTTCATCGATGTGACCTTGACGGATTTGAAGCGAATACGGGGGCAAAACTGCGTGAAGCATTTGAAAGAATACGACAGGGTGAATCACTTGTTGTAGTGACCAGTCATGGTATTCTAAGGCAGCCCACACTGTTACGTGAATTGATGGAAGAAGGAGTTCCTGAAATTCTCCTAACAATCGTTGATGAGGCACACCACTGCCGAAATCCTCGCAGTCGCCTGCATGATGCCATTCAACTTCTGACACTTCATAGCAAACAGACTCTGTTTCTCACAGCCACACCAGTCAATCTTTCAAACGAGGAATTGTGGGTGCAACTATCACTTTTAGCCCCAGATAGATGGCCTGATTTCATGTCTTTTCAGAATACAATGAGGCCAATGCGTTTACTCAATACAGCACTGGATGCTGCTTCACAAGTCACACCTGATTTGATGGCGGCGATTCAAGCATTGGAGATGTTAGAATTGACCCCTGGTTTTACTGCAGACCCGAGATTACGGGCTGCACTAGACCTCTGCCAAGATCCACTTGGTTGGACCGGTGAATCATTGCATAAGCAGAGAGTACAATTAGCAGATTTGTTGCGGCAATTACGGCCACTCAATGAATTGATTGTGCGCACAAGGAAACGGGATCTTGACCTAAACTTAGCACGCCGTGATGCAATTACATTAGATGTTCAATTAACTGAGGCTGAATGGAGGCTGTATGAAGCAGCAAGACGGTGGACATGGCATTTGATGCAACTACGCCATCCCGATTCAGATCGTTTTGATTGGGCTTTGGTGGTTCCTGAAAGAATGGCCAGTAGTTGTTTGCCAGCATTTGCAATACATGTGCGTACTCAACTGAGGGATGCTGCTCGAAACGCATTGAATTTTGGCACTGAAGGAGAGGAGGAGGCTGCAGATATTACAATTGATGAGGCTGAGCATCGACTTCTCGGTCGTTTTGGGGATTTAGACGAACTGGTTGTTGCTGCTGAAGAATTAGGAGGGTTTGATTCAAAATTTGAAGCGCTAAAGATGTGGCTTCTAGATACTCTTGCAAATGATGATGATGGTGGCGTACTACTATTCAGTCACTTCCGAGGGACGCTGAGTTACCTCAATGAACGTCTACGAGATGAGGGTGTGAACTGTCAAGTTCTGAGTGGACTTACACCGATGGCTGAAAGAGAGGTGTTGCGCAATAAATTCGCTGATGGTGAAATTGATGTTCTGCTATCAAGTGAAGTAGGTAGCGAAGGACTGGACCAACAACACTGTCATCGTCTAGTAAACTATGATTTGCCATGGAATCCGATGCGAATTGAACAGAGAATAGGTAGACTTGATCGATTTGGACAAGAGGCGGAGGTCATTACGATTCTCAATATCGCTGTTGAGGGAACTATTGATGCTGCAATCCTTGGTCGACTTTTCTACAGAATACGTCTCTTTGAAGATTCAATAGGAATGCTAGATCCACTACTTGGAAAAGCCATGAAAATGGTCGCCCAAAATGAACTAAATTCCCCTCGGGCAAGAAGGTTGGGTGATAGTGGATATAGTCTTGTAGATGCTAGAGAATTGGCTGCAAATGATAACGAATGTCGTGAAGATACAAATCTTGACACCCTACTGAATAAGCGAGAAAGATGGTTAGAAGAGCGGGCTAATGAAGAAAGAGAATGGCTCGGAAATGACCCCGGAATCAGAAAATTGCGCGAAGATGCAATCACCATGGAACTTGGAATCACACCTGATGAACTTGTAGAATGGGTTCGTGCACGTTTACAACTGAAAGATTGCAACTCCAAATTACATCATGCAGGTGGATTTTGGCAATTGATTCTCAGTAATGAAGTTGTAACGGAATTGGCTTCAAGATGTGCAGATAAGAGTCGTCCGGATTCAATCACAACCGGTTGGCAACAACGTATTGAGAAGTTGGCACATTCTGCTTCACCCCATATTATACCAGTAACAATCACTCGTGATGAAGCGAGAGAAAAGAGTGATTTTGTCTATCTAGCACCATGGCATCCCATCATTCAATGGTTGCGAGAATCTATCAGTGGTGAATCTGATTTAGAGGCGGCATTACCTGGATGGGAAAACGCTGGAATTTCCCCTGTGATTCAACTCAAAGCAACAAGACCTGAAAATTGGAGCTCTGAAGGTACCACATTAGTCTGTCTTGACTGGGCTGTCGCGGGTCTTTCCCGACACGCTGTTAGACGTTGGCTACTTCTTGATGCTGAGGGCTACCCGCTTCCTGAACAACCAATACACCCATGGAAAACATTCAACCAGATTGAAAAAACAATTTTTGATGTCGAGACAGAAGATGATATTGAACAATCACTCGATAGAATGCATGGTTGGTTATTAGAAGATGAAAAAAACAGACTTGCCCCCCTACTTGATGAACTACGCCACAATGTTCAGCGTTCATGGATGGAACGAATCGAAAGAGAGCGGGAGCAGTTGAGAGCAGCAGCAATTAGGGAGCAACATGGTGGACGTCCAGTAGACCATCGTTGGGTAAGAATGAAAAATGGTTTAATTGAAAGGTTGAGAAATGAACTTGATGAAAGGATTCTGCATCTTGAGAAGATTAGAGAAAGTCTGCAAGCAGAATTGAGTGCGAGAATCATTATTCAACTAGAATGATTCACTCTTCGTTATCCCATACAGTAGGATCGTGTACTTGCATCATCCCCTTAAGTTCTCGAGCAAATGGAGCTAGCGATTCTACCGTTTTGCCCTCCGGCTTCATTGCTCTAACTAACTCCATTCGAGTATTTTCATCAATCACTACATCCATCGCTCGCAAACGAATGCTCATATCGTTCTGAATACGGCCGCCTGTTCGATCCCAATCCATCAATAATATGAGAGCAGGGCCACCATCAACTGGGTTATTGCATCCATATGTCTCAAACAAATAGGCGACCAAACGACTTCGCCCCCAACCACGATTATACTTCTCTATTGGTCCTGAAAATCCTAATTTCCTCAATGCAATTTCATCCTTTTTACCTTCAATAATTATTGGGCATGCGAAGCCTCCTGCCTCCACAGGTCTATTTCTGATTCTAGCATCAGCTAATGCCTTCCCTGCCACCTCAAAACGTGCCTCTCGAGTAGAGTCTCCCCCCACGGAATCACGACGGCGTTTCCACTCGTTTCCTGATGCCATTTCAATTCTCCATTTTAGCATCTAAAATGTTGCTAACCTCTTCTTGCGAAATGCCAGACAATAACATTCGTTTTCGTCTATCTTTAGTGCCAGAATCGATATTGACTGCTTCCTTTGGTATTTTGAGAAGAGTGGATATGTAATCGATAAGTTCTGCATTGGCAGACCCCTTTACTGGTGCAGATTGCACTCTAATCTGCAACCTCTTCCGCCACTTATTAATGCCAACAATTCCTTGGTTTTTTGCACCCGGTTGTAGTTCAATTGCAACCGCTATCTCTCCATTTGGTAGCGTTGTAATAACTTCACCCCAATCACTCAAGCCAGCACTTCCAATACTAGCCAGTAGCCAGTGGCATGAAAGCAAAGCGGTTGAAATGATAGGTTGTGCATACTTTCGGAAGCAATCAACCGTTGCGGGCTGCCAATTGTTCATCTATCACTCGATACAATTCTTCACGGCGTACCGGTTTTGGCACAAATGCATCACAACCTGCAGCATCTGCCTTCCGTCTATCCTCGGGAGTTGAAAAAGCAGTCACAGCAATAATTCTACTATCACGAACTAATGGGTGGTCGCGAATTGCAGTCGTCAACTGCAAACCGTCCGTCCAAGGAAGTTGGATATCCATGAATATAAGATCAAATGAACCTGTCTGCAAAGCCTCGAATGCCTGGTTTGCATCTTCTGCGACTTCAATATCGGTGATGTTCTTGCCTTTCAACATAGCAAGCAAGAGTCGAACATTGACTTGATTGTCCTCAACCACTAACGCCCTAACGTCCATCAAGCGAAGGCACACGGCCATTACAATTCAACCTTTGGCGGAATGGGTCACTTTCAGATATAAAAAAGGGGAAAAAATACAGCGGTTAACCCGCACATGTTTGGTTTTATTATTTTCAATGGCCATCTATACTCCTAACATGTAAGGCTCCATGAGATAGTTTTGTTTGATGACCGCACATGTTGGGTTCGGAGAACGCTTAACTACGGTCTGCATTACGGCCTCGACTAGAGGGGTTACTGTGGCTGTTGGTGGCGATGCATATAACGAATTATTTGACATTTTTATGGCGTGGTCCGTCGTAGTAGGAATTATCGTCTTCGGTTGGTTACTGCACCATTCATTTTTCTACCGCTCTAAAGATGGTGAAACACCCAATATTGATGACCTCGTTGTCGGTGAGTTCCCTAGACACTATCACAATACCTCATTAGAAATAACATGGGTAATTATTCCTACCATACTAATTTTGTATCTAACATATATTTCCCTTGGACCCGTATCTGATGTATGGGAAGACCCAAGCGTAGTTGGTGTAGAAGGTGTGGATTACTTTGAAATTGGAATGTCAGGGTCACAGTGGTTCTGGGATTTTGATTGTGGTAACTTGAATAGTGATTTATGCGATGTTGGGGTTGATGAGGAAACCGGATTATCTATGTTAAGTGTGAAAAAGGACGTAGTATATAGATTCAATATCACAGCAACAGATGTAACACACTCACCTTATTTTATACAATGGGGGGCAAAAGAAGATGCTGTGCCAGGAATGTACACTTCAATTTGGTTGACTTCCGACATGACGGGTAAATTTTTCATAGATTGTGCTGAATATTGTGGAGATGACCACGCGTACATGACTGCAATTCTTGAGGTACATGAGTGAGGTGATATGATGAAAGTGAACAAGAAAATTATTGCAATTACTACGCTACTGATCATATCATTATTGTTAGCCCCAAGCCTCCAAGCTAGAAGTGGTGGAATCAATAATGTTGACAGCGGATGTACTTGCCACGGCGGAACTGCAAGCAGTGATGTTTCTCCATTCATGACTCTCGGAAATGGTAGTGCATTACCATCTGAATTCGTAGCGGGCGAAACCTACACATTTTCCTTTGGATTTACAGGGGGCCCTGGTTCAGTAGTTGATTCTGCAAGACAAAATACAGGGGGTTTCAACCTTGTAGCCAGTTCTGGCACTTTAACAATATTAGATGATTCTACTCAGATGATTGCTGGTCAGTTAACTCATTCTACATCAGGTAACGACCAAATGAATTGGTCAGTAGATTGGACAGCACCAAGTAGCGGTTCTGCAAATTTCCAATTAACAGTTAATTCAGTAAATGGTGATGCTACGTTTAGTGATGATGATTACTGGGCTCAGTCAACATTTACCATGAGTGCGGTTGGTGGTAGCGGAGAAGTTACTTCCTCAAGTGCAGATGGGATGACTGTTCTATTCTCAGCAATACTACTTGTTGCGCTGATGCTATTCATTAGT